>JAUNIO010000012.1 GCA_030535355.1 bacterium | reverse complement strand
CATTTAGTTAGCGATCAGCTAACTTGCGAAACTATCTGACTCCCCCTAAAGGATGAGAGGGGAAGAAGTCGCAGCTGCGACAGAGGGGTGCCCAAGACAGTTGGGGGAATAGGGGTAAAGCTGAGGACATGAAGGGGTAGAGCCTCAACTAAATGACCTTGCCGAAACAGTGGCTAAACATGCCCAAGGAGAGCATAGAAGGGGAGATACACGGTTCAGCTGGAATATTTATTACTATATATAATAAGTTTATTATTTTATTACAGCAGTGGAGAATTTGCTATGGAAGACAATATGCTGCAGTCTGGTCTTGATGAAGCTGAGGACGAGACCAGTGAAGAATGTCAGACTACGGTAGCTATCGTCAATTTAATTAAGCACCGTCTCGATATGGAAGACTTTCTGAACACGAAAGACAGAGAAAGTGTAGCGTATCGCTTGGCTGAAGTTATGATGTGCGCCAAAGACTTGTACACAAAACGTTTGAAATGCCTTACTGCAGACAGTGAGGAGCGGGAACAGATGGGAATTTTGGGTGAGGACACACCTCCAGAGGACCCTGAGAACCCGAGAAGTTCAGCAGAAGCTAATGAGCAAAGCATTTCCGTATTCGACGATCTCGCCTATACCCGTATGCACTTAATTCGTTTGCGCGATTTGATCAGCGATTTTGACGGCAGCTTTATGGAAGCTATGGCCGCTCAGCGTGAAGATGAGGGCAACGAAGAAACCTGGCTACAGGAAAGCGAATGGAACGAAGATGAACTGGGAGAAGCGCCAGAAGTAAGCGAAGAAATGGAGGATCATGACGCTTGGGCGCGTTCTGAGGATTAGTGAATAGGCAGGAATCTTAAGAATAGATAAACAATACTATCAGCCAATTTGCGAGAGATCGTAATTTTTATTTAATATAAATATTCTTTATAGGAATGGTTTATACCATGCAAACAGAATCTGCTCACGGGCCGGAGCGTCCCGTGCATCCTAAAGGGACCCAAGCCAAAGTATTGTTAACGTCAGTATTTGGTCCGTACGCTCAAGACGATGAGTACGGCAGCCGTTCCATCAATCCCATGGAACTTTACCATAACCAAGTAACCCGCGTTCAGGGACCGTTTTCTCTGCGCATGTTTCACCGTTCCAGCGGTTTGATGTTAATCCAGCGCAATATAGATGCCCCTTCGACTCTGCTGGATTTTCCTACACAGGAGCGTTTTGTCCGCGAACTTCAGCTAGGTGATTACGATATCGTGGGCATCAGCAGCATTGTTGCCAATATCGGCAAAGTAGCTAAGATGTGCGAATTAATTCGCAAACATTCTCCTAATAGCACCATAGTAATAGGAGGGCATATAGCTTCTCTGCCGGATTTGGCGGATAGAATTGATGCCGATCATATCGTGCGCGGCGAAGGCGTCTGCTGGTTCCGCCATTATTTGGGGCAGGATGAAGATGCCAAGATTATTCATCCCGATATTCTGTCCGGTTTCGGTATGCGTTTATTTGGCATCTCGTTCCCTACTGTTCCCAAAGATACGGCAGCGACTTTAATTCCCGCTGTAGGCTGCCCGATGGGCTGTAATTTTTGCGCTACTTCTGCGCTTTTTGGCGGTAAAGGACATTCTATTGAATTTTTCAGTACCGGCAAAGAAATTTTCGATCTGATGTGCGGCTGTGAAGAGCGTATCGGCACGCAGTCGTTCTTTATCATGGACGAAAACTTTTTGCTGTACCGCGACCGCGCCTTGGAACTCTTAGACTTAATGAAGCGTTATGACAAGTCCTGGTCTTTATATGTCTTCTCATCTGCCAACGCTTTGCGCAAATACACCTGGGAACAGCTGATGGGGCTGGGTATCTCCTGGCTGTGGATGGGGTTGGAAGGCGAAGACAGCCAGTATGCCAAACTCAATAATTTCAACAGTCTGGAATATATACCAGAGCTGCAGGAACATGGTATCAAAGTATTGGGCTCCAGCATTATCGGTTTGGAAAATCATACGATGGACAACATCGACAAAGTGATAGAGCGCGCTGTCAAGCACAATACCGACTTCCATCAGTTTATGCTATATACACCTTTGCCGGGAACTCCTCTGTATAAGGAGCAGAGCGAAAAAGGCACCATGCTGGAAAACTGCGACTTGGCTGATATTCATGGGCAATATCGCTTTAATTTCCATCATCCTCATATCACTCCGGAACAGTCAGGCGAAATATTGCTGAGAGCGTTCCAGGCCGATTTCGACGTCAACGGCCCCAGCGTATTTCGCGTTATCAACACTATGTTCAAGGGATGGAAAAACTTCCATAACTGTGCGGATGCACGTGTGCGCCGCCGCCTGGAACGCGAGACCAGTACAATCCGCAAATACGGTGCCGGAGTCATGTGGGCTATGGAAAAGTATATCAGCGATTCTAACCGGGCAGTTGTCGCCAAAATGCGGGACTTGCGCAATAAGCTGAAGGAAAATCAAAATATGCTCGAGCGTGCCGCTAGTTTGGTAATAGGGCCTGCGCTTTTAGCTTCGATTAGGCGTGAAGCTGATCGCCTGAAAGATGGATTCCGTTATGAGCCTCCTACAATTGTCGATCGCATGAATTGGGTACAAAGCAATTGAGATAATGCCGTTTCATTAGCGTTAAGAGAAAATATCTCAAGGACGCTAGCCCCATTGGACTGTTAATTGTTAGAGCCTGTGAAAAAATGAATGCTCATTTTTTCACAGGCTCTTTAATATATCAAATATAGTATTTGCTATGCGCGCTCTCGCTCATGCGAGAGTGCGCATATTCTATTGGGCGGGCACCGCTTGTGGGGCAGCGCTGCTGGTCTCAGCGGGAGCTGATTTGGCAGCGTCGGGAGAGGCCGTCTGGGCAGGATTACCGGCAGCAGCTGCAGGAACGAGTCCTGGGGCACCCTGAGCGTGATCAGCATCGCTGTCAGGGCCACCATGGTGGTGAGCGCCTGGCATCATGGAAGCTCTGGCACCTCCCTGTTTATTAATGATGTCCTGGTGATTCTTGCGCAGCTCTGGATCTTTGGTCATGCGCTCAAATAGATCGTAGTGACTGGTGGCTTGGGGATTGTTGGCGTCAATCTCAACAGCTTTTTTGGCCAGATCGCGGGCTTTTTCATAGTTCTGCACCGTGAACATCATTTGGGCATAGGAAACGTAAAGATCGGAATTGTTGGGAATCGCAACGAGGGCCTCATCGTAGATTTTGCAGGCTTGATCTAAATCTTTTTCTTCAAATAGGGCTATTGCGGCCAGCTCTTCGTAAGCTCCGCGCAGCTGGGGATGAATCTTGATGCACTCTGTAAATTTGGCTTTGGCACCTTTGACATCGTTATTGTGCAGGCATTCATCACCTTCTTGGAAAACGGCGATGGCCTTTTCCAGCTGGGTATACGACTGATAGGCGGGAATACCCAGAGCTACCGCTGTGATGAGCAAAACAATTAGAATAACCGCTTCTATTTTGACTTTATTGCTGGACGAGGTATTGGCTTTATCTTCGCTCATGAGAACCTCCTAATTATCTAGACTTTTTATGGCTTTCATAGTCGGGAAGAGCAGCACGTCGCGAATCGAATCCTGGGCTGCTAAGAGCATGACTAAACGGTCGATACCCATTCCCATTCCTCCGGTAGGAGGCATACCGTATTCCAAGGCGCGAATAAAATCCATATCGATGGGGTGGGCTTCTTCATCGAGATCGCGCTGGGCCTGCTGAGCTTCAAAACGTTTCAGCTGCTCGCGGGGATCGTTGAGCTCTGAGAAAGCGTTGGCTAACTCATGGCAGTTGACAAATAGCTCGAAGCGGTAGGTCATGCTGGGATCGTCTTCGCGCTGTTTGGCTAAAGGCGATAATTCAATGGGATAATCGATGACAAAGGTAGGCTGGACCAAGTGCTCCTCGCAGGTAGCCTCGAAAATCTTATCAATGTAGTGAGCTAGTGTGAATTCACGGTCTCCTAATTTTACGCCTAATTCTAAGGCTTTTTCTCGTGCCCGGCCTGGCTGGCGCAGCTCCGCGATGGAGATATTAGCATATTCCTGAAGCAGACTGTCCATAGTGCGCCGCGCATAGGGTGGCTTGAGATTAATTTCTGTGCCATTTATAGTCACCGTATGCTGTCCCAGCACTTCGCGGCAGGCATTGTCGATGATGCCTTCGGTGATGTTCATCATGCCTTCGTAATCGGACCAGGCTTCGTAGAGCTCAATCGTGGTAAATTCCGGGTTGTGAGTGGTATCTATACCTTCGTTGCGGAAAATGCGCCCGATCTCATAGACCTTTTCCAAACCGCCGACAATGCAGCGTTTGAGGTGCAGCTCAGTAGCAATGCGCAGATACATCTCCGCATTGAGGGCGTTGTGAAAAGTTATGAAAGGACGGGCTGCCGCACCGCCTGCCACCAGAGACAAAATCGGTGTTTCTACCTCTAAATACCCTTGGGCATCTAAATAGCGGCGAATGGAAGAGATAATGCGGCTGCGTTTGATGAATACTTCACGCACGTCTCCATTGGAGAGCAGATCGGCGTAGCGCTGACGGTAACGCACTTCGACATCTTTAAGGCCATGGAATTTAGCGGGCGGGGGCTGCAGAGCTTTAGCTGCAACTTCCCAAGCTGTGACGTGCAGAGAGAGTTCGCCGCGTTTGGTGCGGAAGGGGTAGCCGGTAACCGTGACCATATCGATAAGGTCAACCAATTCCAGCATTTTATAGTTCTCTTCGCCTAAAGTATTAATTTTGAAATAGAGCTGAACACGCCCGCTGCGATCGATGAGGTCCATGAACATGACTTTTCCGTGCCCGCGGCGGCTGTTTATACGCCCAGCCAAGTGAAGTATGTCTTCCGCTTTTTCTTCTCCTGGCTCTAAAGCTTGGTATTTGTCCACCATCTCCGCTATAGAGCAGGTGCGCGCGAAGGCCTGACCGTAGGGATGCTTGTGAGCGGCATATAAAGCAGCCAAATGCTCACTGCGCATTTGACGCTGGTCGTTCTCTTCTTGCAGGCTGACAGCTTCGTTTTCAGCCGATAGGTTATTGGTCTCAGTCATGGTTCTTCTGCCTTTATTTGATTTCGATAGCTATAATTTTCCAGGTCACGGGACCATCTTCGGTGCGCACGACCACTTCGTCACCTACGCGGTGATCGATAATAGCCTTGCCGAGAGGACATTCATTGGAGATTTTTCCGTGGCGGGGGTCGGCCTCTCTGGTCGGGACAATGCTGAATTTTAATTCTTCATTGAGGCTGAGGTCGCGTACGGTAACTGCATTTCCGAAACCAACTTTATCGTTGGTAATTTCGCTGCTTTTGATAACGATGGCGTTTTTCAGCAATTTCTCCAGCTCGGTGATGCGGCCTTCGACAAAGGCTTGTTCCTGCTTGGCGCTCTCGTATTCGGCATTTTCCGAAATATCGCCGAATTCGCGGGCTGTGCGGATGCGCTCAGATACCTGCGGGCGCCTGACAGTGCGCAGATTTTCCAGCTCCTTTTCGTACTTGGCTTTGCCTTCTTCAGTTAAGTGAACATTTTCGGCAATATCAGGATTTTTGCTCATGCTATCCTCCCCATTGAGCAGCAGCCGCCTGCTGACGGTTTACTGCAATTTTTCAATCCTCGGTTGGAAATTTAGTTTTTGAATTAGCTGTAAGTAATCGTCGGGAACCACTTCATCCCACTTTTTGCCCAAGATAGATATAAACAGCGCTTCCATAACATTGGTGCCAAAGGAACGCCCTTGGAGCTCAGGAGTAGTGGTTGCCAGCCAAGCTACACCGCGCCGGCGCAGTTCCTCTATATCGGCTGACGTAACGGTGTTGGTGAGAATAACTTTGCCATCTAAGCGGGATGGCATGTGCTGGCGAATAAAATGGAAATCACCGGCTATAATCTCAGCTTCGCGGTAATAAGGTTCCGTAAGCTTGCTTGGAGTAATACGGTTCTGTTTTTTGCCGGTCGGATACAGTAAACTTATGGGCAGCTGGCTTAAATCTGGCAAAAGCAGCTTGGCATAATGCGACAGTTCATTGAGAGAATGCAGGGGTTTGTCTATACCCATGGCAAAAATCATATCGCCAAAAACTACATTAGCTCCAGCTTGTATAATAGCTTCGGCTAAACCAAAGCGGTCCATAGCGCTGACGAGCAAAACCTTGCGGCCTTTTATTGCTATACGGCCGTCTTTCTCCAGTTTTTGGACAGTTGCGCGCTCTAAAGTGTCTTTGAGCCCGCTGCCATCTACAACTGGGGTCGTTTTGACAGAATCCATCATGATTTTGCCGTCGCGCAGGGCATATTTATCGCGTCCGCAGCGCAGGTAAATATCTAAACCTCCTAAGCCTATGGCATCTACCTGACCGTCGAGCTGGCGCAGCATATCCAAAGCTTTGGCGAAGTCGCCGTCAGTGCCTTGGCGGCGAATCACAAACTGCTCTCCCATAAGGCTGAGCTGCACTTCATGATCGCGAGCTGACGAACCCACGCTTACGCTGACGATGGTTTTCATAAGGAGATTACTTTCCGATTAAGTTTGCTTTCACGGGCTAACGTGCGCACCTGTTCTATGCGCTCATCTGTTATAGGCTCGTCAAAAGCGCGGAATCCCGACAGATGAAAACCGTGTTTTTTGGCTAATTGGCTGATCTCCTGCACTTTTTCTATATGCAATCCCCGCCCTATGCTGTAATCTTCAAAGCGCTTTTCTAATGTTAGGATCATGGTTTCAGCCATACAGGCTAGGCAGATGCCTTCTGGAAAACCAAAATCAAAATTAAATTGGGCATGGCCCGGAGCTTCAACGACGCCGCCTTCTATGACCAGCACGTCGGGGCGAAGATGTGCAACTTCGCGGCAAACATCATGAGGAACAGCCACATCGCAGATCACGCAGCCAGGCTTGAAGTAGCTGGGCTGCAGAATATCGCCGCCCGAGGCAGTGCAGGATATAATAATATCTGCTGTGCGAATACCCTGCGGTATGTCTGTGGTTACTTCCAGCTCTGTCTTCGGATATAGCTCGTGCAGTTCTTTGGCGCAGTTCTCTAAACGTATTTGGCTGCGCGCAATGAGGTTTAGTTTCTTGACTCCGAAACTGGCAATCATTTTTGAACATACGCCGCCGATCGAGCCTGTGGCACCTACAACGGCTACCGAGGCGCTGGGAATATCTATATCCAGCTGTCTGGCGACAGTGGTAGCTCCTTCAATAGCTGTAGCTACAGTATAAGAATTGCCGCTGGTGACAGCGCAGTCCATAGCTTTGGCTACGGTCATGCCGGCGGAACCGACAACTGAGGTGTAAGCGCCTAAACCGACGATTTTGGCACCATTATCCTGAGCTAATTTGCAGGCATCGATGATCTTGCCTAAAACGAACTCTCGCTCTAAACTCAATATCTGATGCGGAAAAAGGGGAACAGTATAAAAATCCCCATCTATTTCCGTGCCGTCATACTGTGAACGTATCCCCGTGATGTGGGAAGCATGGTAGGAAGGAGTCCATTCCAAGACTTTTTCCACTAAAGGTAAGCGTTTTCCAGCCACATTGGGCAAATGGCGGGCCACATCGCGCATCCCCAACGGGTGAATTAGAAATCCGAAGCGATCCACCTAATTGCCCTGTCCTTCAAGTTGATTCTTTAGGCCGTCCAGCATCATTTCACAGTTTTCGCCTACTTTAATCTCCAAAATGTCGCCGATTAAGTGCACCAGTTCGGGAATGCCAAAATCAAAATCACAAGTCAGTGTTACTTCAGTGCCTTCAGGAATAGATGAGAAGCGCCACTGCCCTTCAAATTTGTCTAAATCACCATCAATTAATCGGTAATCGATTATGTGTTTATCGCGATCAAAATGATCTTCTTCGTTCCACATAATTTCCGTGCCGTCAATATCGGTTACCCAGTCGGTAATAGTGGAATTCTGGCCGCGCTGTACTATTTTTACGCTCTGCACATCGCGCATGAAAACGGGGTATTCTTCCATATTGCTGGCGACTCTATAAACTTCGTCTACCGGTGCTTTAATCGTCTGTTTTCTTTCAATATAGGTCATATTTCCTCCGGAAAAAAACCACTTCTGTGCAGAGATGTCTGCAGCATCGAATCAGCGCTCAGTGAAAAATTCTCGGGCATTTTGCAAAGCTTCTTTAAGACAGACAATGGTGCGGTCTAAATGGCAGCGCTCGATTCCCAGCTCTGGCTCAAAACGGATCACTTTTGGCTGATTTAAAGTGTAAACTGCGATGATATTTTGCCGTGAAAGTTCAGCAATGATTAAACCGGCATATTTTTCTTCAGTAAACTCCATACCCAGCATCAGGCCTAAACCGCGGGCCTCTGCACAAATATCCGGGTATTCTTGAGCTAAATTCTTTAATTCATGTAAGAAATATTGGCCGCTTACCCGAGCTTTTTCAACCAAGCCTTCTTCCTCAATAACTTGGAGAGCGGCTAAGCCAGCGGTGCAGGCCAGAGGGCTGCCGCCAAAGGTGGACGTGTGAATAAGCGGGCGTCCTTTAAATGCCTGCCATACATCTTTAGTTCCTATAACAGCGCCTATAGGAATAATACCACCGCTAAGAGCTTTAGCTACGGTCATGAGATCGGGAACCACGTTCCAGTGATTGACGGCAAACATCGCGCCGGTACGGCCAAATCCCGTTTGCACTTCATCAGCTATTAGTAGAGAACCATTGGCTGTGCAAATTTCGCGCAAAGCAGATAAATAGCCGTCTGGGGCCACATTAATGCCGCCTTCACCCTGTACGGGTTCTATAATTACCGCTGCTACATGCTCATCCATAACAGATCGCATAGCGTCTGCGTCACCAAAAGGCACACGCCTAACTTCTGGCATGAGCGGCTCGAAAGGTTTGCGGTAATTGGGACGTCCTGAGACGGCTAAACCGCCGGTTGATTTGCCGTGAAACGCCTTTTCGGTGCAGACAAACACGGGGCGGTTGGTGCGCAGCCTAGCAATCTTTAAAGCGCCTTCCACAGCTTCGGTACCGCTATTGCAAAAGAATGAATATTGCAAGTCTCCAGGAGTCACCCGAGCTAGTTCCTGAGCCAGCTGAGCCTGAGCTTGGCTAAAGAAAACCTTAGAAGAAAGAGACATGCGCTCGAGCTGCTGCTTGACAGCGGCGATAACTTTGGGGTGAGAATGCCCTAAGCAAAATACCCCATAACCGCCGGCCATATCTAAAAATTGGCGTCCTTCATTGTCCCAGATAAAACATCCGCTGGCGTGATCTTCGACTGTTCCTAAGCCAGTTACGCGCATAACCCGCGCTAAATCGGGATTTACATAATCGCGGTACTGACGCGCAACTTCACGGGCGAACTCTTTACTGTCTATAGGCACCGTTGGTGACCTCCATAATAATAATTCGGCTGTAGGAAACAAACCGAATTTTGCCCTCTATACGAGCATTTACGAGGGCAATATTAACTGTCTATTCAACAAGAATTAAAAAGCTTCGTTGTTTATAGATAATATCCTGTTTAATCAGATAGTTACTGAAAATGTACTAGCCAGCAACTGTTTAAAGCATACAAGAAGCTTTAGGAGGGCTCAGATAGTTCTCTAGTTAGCTAATTGCTGATTATACAGCATTATTCTCTAATCGTTTGCGCCTGATCAGCCAAGCTTGGTGGTGAATGCGGCCTGCAAAATCTGGATCGGTAGTCTCGGCGGTAATGTCGCAGATGTGCCAGCGCCTGTGCAGCCCGGCATCCAGGGAGAATCCCCGTTTATTTGTACTGAATAGCAGCCATCCTCCCGGGCGCAGCAGCTCCATAGCTGCTTTGATTAAAGAGCTGTGATCGCGCGTTACGTCGAACAGATTGGCTGTGCGCTTAGAGTTGCTGAAAGTTGGGGGATCGCAGACGATTATATCGAAGCGGCGCCGTTCAGCTTTAGCGCGTTCCAGCCAGAGCCGGACGTCGGCCTGAATGAGCAGGTGCTCTCCGCTCAAACGGTTAGCTCTTAAGTTATCGTCCAGCCAGTCTAGATAGCGGCTAGACAGATCGACGGAAGTCGTGCTGGCTGCCCCGCCCGCCGCGGAATAGACCGTAAAGCTGCCAGTATAGCAGAAAAGGTTGAGCATGTCCCGTCCCGCTGCCTGGGCGCGTACCCAGCGCCGGGTGGGGCGGTGATCGAGAAAAAGCCCGGTGTCGTGATAGCTAGATAAATTAACTTTAAATGATAGCCCATGCTCGTTGATATCCAGCCAATACGGCTGTTCATCGCGCTTGCGGTACTGACCGCCAGGACGGCGGTTTTTGAGAAATAGGCGTTCAGCTGGAATGCCTAATCCCGAGCAGCATTCGCTTAGCACGTCTTGCAGAAAGCGCTGAGCGTCTGCCTCTGTTTCGTCGCGTTTGCGCCTATTGGCCCAGATAGCGGCGCAGTCGCGATAAATATCTACGATTAGGGGGTATTCGGGGATGTCTTGCTGGTAGAGGCGATAGGACTCTATACCATTTTGGGCGGCCCATTTGGCGAACTTTTTGCGGTTTTTCGCAAGGCGATTGGCTAACATTCCCATGGGGAACTCTCCTTCCATATCTGCACTGCCAGCTCAGCCTGGCAGCGCAGCATGCCCATACCATCCTGTCGTGGTAGCCCTAAGGAGGCGGCTTGGCGCATGAAAGCGCTGGGAGTGTCTCCGTAAAGCAGATCACAGGCTATCACCCCTGAGGATAAACCCTGCCAGTTAAATAATGCGGCTAAATTTTTGTCTGTTCGGCAGGATGTAGCTTGGATAATGACAGAACCATCTGGCAGCTGGCCCTGCCAGTGGGAACCGATATATTGGCAGCGTTTTTGGTCATCTAGGGCTGACAGCATGCTCAGGGCGTGCTGGGGAGTGCGGTTGATCACTAATACCCGCTCCGCGCCGTGCTCTAAAAGGCTGCCTAGCAGAGCGCGGGCTGCTCCTCCTGCTCCCAATAGCAGCACGGTTCGTCCGGATAAACTGCGCACAGCAAACTGCTGGCTGAAAGCGCGCCACCAGCCCGGGCCATCTGTGCTATAGCCAGATAAGCCTTTAGGGCTGATCTTTACGGTATTGACCGATCCCAGCCTCTGGGCCTGGGAACTGATATTCAGCTGTATATCTCCGTCATGACGGCTTTGCAAATATTGGCAGACCAGTTCCTTATAGGGTGCGGTAACATTGCAGCCTATGGCTTGAATTTTCCATAGGCTGCGCAGCATCTCGCGCACACGGCTGGCCTCTAGGCTGCAGAGCGCATAGTGCCAGGGAAGCTGCCAGCGCTGATAGATTGCGGTATGTACTTTCGGTGATTGTGATGCGGATACATTGCCTCCTAAGAGCCAAACGCTTTGGCTTGGCAGACGGATCATCTGCTGCCTGCCGTAAGCTCGTCGGCTAAAAAATCAGCGCTATACACGCTGCGCAAAGCGGCTAAAAGAGCTGCGCTGCTGACAGAAATGTGGCGGGCCTGTACTTCATCGTATACGTAATTGCGCACCATGCCATACTGATTGCGATCAAAGTTAACGCCTACCATTTCACCCGAGCTGCTGAGAACAGGACTGCCGGAGTTGCCGCCTATGGTGTCGGCGGTGGAAACAAAATCTAGCTGGGTCTGCATATCCAGTTGGTCTTTAGCGTGAAGCCATGAGGGGGGAAGAACATAAGGAGGGCGGTCAGCGGCTTGGGCATTTTTAGCGAATAGGTCGCCGAACGTAGTACAGTAAGGTACGTCTTGACCTTCGGCCTGATAGCCTTTAACGGTGCCGAAAGATAGGCGCAGGGTGGATGTGGCGTCGGGAGGCTCAGTTTGACCATTAAGCCGGAAACGTTCAGCGGATATGCGCCGGTAAGCTTCTGTTAGAGGTGCCCGTACTTTCCGATCATATTCTGAGCGCAAAGTGCGGGCGCGCTCATCAATGGCAAAGGCCAGTTCGATCATGGGATCTCCGCAGCTGCGCAGTTCTTCCAAACTGAGACTGGCCAGCCGCCTGCGCTGCTCAGGGTCGCCCAGGTGCGTGCCGTTAATCAGTTCTTTGGCGCGCTCGCTCGGAGTCTTGCCCTGTAAAACCATAGCTGTGTCGGAGCTGGTACTGCCTAAGCGCTCGGCCAAAAAGGAAAAACCTGCGGTTAGTTTGGCTCTTTCCAGATCGCTATAAATGGGTTCCGGGGAAAAAATATTCTGACGCAGAGATTCTAAGTTGGAATCCCGGTATTCGCGCAGACGCTGTTCGCTGGGAAGAGGCATCTCTTGAGCCAAGCGGACTAGATGCCGGGCAATGTAGAAAAGATGTCCTGGGCAAGCATCCCGCCCTTCAATTAGGCAGTAGGTTTCTTCTAATATTTGCGAGCCTTCCAGGGCGCTGGCGATTTCTTCCCAAGCCTGTGGGCAATTAGATTTAAGGGCTAATTCTTGATCTTGACGCCAATGCCGGCGTACAATTTCATCGTTTAGAAGCCCCTGAAACATGCCGGTATAGGCTTTGCGCGAATTCGCTTGAGAGCGAATGGAGTTAGCCGCTTTTCGCGCTTCTTCTTGGCCGCGTTCGGCATATTGGCGCAGGGCCGCTTCCATGGTGCGCACCCTGGCTAAGCGGTAGGGCAAAGTGATGTTGCGGTGGTGGGTGAGCCAGGCCGCTGTGTGCAGCCTGTTGGTACTGCCTGGACTGCCGACAACAAAAACGGGATCGCCGGCGGCGACAGGCTTGGAGGCAATTTTAAAATAGTGCTGAGGATGGACAGGCTGGCCGTTTTCATATACTCTGAACAGAGCTACGTCTAAGCTGCGCCGGGGGTATTCAAAATTGTCTATGTCGTCTCCGAAGGCCGCAACATCTTTCTCGGGTGCCCAAACTAACCGTACATCGGTGTATTTTTTATAGCGATAAAGATGGTACATTCCGCCTTGGTAAAGCGTTACCACGTCAGAGCGCAGGCCAGTTTTTTCCAGGGACTGTTTTTCTAACTGAGCCATCTTGGCTAAGCGCGCCTGGGAAGCCTGGGCGGCATTCATATAGGGTTTTACCGCACTGTTAACGGCATCAGTTACGTCTTCAATTGATTGCAGACAGTTTAGCTCTAAGTTAGGGGCTGGGCGTTCGTCGGCGCGGCTGCGGGCCAAAAAGCCCTGCGTGAGATAATCGCACTTGTCATTGCTGAGCTGGCCCAAAACTTCGTCAGCGATGTGGTGATTGGTGATGACTAAGCCGTCCGCTGATACAAAGCCGCCCGAACCCCCATTGTTGAAGCGCACTGCTGAGAGCATGGCGTGATTCAGCCAATCTTTGCTGAGTTCGACACCATAGCGCTCATACACTTGGCGCTGGGGAGGAGCGCTAAATAAGAACATACCTTTGTCGGCGTGTACAGGTACGGCTGTGGAGCAGACAGCGCAGGATAGAGCTAAACTTAAAGCCCAAGCGGAATATTTCACAGTTTAACCTCAGTATTCTTGATTAACCGTAGCAGCCAGTTTTTACCGTTTCCTAATGGTGCTAACATTGCTAACGTTACTAACGGCGTTAGCAATGTTAGCGGCGGATTACTTCAATGCGGTAAGGCTGGCTGACATTGGTATTTAGTTCAGCTTCTGCTTCGATTCCCAGTCGATGCCCGGCGCGCACTGCGCTGACATCAAATTCTGCCTGGAACCGGCCAGTGAGATCGGCTTTCACGGTGCGGGTTAAAGTAATGCCCGGGCTGCTGACGATGCCGCGCTCATGCCCTTCGCGTTCGCTGACGGTTACGGTTACATTTGCGCCTGCGGTGGCACGGCCAATGATTAAGAAAATATCGCTGACGCTGTCGCCGAAACGCGGGGAGCTGACGCGCAGTTTAGTTGTCGGCAAAGCGTTGCTGTCGCTTATAAGCTCTCTGTCGGGAACGACAGCGAAATACCAATCGCAAGTCAGGGGTGTTCCCCGGGTATCTTTGGCCGCAAAGCGCACATGGTGCTTTCCAAAAGCCAACTCTCCAGCAGGCCGCCAAATCGCGCAGTTGGTACGGAAGGAAATTTGGTGAGTGTATTCCTGTTCGTCAAACCATAGATGAATGCTGTCCTTTTGCAGGGAATAATCGTCATAGCTGACGGTGATATTAGGGCGGCGCGATGCTATGTGTGAGTTGCTTCCCGGAGAATAACGCAGCGCGGTGCTGTGGGCACTGGGGGATCTCAGCGTATTGACGCTGACTTTGGTATGGGAGGTTAAATGCGCAGTTTGGCTGTTTTGCACCAAATTAGCGGTTACAGTTCCTTCAAAAGTTTTCATAGTATCGCTGATAGACAGCTGGGCTTTATAGCATCCTGGCCGTTCTTCATAGGTCGGGATATCGCTTTGTAAGCCTTCAATATCCAGGGTAACTCTAGAAGCTGGCAGAGCGAGGACCTCAATGTTTAAAACATCGCCGGATACCAGTTCGCGGTGCGGGCTGACAAAAACGGCTTTTATAGCTCCATGGCTAAATTCACTGCGTTCATACTGAAAATCTCGGCTGTAAAGGTAAGCTATTTTGGGATAATCCGACCAGTCTAAACGGGCACCGCAGCTATCGACGAAAAAGCGCAAAGGAATGTAAGTGGTTCCCTGCAGCTGGCAAGGTGCCTTGCTCATTAAAATGCGCCGTTCGTTGACGGATGTCCCGCGCTGTTCCTGAGCAAACTTTACGGTGAGATCGGACAGCGACATGGTTATGTTTTTAGTCTGAGGATCGACGGTAATCTGGCCGTTCATAGCTTCAGCTACTGCGCGTAAGGGCACCATAGTATGCCCTTCTAAGATATAGCCCCAAACAGCTAAAATTCGATCATTGACTACTAGCTGAACGGTATGGCTAAGATCAGCTTTGGGTGCTTTAGCAGATACGGCTTTTTCGTCTGCCTGGGCTGGACCGAACAGAGCGGCAGCTGCTAAAATTGCGGCTGACCACACCATAATTTTTTTTATGTGCAGCAAAATATCTAACTCCTAAGGAAGCGCTGATTCATGTTGCTCGGTGATTTGCTTACGTCTGCGTTTACTAACAACTAACTATTAGGCAATTATTACAACTAATATTAGGTAACTATTAAGCGTGTCTTACCACAGACTGGACAGTGCGATCTGGCTTGTCTCATTGCGTTTTTTTCGCTTCTTGGGGCTGCTCGCTGGAAGGACGCGCTCCTGATTTGCGGACTTGTGAGCGCTGACTTTCCGGCTGTTTGAATTTTACCCAGAGCTGTTTGGG
This sequence comes from bacterium, assembly GCA_030535355.1. Lineage (GTDB taxonomy): Bacteria > Vulcanimicrobiota > Xenobia > Xenobiales > Xenobiaceae > JAFSXO01. Next base: position 48,878 of record JAUNIO010000012.1, on the reverse strand, counting down.
CAGGGATTTGTTGCCTTCTGGGTCCACGGCAGAGAACATGAGCATGGCCTGCATGTTAGGGAGCATAATGGGGAAGCCATATTCGATGACAAAATCCCCGTTTTCATCGGCATAATAAGGAATGGAGCCGAAACTGGCTTTATTGCGGTCATTTACCTGGGTACCCATGCTTTCGCCCATGCCAATCTTGGGCTGCATATAGATTATAGCGTTGGGGCGGGTATGGCCTTTAATCTTGAAGCTGAGCGGCACTAAGTCGTTCTGCTGAGGCTCGTAAATGGTTATCGTGAACATACCGCCGCTTATGCAGATGGGATTGTCTAAAGTGCGATCGTACTGATGCCCGCCGGCTTTGACATGTACTGTAACATGAGCTTTAAGCTTATTATCATTGATTTTTACTCTGTAACGGCCTTCGTATTTGCCGGGAACGCTCTCATCCATGCTGACTTCGTCCACAATATCTTCGATGGAGAACCAGGCTATAGCCCCGGGTACGCTTTCGGCCTGGACGACGATGTCTTCCATGTAGCCCATGTCGTGGTTGGCATTGTGCGTTATGGATTTTATGGCTTGTGGTTTTTGCAATTCAAAATGCCACTCTAGCTTGATTATATCTTTTTTGTTCTTAGCGGTGGCGGCCTTGCCTTCGAAACGCACCTTAACTTCGCCGCTGGGCATATCCACAAACGGCTGATAGCTTACGTAACGCGGAGTGCGCAGGCAATTCCCTGAAACTTCTGCATCGTTTATCCAAAGACGAACTATAGAAAAATCCATTTCTAAATCTTTGGGATAACGTATTTTAATAACTGGCTTTTCTTCGGTCAAGATTTGGTTGGGCTGGGGACTGACTTTGAAGCCTTCTGGTATGTTAGCCCATAGCGGTCTGGACAAAAAAGCGCTTATAGTTAATAGGGCGAACAGTGCGATGAACAAAGTCCTGGATAAAATGGCATGTTTACTCATACTTCTTTGTTCTAAAAAGTATAGCCTGTTCCTTTGAATTTAGCTAGCGCTTAGCTAATTTGGGCACCCCCTTTGTCGCATCCTCGACATCTTCCCCTCACATCCTTTGGGGAAAGTCAGATAGTTTCGCAAGTTAGCTGATTGCTAACTTAACGGGACTGGCTAATTAGAGAACATTGTAGTTTCTTGGCAACGTCTCCGCTTTAAAGTGCGGCTGTATGTGATGGAGAAGGTTAAAAGGATACTGGTTTTATGCGTAGAATAGCACGTGCTCACCAATTATTACCAATTAAATATTTAATTAACGTTGGCTGATAATTTAGTTTATTATGATTATGAATCAGAAAGGTCATCTCAGTTATGGAAGATAGGACCGTAGTCGTAACCGGATTGGGTGTGGTGTCTGCTCTAGGTACCGGATGGCGTCAAATGTGGGAAGCTGTGATAGCTGGCAAGAGCGGTATCTCTGAGATTACCCAAATCCCTACAGAAGGGCAGGCTGTGCGTTTTGCCGCTGCAGTGGGAGATGACTTTAATCCCGAAGAGTTTATTAGCAAAAAAGAATTGCGCCGCTATGATCGCAATAATGTGTTTGGTATCGCCGCCGCTAAAATGGCTGTTGCAGACGCTGAGCTTAACCTGAGCGCCGAAGACTGTTCGCGCATAGGCTGCCTGGTCAGCACCGGCATTGGCGGTATTAGCAGCTTTGAGCGTCAGTGTGGGGTTTTGGCGGAAAAGGGACCCAGCAAAGTCAGTCCTTTCTTTATTCCCAGCGTTATTCCCAACATGACGGCAGGTTTGGTTTCGATTGAGCTGGGCATCCACGGCTTTAATTATTGCGTTTCTTCTGCCTGTGCGACAGGCTCTCATTCTCTGTCCGTAGCTGCGGATATGATTAAAGCTGGGCGTGCTGATGTGGCTATTGCCGGCGGCACAGAGGCACCGATTACTCCTATATGCTTAGCCGGATTCGCTTCGATGCGGGCTTTATCGACTAACAATGAAGATTATGTTCACGCTTCGCGTCCTTTTGACGCTAAACGCGACGGTTTTGTCATAGGCGAAGGCGCTGGGGCAGTAGTTTTGGAAACGCTGGAACACGCTTTAGCCAGAAAAGCCCGTATTTATGCTGTTTTGGCGGGTAGCGGCTATTCTGCCGACGCTTATCATATGACTGCTCCCGATCCCAATGGCAAAGGCGTGCAGCTGGCTATAAACATGGCTTTGCAGGATGCTAAAGTTCCTTATGACAGCGTAGATTATATTAATGCGCATGGTACGTCAACGCCTATGGGAGATGTCGCCGAAACGAACGCCGTTAAAAAAGTTTTTGGCGAGCATGCCTATAAGCTGGCGATTTCTTCCAGCAAGTCTATGATTGGTCACTCTTTGGGCGCAGCTGGGGCAGTTGAATCCATTATCACAATCCTGGCGTTAAATTACAATATAGCTCCGCCGACTATTAATTATGAGTATCCCGATCCTGAGTGCGATTTAGATTATGTGCCCAATGTTGCGCGCCAGCAGAAGATCGAGGTGGCCTTGAACAATTCATTTGGTTTTGGCGGCCATAATTCTGTTTTAGTCTTTAAAAAGTATAGAGGCGAGGGGGCGCTGACTGAAACTGAGGCGCACTGATGTCTGAGTTTAACGAAAGCTATAGGATGTCTGCCGCTTCTTCCAAAGACGATAAAGAAGATGTAGCTTTGCTGCCTTTGGAAGAAGTGCTCTTTTACGAATTTTCCGATAGGCAGCTGTTGCGTTTGGCGCTGACTCACGAATCTTTCGCCAATGAGCACAATTCCCGCACGGAAAACAACGAACGGTTGGAATTCTTGGGCGATTCGGTATTGGGCTGCATTGTCTGTGATTATTTGTACCGTCATTTTCCGCAGCAGTCCGAAGGCGTAATGGCTAAAATTAAAGGTTATGTAGCCAGTACCCAATATTTGGCTGAGAAAGCTAGGGAAATCAATTTAGGCCATTATCTGCTGTTAGGGCATGGGGAGGATAGCAGCGGCGGGCGCAATGGCGCTAATGTCTTGGCTGATGCCATGGAAGCCGTGATAGGGGCTATTTATCTTGATGGCGGCTTTGTGCCTGCCCAGAAGTTTGTGATCAGTATGCTAGGGCCAGCTATGGATGCCATGGAAGGGGCTAAATGCGATTATAAGAGCCGTCTTCAAGAGCTGACCCAGCGTTTACTGCATCGCTTGCCATCTTATGTTACCGTGCAGGAAAGCGGCCCTCCGCACGACCGTCTGTATGGTGTGGCAGTTAAAGTTGATGATACTGTACTGGGAGAAGGCCAAGGGCACCGCAAAAAAGAAGCTGGACAGGAAGCTGCGGCACAGGCCTGCCAGTATTTGGAAGCGATCATTGGTTTTGATTTGCAGCTTATTCAGCGCTTGGATTTGACCAGCGCCGCTGAGTCAGAAGAAATAACTGAGGGGAAAAACTCTTTGGAGTTAGATGCATCACCTGGCATCCTGCTGCCAGGTGAATGCCCAGTTTTTATGTCAAATTAGGAAACTCTGCTGTGGACTTAGAGATAAAAAATGACGGTAACGCTTTATGTTTTCCGGTTAAGGCTGTGCCCCGCGCCTCCCGCAATGCCGTAAGCGAAGTGCGCGAAGGGGCTTTGGTTGTGAGGCTGAGCGCCCCGCCAGTCGAAGGCAAAGCAAACGCCGCTTTAATAGAATTTTTAGCGGAAGTTCTGAAAGTCCGCAAAAAACAAGTATCTATCAAGCTGGGTGATAAATCACGCCATAAGCTGGTAACTATTAGCGGCCTTGCCTTGGAGGAACTGCAAGCTAAGCTGGCAGAGTGTTTATCATAAATGCAGGTTTCTTTGGTCTTAAAGGGAATAAATAAACAATTTATGATCGCCAAATATTTTAGATCGTAAAGGCGACTAATAGATAAGCCATAGGAGAGTCCCATATGAAGCCTTCGCTGCAGTTTTCCGTACCTTGTTTAGATATCGATTCAGACAGCCCTGGGCCGCAAAGCTTTCAAAAAGTTTTTTTTGAACTTCCCATAGGCGCAAGTTTTCCTTATAAGCTAAGCTATTTTTATATTGCTAATGGCTGGTGTTCAGGCCAAGGCTGCTTTAAGCAGGTACTGAGAATACTCAATCCTGACGGATCGGTTTTGTTAGATAGCGGCGAACAGCCCATAGAGCTTGAAGCTTACGAGCGCCCGTATATGATCGCTAACAAGCTGCAGGACATAACTTTCAGCACCCAGGGCGTTTACAAAGTACAGATTTTTTTGGACGGTGAATTGGTTCTGCAATATCCGCTGCGTATATTTCAGGCCAAATCTGCCCATTGACAGTGGCCCTGGCTAAAGAGCGCTGGACTTTGACTTTTTTTATATGTTTGTATAATTTGCCCTACTCTCATGATCGCCAAACAGTGATTTGGCGATCATGTATAAATGGGTAGGCATTCATGTTATACATGATCGCCATATATTTAGACATGCGATAATAAACAGAGCCACCAACGTATTTATATGTAACAGCGCCTTCTAGCTACACCCATTATATATGTATAGATTTAGCGTATAAATAATTAAATAGTCAGGAATTAAAAAAGTCAGGAATGAATTTACGGTGATCGATGATAATGAACGCCAGCGCCTGCTAAACCAGGAAAAAGTTCGCGGATGGTACGTAGATGATTTTTTGGAACATCTGTCGGTAGAGCGCTACCTGTCGGAGCGCACCGTCGCTGAGTATGGAGATGATCTGCGCATATTTATAGAATTTTACCAGGATAACCTGGCTGACGGCATGCTGCTGGCAGATTTTGATGCGCGCACAATCAGAGAGTTTTTAAAATATCTGCGCGATCAGCGGGACTACACGCCTAAAGGCCTGAACCGTAAGCTGGCTTGTCTGCGCTCATATTTTCGCTTTTTGGCCCGAGAAAAACACATTCCCGTTTCGCCGATGACTGAAGTCCGTTCCGCGAAAAACAAGCGCATGCTGCCAAGTGTGCTCAATTTAGAGGATATGGACCAGATCTTTGAGGCGGCCCAGCGGCGTATAGCTGCCGATCCGCTCAATTGGCATTATGTGCGCGATTTGGCGATCATTGAGCTGTTTTATGCTACAGGTATGCGCTTGGACGAGCTAGTCAAAAGCAATATAGCCGATTATGACCGGGAAAATCAGCGTATGCTGGTTACCGGAAAAGGCAGCAAGCAGCGTTATGTGTTTCTCAACGAATCTGCTAAGGCCGCTTTAGAGCGCTATCTGCAATGCCGTCCCAAAACGAAAACTCAGGCTATTTTCCTCAATCGTTTTTCTCAGCGCTTTTCCCGGCGCGGTGTGGAGATTATGCTTAACAAAGTCATCGATGAAGCCGGTATTCTCCACCACGCCTCCCCCCACACTCTGCGCCATACTTTTGCGACCCACATGCTGGAAGGCGGCTCGGATTTAATGACTATCAAAGAACTTTTAGGCCACGAAAGCCTCTCTACTACGCAGATATATACCAATATATCGCGGCAGCGCATGAGAGAAGTTTACGATTCTTCACACCCTCGTGAATAAGGCAGGCTGCTGCTGACTGTAAAGGAAGCTTATAGCAGGTTATTGAACTGGAATTTAAATAGTTGACTAGGAAGCTAATCGCAAATATTATTTGGTATTTGGCCAATGTCATTTAGTTAAGGCTCAATGACATTGGAAATGTTGACTCATATACAACTATCGCCACGCTTATGCCTGGGTACAAGCTAGCCTATAACATAAGCTAAACCTCGATTCCCCAACAGTCTTGGGCACCCCCTCTGTCGCAGTCGCGACTTCTCCCCCTCCCATCCTTTAGGGGGAGTCAGATAGTTTTGCAAGTTAGCTGATCGCTAACTAAATGATATTAGGTATTTGGCTAAGAAAGGTTGGTAAATCGTATGCAGCCGCTGTCGCAGCCTCAGAAGCACCCCATGTTTTCTTGGGATATTCTGCGTTTTATGCTGAAAGGCGATTCGCCTATTGATTTGCCTGCTCTGGCGGTGTTTAACCGGGTAGAAGCGCAGGATTTTATGCGTCACTATGGCTATAATTTGGATGATCCCGCTGAAGCCACAGTTGTTGAAGAAATATTTGCTGAAGCTCTAGAGTTTATAAAAACCTATTTTTGCCAAGGAACTGCGCATTTTCCTCTGCCCATTTCTGTTCCTGCGGAATTTATGCGCATTGATGTGCGCGATCTATTAGTTATAGCTTCTCTGAACACTGAGCGCGATCGCGAGCGCCAGCTCTGGGCTTGTGCTATTCTGCGGGTTATGCACACTATTCATCATATTAACCATGAGGTGCGCGTCGATTTCTTTCCCGAGATCAAGCGTCAGGTTTTAGACAATTTTAAGCGCAACATTAACTGCGATGAACAGGGCAATCCGGTCTTGGGCAGCGGCGAATTTGCCGTCCCCTTAAGGCATGTATTTTATAAGGAAGAAAAAGAGCGCGCCAGCGTTATTTTAAAGCTTTTGCAGAAAGCGAAAAATGTCGCAGAAAAAATTCACGACCGTTTAGGCGTGAAATTGGTGACGCACAATAAACTTGACGCTCTGTTAGCCCTGCGCTATCTGCGCCAGAATAATATCGTTATGTTTGCCAATGTCACTCCTGGGCGCAGCCGCAATAGTTTGGTGAATTTGGGCTATTATAAAAAGCTTTACGATCAGACTGCGGTGAATCTAACTTCGGCCAGTACAGAAGAAATAGAGCGCGCTTTTATAGAAGTAGCCCAGCGCGGCGAAGATTCGGAAGCTTCAGCTTCTATAGATGAGGACAGCTGCTTCTCTAGCGGCACTGGCAATACGTTTAGCAGCAAAGATTACTGTTCGCTGCAGTTCACCGTGCAGCAGCTGGTAAAACTCGAAAATCCCGGTTTCTTTACGGCCAGGCGTTTGCGGGTGCAGCTGGAACGCTATCATTTGGGGCCAGATTTAGAAGGTTTGCTCAAGGAGCTTGAAGGGCCGACAGCTGCCCGAGAAAGGCGCATTCTATTTCCGCTTGAAGTGCAGATTATAGATTACGAGAATTATATTAAAACTATTGAAGGCAATGCTTCTCATGCCGATTATAAAAAACGCCAGATTGAAGCGGCATTTTTGCGGGTGCTAGGGCCTTTGTATAAATATCTGCACCCCAGTTTATAGATAAGCGTCAAACGTAGTTTTAGAGCTTATCTATAAACTGATAAATATGCTTTATAATTTAGCATTCCAGTACAGAAACAGCCCGCATTAGCGGGCTGTTTCTGTACTGGCTAAAACACGCTGTCCGGCGGCGGAGGCGCTCCAGTGTCCACCTGCTCCGGCGGAGGCGCGGCAGGCTCCGTCTCTACGGGAGCGGGAGGCAGCGCCGCTGGAGGCTCTTCGTAGCCTCCTCCGCCTCCTTGCGATTCGCTTGGAACTCCAGCAGCCGGAGCGGGATCCGGCGCGGGCGGCGGCTCGCTGTAGCCGCTGTCAGAGGGCAAGGGGGCGCTGGGATTGTCATTGCCGTATGCCGGCGCTTCTCCCTGGGGAGATAGCGGGTCAATACTCGGGAAAGGCTGCTCGTCAGGATTGACTGGCACAGCAGTCGGCTCTTCGCTGGGAGGATTCTCCCCCGCTGTTTCCTTATTCTCTGCCTCTTTTTCCTTTTTGGAGTCGGCAGTTTGTTTCTTTTTGCCGCTATAGGAATCTTTGGGCTTTTCCAAGATCATGCTTTCTTGGCCGGTGCTGTGGATATGGCAGAAGCGCGTAGGTACGCTGCCTGGAGTAAAATATTCTTTGTAAGTAACTTTACAGCCTGCGCAGGCGCGCTCTTTAGACTGGCTGCACATTAGGACCGATACCTGGCCGTTTTGGGCTACTCCGAACTCTTTTACGGGGAGACCTCTATGCACATAGAGCATAATAGATTTCCATATCGGAGCAGCTACGTCACCGCCAAAAGCTGACCACATACGGCTGTAATTGTCATTGCCTACCCACACAGCTGCGGTGTACTGCGCAGTAAAGCCGCAGAACCAGGCATCGCGGTGCTCGTCCGTGGTCCCGGTTTTGCCGCCAACGGGACGGCCAGGAATTAATGCTCCCCCGCCCGTTCCGTTCTCTACAGCATTGCGCAGCATACTGCACATAGTGTAGGCGGTAGATTCGGACAGAACTTCTTCGCGGCGCGGATAAGTGTTGTCCTCAACGACGTTGCCTTCTCCGTCGTAAATAATTTTTATGCCGCTGGGCTGAATTTTTATGCCTCCGTTGGGAAAACAGGTGAAGACAGTGGCCATTTCCAAGGGGCTAACCGTGCAGGAACCTAATGCTAACGAGAGGTTTGGCTCTAAGCGCTCTTTAATGCCCAGCCGGTAAGCGTATTCTATGACGCGATCTGCGCCCACCAAAGTCAGCAGACGCACGGCGACTACGTTGCGGGAATATTGCAGGGCGGTGCGCAGGGTGATGTTGCCCATGAAAGTACCGTCAGAATTCTTGGGAGACCAGGCCTCACCTGTTCCGTCGCGGTACGAAACTGGCTGATCCGGAACCACACTATTTTGCGAATAACCGGATTCTATCGCTGTAGCATACACGATAGTCTTAAATGAGGACCCGGGCTGACGCCTGGCCTGCCAGGCACGGTTAAACTGGTTTTTGTCGCTCCAGCCTGCCCCGCCGACCATGGCTTTTATGTAGCCTGTTTTGTTCTCTATAACGACTGCAGCAGCGTTGGAGGCGTTATACCAATCCTTGTTGCGGGCAATGTTTTCGCGTACTATTTTTTCGGCTTCTGCCTGCATTTTTAGATCGACGGTTGTGTAAATCTTTAATCCGCCGCGGTATAAAGTGTCCTCGTCATAACGTTTGTAAAGTTCTTTTAATACATAGGTGGTGAAGTATGGCACTTTAAGAACCTGGAATTCCTTGCGCCCTTTATTCGCGTACTTCACGCCTTTTTTGAGCTGTTCTATGCAGGCTCTATATTTGTTGTAGTCGATCATGTCGCACTCTAGCATACGCCCGAGTACGCTGATAGTGCGCATAGTGCAGGCCCGCTCATCTACCAGAGGAGAATAATAGCTGGGTGAAGCCGGCAGGCCGGCAATAATGGCCGACTGCAATATGCTCAGCTTGTCAGCTGAGGTGCCAAAATAGGTGCTGGCTGCGGCCTGAACTCCGTAAGCGCCGGAACCAAAATAGACTTGATTGAGATAAAACTCTAAGATTTCGTCTTTGGTAAAAACGCGCTCGATCTGTAAGGCTAAAAGGGCTTCGCGAATTTTGCGGCGGAAGCTTTGATCGGGGGTTAAGAAAAAGTTGCGCGCCACCTGCATGGTAATAGTGCTAGCGCCCTGGTGAATTTCACCGTGAGAACGCGCCATGTCCACGGCAGCACGGATTACACCTATGGGGTCTATGCCGTTGTGTTCCCGAAAGCGAGAATCTTCAATGGCGATAATCGCATTGCGCATATTGGGAGAAATCTTGTCTAAGTCCATCCAGGTGCGGTTCTCTTTAAAAAGAGTAGCGATAATCTGGCCGTCCGTTGAATAAATTCTGGTCGTTTCGGCGGGTTCATAATGGCGCAGGCGTGAAACATCAGGCAAGCCTTTAGCGCAGTCATTGATGACGATATACCCAGCTACCGCGCTGGCCAGACATACGGTCAGTACGAGAAGAAAAGACCACCAAATAAGACTGCCTAAGCATCCCCAGAAGCGGCTGCGCTTTTTCTTTTTCTTGCCCGCCTCTTTGGTCATGATTGCTGCTCCTTATGGGCAGGTTCCCCCTGCGTTTCGCGGCTGACTGCGTCGAGCACGGCTTTGACTAAGGAGTGCGCATTCTGCCCGCTGTATTCTACTGCGCAGTTAGCTGCTAAATCGCGCACATGGGCAGCTGAGGACCAAATGCGGTGGCGTATGATAAAAGTGCCTAAGCGCATAACACTGCGCTCCACCGTTCCCAAGCGCTCTAGCGACCATTTGCAGGTGAGATTGCGGCGCAGTATCTCATCGATAGTATCTATCTCCTGAGCGGCACCTTCTACGAGCTGGCGGATAGTATTGCGCATGTTTTCATTGCATTCCGCCGGTATAACATCTATGGCAGCTTCATGGGGAAGCGTTTGGCCTACTTCTATTTCAAACAGCCCTTGCATTGCCAAAGCAAATATTCTCTTATGGCTGTCGGTTACATCGCTGCGATAGCGATTCTCTATATCTTCAAAATTCATAATTTACCCGTATGTTTTGAATTTAACCTAGCGGATACTATTCGCGGTAAATTTTGTAAATCTTGCGTAATTTGCACCTCTTCTAAACCGGCCTGGCTGATAATTTCTGTGGCCTGTTCTGCTTGGCCGCAGCCGATTTCCATAAAGAGCCTGCCGCCTGGAAGCAGGAAGCGCGGTGCCTGTACGGCTATTGAGCGTATGATGTCCAGGCCGTCTGAGCCTGCAAACAAGGCTAATTCTGGTTCGTAACGGCAAACATTGGGGTCTGGCGGCAGGCTGCCGTCGCGGCTGATATAGGGCGGATTGGCTGTGATAATGGCAAAACGCTGTGCTGGTGCGATCTGCGAAAATAAATTGCCGCCCAGCAGATGAACTCTATTCTGCAGGCTGTAATGATCAACATTAGCCTGGGCAACTTCCAAAGCCGCCTCTGATATATCTTGAGCCCATACCTGACAGTGAGGAACAGCTAATGCTAAAGAAATAGCTATATTTCCGCTGCCCGTGCACAGGTCTAATATATCTGCAGGCGCTGGGCTGGGCCAGGCAGTTATTTCTTCTAAGGCTTTTTCGACTAATATTTCTGTTTCCGGACGGGGAACCAGTGTCGCCGGTGTCACCTTAAATGCATGGCCAAAAAATTCGCGCCGCCCGATAATGTACGCAATAGGCTCACCTAAACAGCGCCTGGCAATCTTTAGGCGCGCTTGCTGCCACAGTTCGGAGGGAAAAGCTGCTTCGGGGTGGGCAAATAAAAATTCCGGGCTTTTGTGCCACAGCTCCCCTATAATTATTTCCGCCTCAAGCCGCGGGGACTCCGGCTGATAACGTTTTATAAATAAAGCCGCTGCGCTCAGAGCGTCGCCTAGACTTTGTATGTCTAAAGGCAGCTGCTCCGCTAGTGCGGCGGCTTCAGCGCAGTTGGCACTGCCTGCTGGGGGCTTGCTGCACATCTGCCTTTACTGCCCCAGCTGCTGCATCATCTCTTGCTGCTCGTTGGCGATTAGCGCACTGACAATGGGCCGTAAATCCCCTTCCATGACTTGGGCGATATTGTGGACGGTTAATCCTATGCGGTGATCGGTGACCCGGCTTTGAGGAAAATTGTAGGTGCGGATTTTTTCAGAACGGTCTCCAGTGCCCACCTGAGAACGCCGGTTTGAACTCATTGCTTCTTCGGCTTTGCTGCGCTCTATCTCTAAAAGTTTAGCGCGCAGAACGCGGAAGGCTTTTTCGCGGTTTTGAATCTGAGACCGCTCATCTTGGCATGAAACAACTAGACCTGTGGGAAAATGAGTAATGCGGATAGCGGATTCAGTTTTGTTGATATGCTGCCCGCCCGCTCCCGAGGAACGGTATGTGTCGATGCGTATATCTTTGGGGTCGATGGTAACTTCATCAACGTCGTCGGCTTCCGGCAGTACGGCTACGGTAACCGTTGAAGTGTGAACGCGCCCTGACGATTCTGTAGCGGGCACCCGCTGTACGCGGTGTACGCCGCTTTCATATTTCATACTTTTATAAACGTCATGGCCTAATATGGAAAAACTAACCTCTTTTATACCGCCTAACTCTGTGGCCTGACGGGCAATAAGTTCTGAACGCCAGCCCATAAGCTCAGCGAAGTGCAGATACATGCGGAAAAGCTCGGCGGCAAATAGAGTGGATTCGTCGCCTCCGGCAGCAGGGCGTATCTCCACAATGACGTTCTTTCCCGCGAAGGGATCGCGGGGCAGCAGCAGTTCTTGAAGTTCTTGCTCTAACTGCTCTTTATGGGCGGAAAGTTCCTCATTCTCGGATTTGTACAGCTCCTGCATCTCTGGATCGTTTTCCGTCTGCAGCGCTTTGGCGTTAGCGGCCAGCTGTTCTTCAATTTCGCCTAAGCGGCGAGAGCGCACCGCGACATCTTCTATAGCTTTGTGCTCTTTGGATAATTCTTGATAAGTTTTAGGGTCAGCCAATATTTCGGGATTGCAGAGCTGATGCTCTAGTTCCTCAAACCGGCGTTCCATCTCCTTGAGACGATTGGTATCCAGCATATTTCTTCTCCATAAACAGACATAGCGTTCCGCAGCTCTATAGCCATCGAAACGCTATGTAAGACCGTCGGCGGATTACCGACACGTCCAAATTACTTCTGAGTTTTGCCGTAACGACGGTTGAATTTTTCAACCTGGCCTTCGCTGGCTATATTGCGCTGCTTGCCAGTATAGAAGGGATGGCAGTTGCTGCAGATTTCGACGCGCAGGTTCTCAACTGTAGCCAGGGTTTCAAAGCTGTTGCCACAAGTGCAGCGAACGACAGTCGCGTGTAATTTAGGATGAGTCTTGCTCTTCACGGGTCTACCTCTTATTAACTAGTCCACCATTGCGACGTCGGGTCGGAAATGTGGTCTACCAAATATTAATACGCTCGCTTTATCCCGCGAACCTGGAAGATTTTAGCACAATCGTCTCTATTTGAAAAGAGGCAGAAGCTAATTTTTAGCTTTTTTTATGCTATTCAGGCAAAAAATACCGTTTTACTTCCGCTGCCGCATAGATTTTAACTTGTTTTTCCAGCCTTTTTTACTCTTTGGCCGCGAGTTGCTGTGCTCATGCTCTTCAGAGTGGGGCTGTTCCTCCGGCGCAGTTTCAGCTTCAGAAAGTGCCTGAGTGCTATGGCTAGTGTCGCTGGTTATTTCGGCGCTTGGGGATTCAGCTGGGGATTCAGCCTGTGAGCTGACAGGGTCTTGGCTGTCCTGGATCGGTCCGGCATCTATTTCTGAGAGGTTAGCTAATATCTCAGAAGCTGCCTTCTGTATATCCTGCTCTTCGTGCTGTTCTTCTGACTTATGCTGTTGCTGCTTAGGCAGAACCAGCTCCAGCGAACTGTGTTTGCGCGGAGGTGTGGCTTCAGCATTGGGGCTAGCCGGACCGGCGGTGTGGCTTTCATTATAATTAGGTTTTCTGTCATCAAACACCAATTCCAAACTGACGCGTTTCTTTTTCTTCTGAGGAGGTTCTTCTTTAGGAATGGGCGCAGTCTGCTGCTGAGGCACTGAAGGTGCCTGAGGCTCGGTGTGGGGCTGATGTAGCTCGCTGATGTCGCTACTAAGCGGGTCTGCGCCGAAGACAGTCTCTGCATTAGCGTGTTCGTGTGTGTCCCTATCGCGCTGCAGCAAGCTGGGGTTGGTTAGCGATTCGCGCATGGGAATGGCTTCACTAACGGCGGCTGTTTCGAATCCGACGGCAGCTGCCTGGGGGAATGGCTCTTCTGTTGCTGGCTCTATGCTTACGCTGGGACTGTAATTGGCGGTTTTACTGCCGCTCTCCTCGCTGTAAGTGCGCTTGCGCGTAGCGGGAGTGAAAATGTCATCTATATCTTCTTCAGCGCCTGAGCTGATCGTTACGCCAGAATAATTGTGGGCTGGCGTGCTGTAAACCTGCGGAGTATAATCGTCTGCTTCGCGGCGCTCATAGGTGACAGTTGGTTTCGGCATAGGCGTTATCTCTGGTTCCTGGGCCATCGCAGGTACAGGTGCGGGCGGCTGCTCGCGCGGCATATAAATTTGAGTTTCCGCCTGGGTGTAAGGTTTGGTTTCTGGCTCATTGTAATTATAAGCTTCATAGTCTTGCCCACCCATTTGGTCTATGTTGAGCACATTGTGGAATAAATGGTACCCCGCTTCGAGGGCGAGTCTATACCCTACAGCCCCTAAACCGGTAATAGTGCCCCAGCAGACAGAGCTAATTAGCGATTTGTTGCGCCAAGATTCGCGGGCAGCTATATTGGTTATGTGAACTTCAATGACTGGTATGTCGAGGGCAGCAATAGCGTCGCGCAAAGCATAAGAGGTGTGGGTAAGAGCTCCCGGATTGATAATGATAAAATTGTAAGCTCCAGAAGCGTGCTGCAGTTGCTGCAGCAGCTCTCCTTCAAAATTCGACTGTACAGCATCCATGTTCATAGCTAAAGATTCTGTACACGATCTTAGGTCTTCCAAAATCTCTTCTAGAGTTTGGCTGCCATATATAGCTGGTTCTCGTTGCCCCAAGGTTCCCAGATTGGGGCCATTGAGCACCAACACTCTCAACATACTGGCCATTTATTTTTCCACCTCTCAGTGTCCTGGCTAAAAATATTACGATTTAAGCGATTCGAAAGCTTCACGCAGGCATGAAGCGTCGAGATTTGTCACGATCTCAACACTGCCTATGGCGTTAGGCAATATTAAAACTAAATTCTTCTCTTTAATCTTTTTATCCCGCTTGATAGCCTTAAAAGTATCTTCCCAATTGATACAGGCTGGAATCCGCACGGGCATGCGCCAGCGCTGGAGCATAGGTAAAACGCGCTCTTCAAGGGGTTCCTGCAGGATACCCTGTTCAGAGGCTATGCGTATCGCAGCGAGCAGGCCTAGAGCTACAGCTTCCCCATGGCTGAGCGCAGAAAAACCGCCGGCGGCTTCTAAACCGTGTCCCAGAGTATGCCCTAAATTTAGTAAGCGGCGCTGATTCTGTTCGCGGAAATCGCTGACCACAATTTGGCTTTTAACGGTTACAGCTCGCTGTACTATACTGAAAAGCGGATGATAGCGCAGGTTTGGTGAAGCGATTAACGGACGCTGCAGGGTGGACTCTAAATCTAGCTGCTCTAGCTCGGCGAATAGCTCAGCATCGCCAATAATTGCGGTTTTTAGCGTTTCTACTAGCCCGTTGCCGAGTTCTTTGCTGGGAAGAGTGGTAAGCAGATGAAGGTCTGTAAAGACGGCTGAAGGCAGATAAAAGGTACCGATGAGATTTTTGCCTTCTGGCAGATCTAGGCCATTTTTGCCTCCAATCGAAGCGTCCATCATGGCCAGCAGTGTGCTAGGAACTAAATAAAGGGGCAGGCCGCGCATAAAAGTTGAGGCCGCAAATCCAGCTATGTCTATAACTACCCCGCCTCCAATGGCTACGATAGCGGTGCTGCGATCCGCTTCAAAACGCAGAAACTTTTGATACAGATAGGTTATGACGGCAAAAGATTTATTGGATTCTCCAGGCGTAAGCGCAACAATATCATAAGGAAGGTCTCCCATTCCTTTGCGTATGGTTTCCCCCCAGAACTGTTCGACATGGCTATCTGTGATAATAATTGCTCTTGAGTGGGCAAAAGTTTTCAGAAATCGCCCTAATTCGGCAATATTGCCGCAGCTTAAATAATAGGGATGATCGGGGTCTAGAGAAAATTGGCACAATTCAACCAGCCAATCTTTGGCATTGCTTGCAGAGAAAACGGCAGAGTTCATCGTTAAAAACGAGCCAGTATGTCTTGGTATTTATTTTCGACAATTTTTTGCCGCGATTTTATGATCATCAGCCGTGTGCCTTGCAGCCCGGTCGTCATCACTATATAGTCGCTGACTTCATAAAGAATGGTGAATCCAAAGCCGAAGGATTTTTTGGCGCTTACGCCGCCCATAAATAACGCGTTGGCCAAAAAAAGCTCGTTGATGCCTGTTCCGTGGTCACCAGCATAGATGCGCACGTCTTCGTCATTGATGTTGACTTTAATTTCTCCCAGGCTGCCGCCGTGTTTGACAATATTGCAGGCCAGCTCTGAGCAGCACATGCACATATCGGATAAATCGTCTTCGTCGAAGGGAGCGCTGGGATTAGCATTCTGGTAGTCGGCAAAAACTTTATCTGCCATATCTATAGCTTTATCGACGTCATAAGCGTTGCGGATGATGACCTGCGTAGAGTCGCTGAATTGCTTTTTGCTCTCAATTCCTTTTAGATAGTCATCAAATTCATCGTATCCCAACAATATAAAATGGCCTTCTGTTACGGAATAGACCGTCTCACAATAAACTTTGCGGGTGATCATCTCCTCAAGGCGGGACTGCAGACTATCCTGCTGCCGCAGCAAACTGTCGGCTAAATTAGCAAATTTGCCGGCATAAATGTCCATGATCCTCTCCACGCGCTGCAGCTGCGCATTAATTCTGAGGACCAGCTCGCTGCCGGTTAAAGGCGCACACCAAACATCGCTAAATCCGTAATTGTAGCAAGCAGCGATTTGCTCAACATTATGTCCCTGGATCATGATGACCACGGGCCGTGCGGCATACCAATCGTCAGCGCGCAGCTGGCGGCACAGAGCTTCAACTAGAAGATTGCTGGGATTCTGCACAAGAAGCACCAAAGCATAGTGCTTTTGTTTGCACAGCTGGGCCGCTTTTTGGCAACTATCGACAATATCGACGAGATAGCCAGCCCGTTCAGTGAGTATTTTAAAATACTGACCGTATGTCTGGCTACAGACTACCAATATTTTGGTTTCTAATCCTAGGCAATTCACAAAATATGTCTCTTTCTATGGGACAAAAACGAAAACCCGGAATTATAAAGCGCTTCCGTGTTCGCCGATTCCAACACACTGAAAGCATAATACTCCCAGCTCTGAAACTTAATTATTTTCGGTACTAAACAACTACTTCCTTGCGTGATAATTATTATTAATATAAATTAATATAGTTAGACTGTTTTCATGTTAGCTAACTTCTAACTGCTGGAAGCTGTTCGCAGTGCTCTGCGCTAAGGACGGGCGCTATTTTTAACGCAAAGAAGGACAAAAATACGTGTAGATATAAATATATATACTTATGGCTAAACGGAACATTTATCTGGCGGGATTTATGGGAACCGGCAAAAGCACAATCGGCAAGGAATTAGCTAGAGTCCTAGGCCGCAAATTCGTTGACATAGACAGCGAGTTGGAGCTTAAATATGGCCTTACCGTGGAAAAGATGTTTAGTCAGCACGGAGAGGGCTGGTTTCGGGAGCGCGAATGTGAGCTGTGTTTAGAGATCGCGGCTTTGGGCAATCGCGTAGTCGCCACAGGCGGCGGGACTCTGCTCAACGATAGAGTTTTTGAGGCCTTTCAGTCCAGCGGCCTGCTCTTATGTCTTTACGCTCAGCGCGAGTGTTTGTTAGAACGTCTGAGCCGCACCAACCGCCGCCCCTTGCTCAACAATGTTGACATAGAAGAACAGGTAGATAAGCTGCTGGCGCAGCGCCAGGCTCTGTACGATAAAATTCGCATACACGTGGATACTACAAATTTAACTCCTCTGGAAACCGCCAGAAAGATTGCTGATTTGCTGAATGTGCGCCAGAAGATTCTCGATAAGCTTATGGATCAATATATCGATCTTTGCTAACCTGCTTCCCCAACATTCTTGCCCCCCTCTGTCGCATTCTCGGCTTCTCCCCTCTCCCATCCTTTAGCAATGTCATTTAGTTAAGTAACGTATAGCATCTGTACTACAGATAAACGAATCACAGCTTCCTTTCGACTTCAGGTATCTGGCTTTTTTGCGTCAGCTTCTGACCGCTTCGCTGCTTCGCTACGCTCAGATGCTACGCTTAGCAGAACTGCCGCAACGCCAGGGCAACAGAAGACGGTGCAAACAATAACTTGTTCGCGAAACTCTAACTAAACGGCATTACCCTCAGAGGGAAGCAGATAGTTTGCAAGTTAGCTAGACGCTAACTAAATAGTATTAGCTACTGCGGGGGGTAATGGTGAGTTTTAAGTGTTCATAGGCACGCTGGGCGGCCTGCCTGCCCCGGGGTGTCTTGGTTATAAAACCTTCCGCCAAAAGATAAGGTTCGTAAACCTCCTCTAGATTTTCGGGTTCTTCCTGACAGGCAGCAGCTAGGGTGGAAAGCCCCACCGGTTCTCCTTTATAGCGGTTGACCAATAGTTCTAAAATGAGCCGGTCTAGGCGATCTAGACCGCATTCGTCGATAGACAGGCGATCTAAGGCATAGCTGGCAACTGTTTTGGTAATGACAGAATCACCGTTAACTTGAGCGAAATCGCGCACGCGTTTAATCAAACGGTTGGCAATGCGCGGAGTTCCCCGGCAGCGTTTGGCGATCTCTAAACTGCCTTCGGCATCGATTTCTATATTGAGCAGTTTGGCAGAGCGTCTGACGATAGCCGCTAAATCATCGTGGGTATAAAACTCCAGCTGAAAGAGGATGCCAAAGCGGGAACGCAGCGGCGAGGAAATGGCACCTCCCTTAGTGGTAGCGCCCACCAGAGTAAAGGGAGCAATTTTGTGGCGTACTGCTCCTGCTGCGGCACCTTTGCTGAGGATGCGGTCGAAGGAGAGATCTTCCATGACGGGATATAGTATCTCTTCGACTACTCTGGACAGACGGTGAATCTCATCGATGAAGAGTACATCGTAAGGCTGCAGGCTGTTCAGCAGAATTAGCAGATCGATGGGGCGTTCGATGGCGGGGCCAGAAGTGGCGCGCAAATTGACGCCCATTTCTGCGGCAATTAATTGAGCTAAAGTCGTTTTGCCCAATCCCGGAGGCCCTGAAAGAAGCAGATGATCCAAGGCCTCATGGCGCTGCTGGGCTGCGGCCATGAACACGCGCAGATTGGCTAAAGTCTCTTTTTGGCCTATGTACTCATCTAAGCTTTGCGGGCGCAGACCGCAATCTGTGTCATCGGGCAGGCTGTGTGGGGACATATCCCTCTGTATATGTTCTGGCATAATAATACCTCTGTCGCGTGTGCGATGTCTCTCCCTCACATCCTTAAGGGGGAATTAGATAATTAGCAAGTTGGCGAATCGCGATCTAAATGATGCTGTATCCCGGACAGCGCAATTCAGCTAAATATAGCGAGCGCGCTTTTTTTATTTATGCCCGTATGGGCGCTGTTTGGCTTTATGCGTATGCTTTCCCGCAGCCTTGGCGTCAGGAACAGTCTGGCAGTCAGCGGTATCATAAATTATAAGGCTGACATGGCGGCAATGACGATGTCATTGACCGCAGCGTCGGCTGGTAAGTCTGCAAGTACAGCACTCAAGGCTTTTTCCGCTTCTTCTTCTGTGCAGCCCAGAGACATCAGCACGGCTTTAGCCTCAGGATTGACGGCGCTTCCTGTCGTGAGAGGTTCTGGAGGCAAATCTTGGGCAATTTTAGTAATTTTTGTTTCCATCTCTAAGAGCAGGCGTTTAGCGCCTTTTTTGCCCAATCCCGGAATCTTAACTAAGGCTTTTTCATCTTTAGCGAGCACTGCAGAAACAAACGCACCGGGGGACATTTTGGTAATAATGCTTAGAGCCAATTTAGAACCGACGCCGGAGATCCCTATTAAGGTGTTAAATAAATCGCGTTCGTTGGCACTGGCGAAGCCAACCAAAGATATAGCATTTTCGCGCACTAAAAGATGGGTATATAGAGTGCACTCTTGCCCGACTTCTATAGAATCTGCTAGGGGTTCTGGCACAGCCACAGCATATCCTATACCGCCTACGGATATTACCACTTGGCCAGCGCGGCGGCGCTGGCAAATTCCGTTCAGTTCTGCAATCATAATTAAACGTTAGAACAACACCACGTAGCTAAATTTGAGATTAATTGTTCTGCAATGTCATGTAGTAAAGCCTCAATGACATTGGAAATGTTGACTCATATACAATTATCGTTGCGTTCATGCCCGCGCACAAGCAGGCACATGCTGCAAGTTCGACCTCGCTTCCCCAACAGTCTTGGGCACCCCCTCTGTCGCATTCGCGACTTCTCTCCCTCCCATCCTTTAGGGGGAGTCAGATAGTTCGCAGGTTAGCTAATTGCTAACTGAATGACCTTCAACTGTTCTGGAAAACATTTTAGTGAACATTTGTTCTTTTGTCAACATCAAGCTGGGTAAGCTTCGCGCCAGCGCACATAATTTTAAAAACGGTATTGTAGTATGGCTTTATTGGGCAGCTGTTAATAGCGGATTGAGGGTGCGGCTGCAGATGTGAGTGATCGCTATGGCCAGGGCATCGGCTGTGTCGTCGGGAGTAGGCTTTTTCTTTAGCCCTAAATAGGCCATAACCATTAAAGTAATTTCTTTCTTGGTTGCTTTGCCGCTGCCTGTGAGGGCTTTTTTTATATCTGCGGGAGTGTATTCTCTAATGGCCAGCTCCGCCTGCTGCGCGGAGAGCAAAACAACGCCTCTTGCCTCAGCGACTCCTATACAGCTGGTAATGTTTTTATTGAAGAATAATTTTTCGATAGATAATTCGCTGGGATGATAACGTTCGATAATATCGTTTATCTGCTCATAAATATAGAGCAAACGCTCCCCCGGCTGACATTCAGCCGGAGGGGTAATGCAGCCGTAATCCAAAGCGGTGTAATTGCCGGGGCTGCCCTGGACAATGCTCCAGCCGCAGCGATGGCTTCCCGGATCTATGCCTAAAACTGTCACACTGCTCAAGAAATTGCCGCTGCTGATAATCATGCTATTCCTCGTCCATGATCTCTTCAGGGAAATCTCCGTTGGAATAGACATTTTGGACATCGTCCAAATCTTCGAGATTTTCGATGATGCGCATAACACTGGCAGCCTGATCGACATTTAGAGCAACAGTGTTTTTGGGAATCTGTGAGAAGTTGACGTCATCAACCTTGTATCCGGCAGCCTCTACGCCATCTTTGACTTTGTGCAGGTCTTTAGGCTCAGTCAGTACTTCAAAGCATTCACCTTCATTGGTCACGTCAACAGCCCCAGCTTCTAAGGCGGCCATCATGAGCTCTTCTTCATCTACGCCTTCAGCGGGTACCTGCAGAACTCCACGGCGGTCAAACATCCAGCCTACGCAGCCGCTTTCGCCTAAATTGCCGCCCAGCTTGGAGAAAATAGAACGCACGTCAGCAGCAGTGCGGTTGCGGTTGTTGGTGGCGGCCTCTACGATGATGGCCACGCCATGAGTGCCATAACCCTCGTAGGTAATCTCGTCATAGTTCTCCGCTTCTCCGCCGCCTGAGGCTTTTTCAATAACGCGTTTAATGTTGTCAGCGGGCATGTTGACGGCGCGGGCGCGCTGTATGGCTACTTTGAGCAGGAAATTAGTTTCAGGCTCGGGACCGCCTTTGCGAACAGCCATATAAATGTCTTTAGACATCTTAGTGAATATTTTGCCGCGCTGAGCGTCGACTTTGCCTTTTTTAAGGCGGATATTATGCCATTTTGAGTGACCAGACACTAATAATACCTCCCTTTGTTTATACAATGTCATTTAGTTAAGGCTCAATGACATTGGAAATGTTGACTCATATACAGTTATCGCCACGTTCATGCCCGCGTACAAGACGGCATATCAGTTAATAAATAGCAAATACATTTACGCTGACTGCAGGTTGTGCGCAGGCAATCGCTTCGTTCAGATGTGCCTATGCGCAACTGAACGAAGCCGCAGGCTTTTAGGTAAACGGTATAAGCTATAAGATAAACCGCAGTTATGGATAGATGCGGGTTAGCATACGAGCGTAAGGTATTGTCTCGCGTACGTGATCTAAACCGCAAATCCAAGCCACAGTGCGCTCGATGCCAAGGCCGAATCCAGAATGCGGGACGCTGCCGTATTTGCGCAGCTCCAGATACCATTTGAAAGCATCTTCGGGAAGATTGTTTTCTTTAATGCGCTGAGCCAGAAGATCGTAATCGTCGATGCGCTGACTGCTGCCGATGATCTCGCCGTAACCTTCAGGAGCCAACATATCGGAGCACAAACACACTTCCGGGCGCTGCGGATCGGGCTTCATATAAAAAGCCTTGCAGGCGCAAGGATAGTTGACTACGAAAACAGGGGTATCGCTGTCTTCTGCGAGCATAGTCTCATCTGTGGCCCCCAGATCATCGCCCCATTTGAAATCGACTCCTTTGGAGCGGAGCAATTCTACAGCTTCATCGTAGGAAAGGCGCTTAAACGGGGCTTTTACCCGCTGCAGTCTCTCTACGTCCCGGCCTAGAACCTGCAGTTCGCGCCCCCGGTTTTTCAGCACGTTGCCGATAACGTGGCAGAGCATCTGCTCCTGAATCTCCATGTTTTCCTTTTGGTCGCAGAAAGCCATTTCCGGCTCGACCATCCAGAATTCCATTAAGTGACGGCGAGTCTTGGATTTTTCAGCGCGGAAGGTAGGCCCAAAGCAGTAAACGCGGCCGAAAGCCATAGCGTTGGCTTCGTTGTAAAGCTGGCCGCTTTGCGATAGATAGGCCTTGTCTTCGAAATAATCGGTTTCAAACAGGGTTGTGGACCCTTCACAGGCATTGGGGGTTAAAATTGGGCAATCGACACGCAAGAAACCGTTGTTATCCAGCCATTCGCAAATTGAGCGCATAATCTCTGCGCGGATGCGCATAATAGCGTTCTGCCTGCTGGAGCGAAGCCATAGATGGCGCACATCCATTAGGAAATCTACACCGTGCTCTTTGGGTGTGATGGGGTAATCCTCTGTCGGGCAAATTACAGCCATATCTTCAACGCACAGCTCATAACCGCCGGGGGCGCGTTCGTTTTTATTGACCGTGCCCACTACTTCCAAAGACGTTTCCTGCCCTATATGCTTGGCAGTCTCAAAAAGTTCTGGAGAAACTTGGTTTTTCAAGATGACAGTCTGGATATTCCCAGTTCCGTCGCGCAGCTCCATGAACTGAATTTTTCCCGATGGCCTTCCTTTGCATTTCCAGCCTTGAATGCGCACACTTTGCCCTTCATATTGGGCTATATTTTCTATTCTTGCCAGGGGTTTCTCTCCCTGAGATGTGAATTCCATTATCTCTGTCACCTCCGAAAGGCAATTTTACGCGCAGTCTGCAAATATATCCTGCTGACTAGACAACGTGGCAGACAATTAAGGCCAGCAGCCAAGCCACAGCAAACTGAACAAACCAGTTTATTATGGCGTACTTTCCGCCCGCGGAACGTACTAAGGCCATAAAGGCCGGAACACATGGAGCGCTGAACGCTGTGAAGACCAGCAAAGCTGAAATCTGGCTGAGCTTAAACATAGGGGTAATTTTGCTGGCCAGCTTGACTGGCACGTCATTGGCGCTGCTCAGGACAGCGTTCCAGCTGAAAAAGCCCAAAAATGCTTGCAGTGTGCCCTGGAATGCCGTAATAGTGGCTTGCCAGAGGGCACTTCCTGCCTGAGGAATGGTCATGGCCTGACAGGGATCATTGACCAAAAAGGTTAAAGCTGCTGAGGCTAACATAGCTTCTTTAGCGAAAAATCCCGATAAAATAGTGCCAACCATGCGCCAATTCTCTAATCCCAGAGGCTTAAAAGCCCAGGCAAACCAGCCGGATACCATTTCCATTTTATTTACAGTAATTAAACTCCAGACGGCCAGCAAGGTTATCATTACTGGAATAATTGCTGTGACAAAGAAATTCCAGCTTAAGATGCCAGCTGCGGAAACTAGTATTTTCAGGCTGGGAATACGGCAGGGAGGCAGCTCTATGCGCTCTTCCTCTGTCTCTTCCGCGCTGGTATCTACGATTTTGCGCTCTAAGAATTTGTTGAACAGCAAAGCCAAAGCGGTAAGCAGCACGCCGCCTGCATAAATGCCGATCAGTATGTAGGCCGCTTTGTCAGGGCAAAAGATAGCGGCCAGACAGGCGAGAACTGCTAGGCGTCCCACGCAGGGCACAAAGGGAATGGCTAAAGCAGCCCGGGTTTGGCTGCTGCGCGAAGGCAGAAGCCCTATGGTGTTGATGCCCTGGACTGTGCAGGCCGTACACTGCAGCGCTGGAGTCAGCGCTTGATCTGAGATGCCGAGTATCCGCCCAATGCTGCGCAGACTGTGGCCAAAACGCGCAACCATACCGCTTTCTTCTAAGAAACAGAGCACAAAGAAGAAAACGAACATCATGGGCATGACAGACAGGAAGCTGCCCAAGCCTTCAATCAAGCAGCGGTTAATTGCGGACTGAGCGAGTTCGGGCAGCCTGCATCCCGCCACAAATCCTGCGGTGATGGCGGCCAGACTATTGATCCAAGCCATCCAGGGACGGGCCAGACTAAAGCCCAAATGGAGCATGACAAGGGCAGTCAGCAAGATAACGGGAATGCCCAGCGCAGGTTTGCTGAGCTGGACGCTCATTTGCTTTTCGAAACCATTCAGATCCGTGGTATGGCAGTCTATTTCGCGGAGAATGCCGTTGGCCAGCTGCAGGCGTGTATTGACGACAATATCTCCGAAATCGCTGCCTGAACTGCGCCAGCTGATATTTTGCTGCGTGGCTTTTAACTGGGCTTTTTCGGGGACTGTAACCTGTAGTCCCTGTACGGACGAAATAGCTAACCATCTGTTGGTGTTGACGCTGAGTTCGCTCATGACTTCAGCGACAGAAGTCTCCACCGCTTTATTATAGCGGACTGTAAAAGTCGAAGGATTGGTAGCTAAGATTTTTGCGGCTATATCTTCAAGCTTGAGGACGCGGTCTCCAATGTCGGTCAAGATGGGAATATCGAGGATGTTGCTGATCACATCCAGATTGAGCATAATCCCTTTGTTCTTGGCATTCTCACAATCGCGCAGACCTACCACCAGCGGTACACCTAATTCGGTCAGCTCTATGATGAAAGGCAGAGAACGCGCCAAAGCATCGGCATTTACGACGCAGAGCAAGGCGACGTGATGCTTGTCTATGATCCCGTCCTGGCGGACCATCTCTTCTATTTCATTAATGCTGGTCCCATGGGCACCGTTCATATCCAAAACGCGTACCCTGCGCCCTAAGATGTCGGCGTCAACGGCTACGCGGGGTACAGTGCTGCCCGGCCAGGTCCCGGCAGTTACGCAGTTGTACTCTAAAGCGTTGACCAGAGCAGTTTTGCCACTGAGGGTTTCGCCTATGGTTAAAAGCAGGAGATCATCTTCTAAAAGCTGAGAACCTACGGGAAGCTTTTTATAGAAACTGGCATCTGCGTAGAAATCTTTAGCCATAATTACTGCACCTCGACAATGATGGCCGCGGCTTCATCGACCGTAATAGTTTGTAGCTGACCGTTCATAGTGAATTCCCATTCCAAACCAGCGCCTCTTTTGTTGACGTTGGTTATGACTGCGCCAACTTCCATCTGTATAGCATGCAGATGACTGTCAAAGGAAGGGCGTCCGTATATAGCGCGTACCGTGGCCTTATCTTCCGGCTGCATATCGGTTAGCACATGCTTGGGCACGCCGGCGTCGTGTACATGCGGATGCTTGTGCTCAAATACATAAGCTTGGCTGTAACTTTGGCGAAAACTGTGAGAATGGTAGTGATCATGCCCCCAAGTTCCGCTATTATTTTTGGGCAAGTTTGGATCGTTTAAATTTATTTTTTTCTCGTGCTGATGGACGTGACTGATATTGTTGGCGGCGGTAGTCATATACTCTCCATTATCTAAAGACGCCTATCGGGGACATAACCGCGACAGGCGCTTGTTGGGCTTGGCATACAAAAAGCTGATGACGAACTTTCAAAGCCGGGGCTAATAAATCACATTGCCGAGAACTTTGAAAACAGAGCTGGAGCCAGAGTCGGCAGCTTTATCTTTGTTTTCACTATCGTAGCGCATATTAGCTGACGGAGGAACTGTTTCTGCGGAATCGGATACATAGACGACTTCTCCGGGGCGGATCATTCCCAATTTACTGCGGGCCGCATCTTCTACACCCTGTGGCGTTTTTAGACGTTCTTTCTCCCGCTGCAGACGCACTATGTCTTCTTGGACTGCTTCAAGCTTGCTGTTTAGCTCGCTGAGCTCTGCTTGTTTCGCATGATATTCTGCGCTTTGCTGCCTGGAAATATAGCTAAGAGTATAGATACCGGCGCACAATAAAAGTATGACAGCTAGACCAACGGTGCAGTTGATGGCCAGTTTAATTTTGCAGCTTGACAGATAGCGTTTTATACTGATCACGGAACACCTCTCTTTGTCCCAGCTTGTATAATTAAATTAGTGAGCTTTAGCGAGCCGGTTTGCGCTGGCATAAACAGCCCAGGCCTTGCTTCTCCCTGCGCTATAAGCGCATAATGAAGCCAACGAGGCGGAACGGACACAGCTATGTTAAAGATAAAATTAATTCAACGTTTATACTGCAGTTCCCTTCTGTCGCAGCCGCGGCATCTCCCCCAGCCCTCCTATTTTGTCAAGCTAGGAACATCGGTATTAAGCTTGCTATGCTTTACGCTGTAAGCAAAGTAAAAAATCATGCCGATGATGAAGAAAATGCCGAAGCGCATCCAGGCCTGACCGGACAGGCTGCACATGAGACCTGCGGAGATAAGCGATCCCATAATGGGTACAAAAGGTACCCAGGGGGTGCTGAATTGGCGTTCGCGGTCAGGGTATTTTTTACGCAGCACGATAATGCTGGCGCAGACAATAGTAAAAGCCATCAGCGCTCCTAAACTCACCAATTCTCCCAATTCCCCGATGGGATAAAACGCTGTCAGCAGAGCTACCGGGATGGCGGGAATCAGCGTGGCCGTCCAGGGGGAACTGAAACGCGGATGTACCCGGCTGAGAACCTGGGGAAGCAGCCCGTCGTTAGCCATACTGAAGATAATGCGGGACAGGCTCATCAGCAAGGCCAGGGTGCCGCTGATCAGGCCCACGGTTAAGCCGCCTTTGATAAAGAAAATACCCCAGGTAACGCCGGTAGCGTCGATGGCCCTGGCGGCGGGATCGGCCACATTGAGCTGGGTGTAATTGATGGTTCCGGTAATGAGCAGGCAGACGACGATGTAGGCAATTGTGCAGACCAGAAGTGAGCCTAAAGTCGCCAGAGGGACGTCGCGGGTGGGATTTTTAGCTTCCTGGGCGGCTGTGGAAACGCAGTCAAAACCGACGTAGGCAAAGAAGAGCACTGCCGCTCCCCGGGCTATGCCTGACCAGCCGAATTTGCCGAACTCTCCCGTGTTGTCGGGTATAAACGGGGTCCAATTCTGGATGGCAGCATCCATATTGCCTAAAACGTATTTGCCGACGACGCCGACGAAGACCAGAACTATGCTTAGTTTTAGTACGACGATGAAAGTGTTAATAACTGAGGATAGCTCTACACCTCTTACCAGGAGGAGCGCCAGGACGACGATTAAGGCCAGGGCCAGGAAATTTCCGGAACTGACGGTATGCTGCAGAGTGCTGATATCTACCCCGGCGGCCGCGGCGGCGTCGCTGATCGATCCGGCTGGAACCCAGCGTTCCTTCCAAAGCACGTATTCTGTGCCTGGGACATCTATGAAGCGGGGCGATATGGGGCCACAGACATCTTGCAGGAAACTGTAGCAATAGCCGCTCCAGCCCACGGCTACAGCTGAAGCGCCTAAAGCGAATTCCATAATGCAGTCTAAAGCGATGACGAAAGCTACCACTTCGCCTAGGGTAGCATATCCGTAGGTATAGGCTGAACCCGCCACGGGAATGGAAGCGGCGAACTCTGAGTAGCATAGACCGGAAAAGGCGCAGGCTATAGCGGCTATAATAAACGATATGATTAGAGAGGGGCCGGCGTATTCTGCAGCAGCGCTGCCTGTCAAAACAAATACCCCGGTGCCTAGAATCGTACCTACTCCTAGGGCCATAAGGCTGGGCAGGCCCAGCACGCGCTTTAAGCCATTATCTTCACCTTGGGAAGCCGAATCTTTGATAATAGCGTCGATGGGTTTGACTCTGAAAATTTGCGACATGCAGTCCGTAGCTCCTGAGTTTCAAGCCACGCGGTTTGGTGAGGACACGCGCCCTGCTTAGAATGCGCTGTTCAGCCGCCCATTGCACATAGGCTATACAGCAGGAATTAATTCTCAGAATAATTTAGGATTCCCTTATTTTTTTGTACTGTTTGCGCTGGCAGCTAACCTATGTTAGAGGTATTAGGTTAGAGGTTGACGTCTCCGCAGATTATGCGCTTTTCCGCGCCATTGCAGTCTAAAAGAAGCGCCCCCTGCTCATCGATTCCCTTAGTCCGTCCTGTGACTGCGGCAAATCCTGTATTGACGCTGATTTCCTCCCCGGCATGGCAGCACAGGCGGTACCACTCGTCAGCCATGGGAGCAAAGCCGCTTTTCTGGAGAGCGGCAGCGCGCTTTTCCATATTCTGCTGCAAAGCTGCGCATATCTCTTGGGGCTGGGCTGTTCTACCTGTTAGAGTCTTTAACGAGGTAACCGGCTGATCGATAGCGGCTATTTCCTGGCTGCTGAGATCGAGATTAATGCCTATGCCCACTATGCTGCCTGTTTCCTGCCGGGGAGATTCCGCGTATTGGCAGAGTATTCCGCAGATTTTGCAGCCCTTTATTTTTATGTCATTGGGCCATTTGCATTGCAGCTGCCCGTTAAGCCCCCAGAGGCTTAAGGTATCAGTTACCGCTAAAGCGGCAGCTAGGGGCAGAGGCGGCAGCAGGGCGCTGTCCAGTTTTACCCAAAAACTTACCGCTAGGTTGCGGCCTGAGCCGGTGTGCCATGAGCGCTGAAGCCTTCCCCGCCCTGCAGTCTGGCGCAGGGCCATTATGGCGTCAAGATGGGAGATCTCTCCCCGCCCCAAGGCCCGAGACATCTCCAGCATAGTGGAATCGATCTCTTGATGAATTATTATTTTGGGCACTGCTTATTTATCTCTCCTATTTTTCAATATTCAAGGACATCTATTTGAGGATCGCTGACATTGGATATACTGACTGATATACAATTATGGTTACGGCCATGTCCGCGCACAAGCAGCATTTGCTCCACGCTATAGACCCCGATTCCCCAACAGTCTTGCCCCCCCCTCTGTCGCAGCCGCGACTTCTTTCCCTCCCATCCTCTATTCAGCAGCAAATTTGCTATTTCAGTCGCAGCGTTCTGCGCACGTCCGCTTACGGCTATTGTTTGGAAAATAATAAAAAAATATTAATCCCAACAATAATTATTTATAAGCAGGATAACTAATAACTTCCGTAAAGTGTACTAAGATGGCTGATAGCGTTATTTTTTGCGCTGTCGGCTTTTCAGCGCGTAAGGATGCTTATCCTGCGCTGCAATTGTCGGTAAATACGATAAGGTGAACTCATGTCAGAGAATTTTATGCAGAGCTTAGTGCTCACCGGGGCCGGTATGGGCATGGTATTTTGTTTCCTGGTCATCCTGGTTTATGCTACTAAATGGACCGGTTCCATAGTATGCTCGCTGGAGAGTAAATTCGGTTCTATCGTTAAGCCCGATGCAGTCAAAACGAAGCCGGCAGCCTCAGCCGGAGCTGCAGCCCCCAAACAGGATATGTCAGAAATAGCTGCAGTATTGGCTATTGCCTGTAAAGAATATGGGCTGTAGTCTTTGCCAATTTAATTGTAGTATCACTTGTAGTGATAGCCCCGACTGCGTTTCAGATGGGCTTCCTTTATAATACGAGGAGAAACATTTTTCGTTATGAGTAAAAAAATTGATTTTATGTGCACCGCTTTCCGCGACGGTTTCCAGTCCTGCTACGGCGCCCGCGTACTTAACCGTGATTTCCTGCCGGCCATGGAAGCGGCTCACGAAGCTGGCATAAACTGGTTTGAGCACGGCGGAGGCGCAATTTTCCAGTCGAAGGTGTTCTACTGCAATGAAAATCCCTTTGACGCCATGGATGAGATACGCGCTAAGATGGGACCGGACGTCAATTTGCAGACTCTGGCCCGCGGCGTGAACGTCGTCGGTCTGCAGAGCCAGAGCAGCGAGTTCATTAAACTGCACGCTCAGATGTTTAAAAAACACGGCGTCACCACGATCCGCAATTTTGATGCTCTCAACGATGTCAACAATCTCAATTACTCGGGCCGCTGCATCAAAGAAGCCGGTTTGAAACACCAGATTACTATTACTTTTATGGGATTGGCTCCCGGTCTGGAAGGCGCTCACAACCCGGATTTCTATGAGAAGATTCTGCGGCAGATTCTCAAAGCCGACATTCCTTTTGACAGCCTGTGCTTCAAAGATGCCAGCGGCACTCTTCCGCCCGCTTTGGTTCACGAAACGGTCAAACGCGCCCGTAAGATTTTAGGCCCTGACGCTTACCTGCAGTTCCACTCCCACTGCACGGTCGATGCCGGCATCACTGGTTATTTAGCGGCGATCTACGCGGGCATCAACGCGATCGACCTGTCCCTGCCGCCCATGTCCGAAGGCACGGCCCAGCCCGATATTATGACCATGTGGCACAATCTGCGCGGCACCGAATATACGCTGGACATCGATATTGAAAAGATTCGCAAAGCCTCCGAAGTCTGCAAAGAGTGCATGAGCGCTTACTTCCAGCCCCCGGAATCGCAGCGCGTGGCCCCGATCATCTCCATCAGCCCCATGCCCGGCGGGGCTTTGACGGCCAACACCCAGATGCTGCGCGACTTCAACGAGATGCACCTCTTCAACGACTGCATCGCCGCTATGGCTGAAGTCGTGGCCAAAGGCGGTTTCGGCACTTCGGTAACCCCTGTGTCGCAGTTCTACTTCCAGCAGGCTTACAACAACGTTAAATACGGGCCTTGGGAAAAGATTGCCGAAGGCTATGGCAATATGGTTCTGGGCTATATCGGCCGCACACCCTGCGAGCCCGATCCCGAAATCGTTAAAATTTGCTCTGAGAAGATGGGTAAGCCGGTCAACACCAAACCGGTTTTGGAACTCAACGACGCCGATCCCAAGAAGAGCATTAAATTCGTCGATGAATGGCTGAAAAAAGAAGGCCTGCCCATCACCGATGAAAACCGCTTCATCGTGGGTGCCTGCAAAGAAAAGGGCATTCTCTTCCTGCAGGGCAAGGCTCACGTCAACGTGCGCAAAGTTGATAAAGAGGCGGAGGCCGCCAAAGCTGCTGCTGCCCCAGCTCCCAAGCTCAGCGGTTCGCTTACCATTACGGTCAACGGCGTGGATTACACCACCGAGCTGCAGGATGGCAAAGTGTTGGTCAACGGGCGTTCTTACGATTATTCCGTGGCCGCCGGGGCCAAAGGCGCGGCTAAATCTTCCGCTTCTGCCGCGAACGGCTCTTCCGGCGAAGCCGTGAAATCCCCGATGTCAGCTTTGGTTATCAGAGCTGAGGCTGCGCCTGGCGCGTCTTTGAAGACTGGCGATACTATTTTGGTCTTGGAAGCCATGAAAATGGAAGTACCCGTGAAGGCCTCCCGTGACTGCAAGCTGCTTTCCATTGAGGTAAGCGCCGGCGACCAAATCGCTCAGGATGCCGTTTTGGCTTACATTCAGTGAGGGTGAACGATGAATTCTTGGCATAAAAATTCCCTAAAAAGTGCCAGAATCTGGCTGGTTCTGACTCTGAGTGCATTTGCTTTTTATTTAACCGGCCAAACCATTGCTTGGGCTCAGGAACCCAGCGAAACTCCTTCTGCCTCCAGCTCCTCTCCGGCTGCTGCCTCTGCTCCGGCAGCAGCTCAGGAAAGTCCGGCGACGGCTGTCAGCGACAAATCTCCGGCGGCGGAAAGCTCAGTCAAGTCTGCCTCTCCTAAGCACAAGAATAGTAAAACCCGCCATAAAAAACGCTCTGGAAGCAAGCGCGTAAAGATGCGCGTAGTGGCTCAGCCTGACGGCACTGTCAAGTTCGTTCCCATTAACGAAAGCGAACAGAAAAAGGGCAGTGGCGATGAACAGCAAAAGGGCAGCGCTGAGCCTGTTTTCGATCGCAAATCTGCGCCTAATACTGATCAGCCTCGCGCTGGTGTTAAAAAACACGCGCAAAAACGGAATATTCAGGATGGCGCTTTGAATAAGCTGTGGCATTCCACGGGGCTTTACGGCTTTATCAGCAGCAAGTATTACGTAGATTGCCCCAACGCGAGCTGCCACAATAAAGTCACCTGCTCCGACGCCAAGCATCATCCACGCCGCTGCGATAAATGCGGTACGCAAATACCGCGCCAGACCGAAGTGCAGACCGATTTCGGCTGGGCGCATTTGATCATGATTTTGGTCAGCCTGGTGCTCATGTATCTGGCTATCGTCAAAGAGTTTGAGCCTTTGCTGCTGCTGCCCATCGGTTTCGGCGGTTTGCTCAGCAACATTCCTTTGGCCGGTATCGCCGATCCCGGAGGCTTCCTGTATGCCGTGCGCGATTTCGGCATCAATCCCGATTCCTGCCTCTTCCCCCTGCTCATCTTTATGGGCGTGGGCGCGATGACCGATTTCGGTCCGCTAATCGCCAATCCCCGCACAGCTCTCTTGGGCGGAGCGGCTCAGTTCGGTATCTTCACCTCGCTGATCGGCGCGGTGCTGCTTAACGATTATGTGCCGGGCATTGAATTCAGTCTGAAGGATGCCGCTAGCATAGGTATCATCGGCGGCGCTGACGGCCCTACCTCGATTTTCCTCTCTTCCAAACTGTCTCCCAACCTGGTGGGTTCCATTGCCGTGGCCGCTTACTCTTATATGGCTCTGGTCCCCATCATTCAGCCTCCCATCATGCGCTGGCTGACCACTAAGGAAGAGCGCAGCATCGTGATGAAACAGCTGCGCCCCGTTTCCAAGCTGGAAAAGGTGATCTTCCCCTTAGTGGTGCTTTTGCTGTGCGCCATCTTCCTGCCCTCGGCGGCTCCCTTGATCGGCGCTTTGATGTTCGGCAACTTAGCCAAAGAGTGCAACGTGGTGGGACGCCTCTCCGACACTATGCAGAACGCCATGATGAACATCGTGACCATTCTTTTGGGCCTGTGCGTGGGCTCCAAGCTGGCCGCTGAGGTCTTCCTGACTCCCAAGACCCTGGGCATTTTGGTGCTGGGTCTGCTGGCCTTCTGCATCGGCACTGCCTCCGGCGTGCTGCTGGCTAAACTGATGAATAAACTCTCCCCTGACAATCCTGTCAACCCCCTGATCGGCGCGGCCGGTGTTTCCGCTGTGCCTATGGCGGCCCGCGTGGCCAACAAGGTCGGTATGGAGGAGAATCCCGGCAACTTCTTGCTGATGAACGCTATGGGCCCCAATGTGGCCGGCGTGATCGGCTCGGCGGTGGCTGCCGGTGTGCTGCTGGCGTTTTTAGGATAGGCAGCGCTTAATGCGAAACAGCCTGCTTCCGTTAAACGGAGGCAGGCTGTTTCGTTTTAGCTCATTGCAGTGGTTAATGCGGTCTATGCGGTAAGCCTTGGCCTTGAGCCGCTGCGATTATAATCTTTCCGGGCTGCCTCTGGTTTCAAAGCTGAGCCAGTTCTTTCCGCAGAGCGCCGGCATAGGCTTGATAAGCGGCGATCTCCCGGTCTTTGTCGGCGCATTGCTTTAATAAAGCGTCAAATTCGGCCAAAATATTGCCCAAGAGGCTGTCTTCCAGGGTTTGGCCCATAGCGCTCAGATCGCTTTTAAACTGTTTAACCGAGGCTTCTAGCTTTTGGGCTAGTTCTTCGTAAACGCGTGTCAGGGCCTTGGCTAAAGCGACAGACAGCTCGTTCTTGTCGCTGGCCGAGGTCAGCTCGCCGCTGAATCTGCCTGTTATGACGCTCAGTGAATCTTCTATGTTAACGCTGAAAACGGGAAATTCCAGGCGGTTTACGTTTTCCTCCACCATAATTTTAAAGAGGGAAGAATCGTATTTTTCGCTGCCCAGATCGAAATTGCCGATCACCACATTGAGAACTCTGCGCTTCAGCCCTTTGAGCTGCAGAGCTTCGCTGAAGACTTCCTCGAGCTTGGAGGAGGCTTCCAGCGCGTACTTATTCAGGTTCTCTACAGCGTCGGCGGCCAGGCAGTAGGAATACTGCTCCTGATAAGTGTAATACTTGACGCGGCGCCTGCCCCAGGAAAAAGGATTATACCATTTGGAATCTGACACGGTATAGGAGCCGGTGCGGGTGACGGTGCCGGTGCGCTCTTTGACAGACTGATATTCTTTGCCGGCTTCGCGGATCGCCTTAATGCCTGTCAGCTTCTCGGTCTCCAGCCTAGTACTTAGCTCGCCGAAGAGGCTGCCGATGTCGGCCTTTACGGCGTTCATTTGGCTTTCTACGGCCTTCTTCTGCGCCTCCAGCTGCCCGCGGTCGTTTTGCTCCAGCAGCTGCAGCCGTTTGCAGGTTTTGTCTAAAAACGCTTCCAGCAGCTCTTTGAGTTCACCTTGGGCGTTGGGAACGAAGCTCAGGGCTTTCTGCCGGAGGATATTGTCCTTTTCCTCAGCTATGGCGGCAAACTGCTGCTTAATGGTGTCGAAATTGCCCAGCAGCCTGAGGTCGGCGTCCATATCCTCGGAAAACTGCTTCAAAGCGGAATAAATATTCAGTTCTTCCGAGGAAAAATCGGCAATGGGCTTGCCGCTCATATTGTAGGCCAGCGCGGAAACCATGATCGGCTCCGCGCAGTTCCCGATGACCTCGATGAGCTCGGGCGAGCTTCCCCTGGCGGTGAGATCCTTAATAAACTCCTCTACCTTTTGCTTAGCGCGTTTTTTCAGCTTTCTGCGGATCAGCTTACAGGCTTTAGGTATATTGTCCGCAGTGTTTTCGTCCTCGCCGAAGATGTCGTCATCGTCCTGAACGCGCAGGACATCGCGGATGCCGGAATCGTATTTGCTGGCGATCAGCACCAGCTTTTTCACACCCTTCTGGGGCAGCTGGCTGGAGAGCAGGACCCAGTCGCTTTTGTCCAAAAAACTGCCGGACTGGCTGAGGAAGAAGACCACATCGCAGAGTTCCAAAAATTCCTTGGTGCGGAGCGTCCGCGAAGCGATGGGATCGTTTAATCCCGGGGTATCGACGATGGACAGCCCTTTAAACTCTTCCTTGTTCAGATACA
The DNA here is from genome assembly GCA_030535355.1 of bacterium. Classification (GTDB taxonomy): domain Bacteria; phylum Vulcanimicrobiota; class Xenobia; order Xenobiales; family Xenobiaceae; genus JAFSXO01. Next base: position 14,111 of record JAUNIO010000012.1, on the reverse strand, counting down.
GGGTGACGGCTTTGACCAGCGGGGTGTATTGGCCGTCCTCGCCCACGTAATCGTTGAGGTGTTCGATAAGATCGGTATAGGAAGCAAAGCCGATCCTTTCGCTGCCCTTTTCCAGGTACGCGCGGGGTTCAATGCCGTTCCTGCGCACCATGCTGACGAGTTCGCGGGCTGAGGCATAGACTTCGCCTTCCAGGTCGATGGCGGCGTTTTCCGCGATCACCTCCCAGTCTTCCGGCGAATAGTACTCAATAGCTATGCTGTTTTCCTCGGCGTACTCCATTTTGGTCAGCGTGGCCGTCTTGGGTGTGGAGGCTTTGGGCAGAACGTCTTGGCCGTTAAACAGAAGGGTGTTGAGAAAGGAGGACTTGCCGGCCTTGACCTGGCCCACCACGCCGATATTGAGCCGGCGGTTTTCCCGGTAAAAATCTTCGGTCTTGCGCCGGAAATTGGCGAGCAGTTCTCTGAGGCTGTCAAGGTCTTCCTCGCGGGCGTGGGCGGAGATATTGGCTATGACTGCCTCCGCCTGATCTGTAAAGGCTTGGAACGCTGTGTCGTCTGCTGCTGCGAAAACTGCCATGGGATAGTGAGGCCTCCGTTACTTCCTCTTATTCTTCTTCTTCAACGTCGTCTTCGTCTCTAAGTCAACCGCATATTCTTTATGCCTCCTTCTTTTTCATCCAGCAGAACATGATTCGTCTCAGTCACAATCTTGAACACAACGCCATCTACATCTTGAGTCACCCGCATCTTCTTTATCGCCTCCTTCTTTTTCTGAGTCACCCGCATCTTCTTTATCGCCTCCTTCTTTTATCCAGGCAGAAAATGCTTCGTAAGTGTCAAAGGGAGAAACCACATAGACCTTCGTGTCTTCGTTGGGACGATTTTCCAGTTCTCCGTTTGGGTTTGTGGTGGCATAGAAGACAATTCCGGCGCGGGGAGCTTCTACGGAATGCTGATCGGTTGTAGTTGTTGGTACGTATTCGTAGTCAAACCAACCAATATTCCGCTTTTTTGTCTTTGTTATTTTCTGCTGATATGTCAAGATGATCTGCTCCGGCTGTACGCTCTCCCCTGGATCAAGAGCGTTAGAAATCGTGATAATTTGATCCAAACTTTCATTTTCACCATCGAGACTGTAAAAATTATCATCAATAAAAAAACCCTTAAGGTGACTGTGACGGACGAGTTCCGCGCATTTTAGGCGGCGCTTGCCTAGCCAGGCCTGGGGAATGTAATCGGCGAATAAGTCGCTCCATTTGTGCCGCAGGGGCTGCGGCAGCTCGTCCAGCCCGTCGTAATTGTCCAGCAGACGGCCTTTAGCCACTGCGGCGCAAACGCGCAGCTCTTCTTTATCGCACTGCATGATCTCGGCCGCGTCGGCGACGGCCGCGTAAAGGGCCGGAGCGCTTTCAGGCGCGGTATGGGCAGCGATCAGGGCTTCGACCACAAAGATATACTTTAAATCCTGGGGCAGATGAGCCAGATCCAGCAAATCCTCGGCCTGGAATTCCAGACCGGCTTTATAGAGAGCTTCCGCGGAAGCTTCCGGATCGGGACCACAGCTGATGCCCAGGGCCAGACGGCACAGGTACAGCAGGCGGGCGTTGACATCTTGTCCGGCGGAAACGATCAAATAGGCCAGGCTTTGCAGAAACGTCTTTTTGATAGACGGATCGGCATTGAGCAGGGTCGTATGCTGCAGAGGCGCTTGGGCCGCCAATTTGTTGATGGAAGCGAAGGCCGCCTGCTGTTCGTCTTCGCTCTTGGGCTTCATCTTTTCGATTTCGCGGTGCAGCTGCCCCAGGCGGTCTCCAAGTTGGCGGAGTTCTACTTGTAAGTCCGTAAGGTTCATGACCGTGTCCTCCCTGTTTTATAGCTTTTTGGATCGATGTTCTTTAACTAAGCATTTGCGCAGCGCAGTTCGGCAATGGCTTTTATGAATACAGCGTAAGAATAGAGCCAGGATATTCGTTGTTGTTCGAGTCTTTCAAGGAGTTAACTACAGTAAATAAATATGGTAATTGTTTGTACGAATTCTTTTTATCACCAGACATATAATAGCTTTGACAGCTAAGAAATTTACAATTATTAACTTTGTTGATTCCGTTGGCTATGATTCCAGTAGGGAATTTTTCATTACCGCAATTGTACTTATTACATGATCCGCAATTATGGAACACACAGTCAGTCATGACAAAATGATTAAATTTACAACCGCTATATCTATAATCTGATTTATTTATATGTTCATAATCCATAATATAAACAATTCCGCCCAATACCTTACAATCTTCTTGATTGTAATTCATAATACAATTGATGAAATCACAGTTTTTAATAGATAATTCTTCACATATTGAAAATTTACTGAACCATATCACGCGCCATGTACAATCGGCAAAACGGCAATGGCTGAATACAACCCGCCTGCATCCATCAAAATCAAACGAAGCATTACTTTCTATAATATCACAGTTCTCAAATATAACTGTTTCACAGCCATTAAAATGCCAGTTTTCATTTTTCAACGTCTTAATCAGCAAATTCTTAAAGGTGACCTTGCGTTGCGTGTACGTCAGCGGATATTGGATTTCGGCAGAGAGCGCTTTGTCAGGCGCATAAAACTCTTTGGCGTAGGCTGAATCGATGACAGCGCCGGTATAATAGTTTTTTATATAGGGAAAAAAACTCACTTCGGCCAGATCCTCGAGCAGCAGCGGTTTGGCTTCATCATATAAGGAGGCCTGCTGAGTGACGATGGATTTGGCGATCAGTGAAATGCACTGCAGTTCCTGTTTGCTGATGCCGAGAACTTCCAGCAGCCCCGCCAGATACTCGCAGCCGGCCTGAGAGCCGCCGCCCAGCGCGGTCAGCACCGCCGCGTCCAGGGCGAAGTAAAAGCGGGCGGGCTTATCTTTCAAATAGTCCACAAAGTCTCGGATATCTTTCGCTGAGATCTCCAGGGCTCTTTTCATAATATCTTCCGGGGATTCGTCCTCGGTCATTCCCTTGACGATCCTCTTGAAATAGAGGGACTGCAGATCCGAGGGTGTGTTATCGTATTGAATAACCGTGCCCAGCGTTCGCAGATACAGAGATTTGGCAAAATCTTCCAGGGCATTGAGTTCTGGATTGACGATGGCGTACAAATCGTCTTTCATATCCGCCATAACTTGGCGAATCGCTAAATCGTTTTTTAAATTATTCTTTTCATCTTTGTTGTTCATCGACTTTTTAAACCTCACCTATCTCGGCCAGCAGATCAGCGTACTCTTTAGAATTCTTGTAAACGTCGTTGACGCGGATATTTTCCGGCGGGATGCCGCAGACTTCCGCGATCACGCCCGCGAGTTCATGCCGGTACTCGCTGCCGCCGGGTTGGCGGCTGATAACCGGTTCAATTCCCTCAAATATATCCTGCAGCATGACCGCCAGAGAGGGATCGGTCTTGATGCCCTTTTCCTTTTTGTAATCGTCCAGGACCTGCCGGGGATTTTTCACCTTATCCTGCAGCAGATCGATCTCCGAGGGCTCAGGCATGGCGATGCCCACGATGTCGGAGATAAACTTGATCTCGGTAAAGAACTCGTCCTGCAGCTCTTTGAGCTTTTTGCGGATGTCCTTCAGTCCGTTTACATTGCGCTGCGCTTCTTTGACCATCAGCTGCAGGGGTTCGAGTATTTCGGCGTCGATGTCCTCGGCGGACAGCTTGGTGATGGAGGTATTCAGCCGGGTCAGCTTGCGGCTCTCCTCGTCGATTTCGTTCTCGTAGAACTTTTTGCAGGCCGCGAAGATCAGCTTGAAATTGCGGGCAAAGTTCGATTCGTAAATCTCGCTGTTCCAGGCGGCGATCTGGTGCTTAATATGCTCGGCGTCGTCCTCTATAAAGGCCCGGAGCTGCGCGTCGTCCACTGAGCCGGGCTTGCAGGTGAAGGCCCTGATGCCCACATAGCGCACGCCTTTGAGGTCCAGCGTTTCGGCGATTCTCGTTTTGATGGCTCTTAAGTCGTCCAGGTTCTTCTTGTCCGCCTTGTTGACGATGATCAGCTTGGGAATATCCTCGCGCAGCGTTTTGATGAACTTGACGTCCTCTTCGGTGATGGTTCCGGTGTCGGCCTGCACGAACCAGAGTATGTAATTGCTGGAATTCAGCTGGCCGCGGGCGATCTGTTCGTCGGTTTTAGCCGAATACTTGGCGGAGTCGGGCTTGGAATAGCCCGGGGTGTCCAGAAAGGCGATGCTGCCGTACTGGTGCAGGGGCGTGGAGAAGAAAATGTTTTCCAGCACGTGGCCTAAGGTTACGGCATCGGTGATCTTTACGTCGTCATCGTCTTCGACTTCGCCGAAGCCGTGGGCGATCTTCTTGATGTCGCGGGGCTGCATGCGCATTTTGGCGTCAAAGACGTTGATGCCCATGACCTCGTGTTTTTCGCCCTTGACGATATAGGTCGGCACCGAGGTCGAAGGGTCGATATCGGCCGGAAGCACGTTTTTGCCCATCAAAGCGTTCAGAAAGCTGGATTTGCCGCTGGAAAAGCCCCCGCCCAGAGCCACGATGTTTTTGCCGATCAGCTTGTCGTAGAGGATAAAGTCGCGGAAGCGCTCGTATTCGGATTTAAAATCCGTGTACAGCACATAGAAATTCTCGGGGGCGTTCTTCTTCAGGGCCTCGGGGATCTTTTTATTGATGATGGCCTCGATCTTGGAGAGATCGGCCTTTAACTGCGTTTCCGCAGACTTCTGCCGGATAATGCTGCAGAGCAGCTCAAAATTGCCTTTCAGCTTTTCATAGACTTCTTCATCGCCAGCCATCTGTGATCTCGTTTATCCTTTCTAAATCAGCCTGCATATCCGCAGTCAGCCTTTCTTGGCGCTCTTTTTCCTCGTGCATTCGGCCGCGGAGATCGGCCATAGCCTTATTCAGGGTGTCCCTTTGTCTCTTCAGGTCCTCGGCGATGGAGGTATTGATTAAGGCCAGCTGCTTGACGAGCGCTTCCTCGGTTTTATGGCCCACTTCCGAAACCACCTGAGGAAAGACTCCCGCTCTCAGCTGCTGGCGGATCTGCTGCTTGGCCTCCTCGCGCTTGTGGCCGCCCTGAAACAGGCTGATGAAACCGCCTATGAGACTTCCCGCGATACCTCCTATAAACGTTCCCACCGGACCCAAGATCGCTCCCAAGCCCGCACCGGAACCGGCACTCCCCAAGATTGACTCTAAGCCCATACCTGAACCGGCAGCTCCCAAGAGTGACCCCCAGCCTAGACCGGAGCCGACGGCTTTCAGCAATGCGGCGCCTTCCGCAGCCTTTTCCGCAGCGCCGGTGCCTGCCGTGGTCATTAGGTCCCGACTCTGGTGAGCCGAGGCAAAGGTAAAAGACAGCTGCAAGCCGTCGAACGGTTCAGCGTGCAGTATTTGCGAGGTTTTCCTCTCGTATTTTTTCACTTTGGGGATAAAGTGTTTTTGCCAGCTGACGGTAACGGCATTGCGGACGGCTGCATTGAGCTGGCTGCCAATGTCCTGACCGCTGAGGGCCATGCTTATGAAGGCTGCCTCCTCATTATTCAGAGCCTGCCGCACATCGTTTTTGATATTGTCAGCGCAGTCACTGATCTCTGCCTCCAGCTCTGCTTTGGCTTTAGCAAAGCTCGACTCCAGACGGGACATCTGCTTGCGCAGCTTGTCTTCCTGCTCGGAAAGTTCGGATTCGGACAGCTTGATGCTGTTCAGGTTTGTTTTTAAATAGTTTTGGGCGGCATCAAAGAGCGGCAGGGCCAGACGTCTGAATTTGCCGGTCAGGATTTCTCGGGACTGGGCTTGGATATCCCGCAGATACTTTTTCAGTTCTTCGGTTTCTTTGGTAAAGCTGCTGGTCTCGCAATAGGAAACTGCTGCGCTGCCGATATATTTTTTCAGCTTTTCCTTCAGGCTGGCTAAGGCATAAGCATATTCGTGCGGATTGCTTTTGTCGTATTTGGTGACGGCGACGCAAATCGGCATCCCGTTGAGGCACAGTTCTTGGAGAATTCTGCCCACACTGTCCCTGACAATCAGATCGTCAGCCGGAAATGCCACAATGTAGGCCAGGCTTTGAGGCAGATAATCGTCGATGGCTTTATTGTGAATCGCAAAGCCGGATTCAAAGCCGGGCATGTCCACCAGCATAACGTCGGGAATCGTTTCCAGAAAGCTGCTGCGCAGCTGCAGCCTGACCTTTTGGACCTTATTGGCATCAGCGGTAAAGCTGCGGTAAGCCTCGATATCCAGCTGCTTTTCGCTGCCGTCATTGCAGAAAACTATAGCTCGGTCTTCCGCCTCTGAAAATTCTATCTCCGCAGGTATGGCGGTCTCGGGAGTAATATCCTCTTTGAGCAGTTTTTTACCATACCCGAGCAGGGTGTTGAGCAGAGCGCTTTTGCCCGAACTGAACTTGCCGATGATCGGTATGCAGACTTTGGCCTTGGCTATTTCAGTCTTCAAGTTCTCGATATCTTCTGTTGGCAGATCATAGGAGCTGTTTATATTCTTAAGTTTTTCCAATGCGGACAGCAATGCTTCCATTTTGCTTACCTGTGATATTTATCTCTGCGCAAATAATTCGCCGTTTTGGATAATTCTCTACAGTAAATTATTTATACATATTGTAAATTTTTTCCACTTCAGTTTTCATATCCTTGACAAAGCTCTCCGGCGCTAAAGCTTTGACGCGGCTGCCCTGCGCCAGCAGAAACATGGTAACCCCTTTGCCGAAGGTTTCCGCTTCGATGATCTGGGTGTCCCCTGTATCTTCAATAATCCGCGCTGTGGGAAATTTATCCAGGATGGCATAAACGTCGGGGCCGCTATAGCTGAAACGTATGCGCTGCAGCTTGCCCCCGTACATGAACTGGATGCGCTTGCGGAACTCCCCTTCTTCGAAGCGGCTGCTGTAGGGGATGTGAAACGTTTCCTTGGCCACTTGCAGAGACTGAATGCGGTCGATGCGGTAAATCGTCGGGAAGGAATCGTTGAGCACATCGAAATCCTTTTTTACTTCCTCGTCGTCGATAAAAGCTGTCAGATAAAAGTAATATTCGGAGAACATGATCGAGACCGGCTTGATGCGGCGGCGCACGAGTTCTTTATCTTTTAGGCGGCTGTAGGTAATATCGATATAGCGTTTATCCCTAAGCGCCTGCCCGATGGCCCACATTTTTTCGATAAATTCGGATTTATGGTGCAGCTCCACGTAGTGAAAAGCTTCGTTGCCGATCAGGTCCTTAACCAATTTTTGGTTGCTCTGGGGCACACAGCAGATAATGAGTTTTTCCAGTATATTGTCCATCTCGGCCTTGGTAAAGGCTCGGCTGTCGAGCAGTATTTTGCAGATAGCTAAAATTTCGCTGTTTTTCAAACGCACTTTATAAAGCGCTTCTAGACGGTAGCCTTTCTTATCCCGATCGTATTCTACGGAATTACTAATGCCCGTGCGTTCCGAATCGACGTCCAGGAAGTTCCTGATGTCATCTATATCTCGCTGAATGGTGCGCTCGTTAACCCCGTAAATTACGGCTTCTTCGGTTTTATTGAGCACATAGCCGTCGGAAAGTTTGGCAAATATTTGCAGTGTCCGCTGAGTTTTGTCTTTGCTGCTTTCTTCCACTTGGTCATTCTCCTATCGTATAAAAGCATTATATCATACGAGAATGACATTATTTGTCTTTTCATAGAGTCTTCGGTCGGAAATGAAACATTTTTTCAGCCGGCCCGAGAAACGCCGGAGCCGGGACGCATCTGGGACGTATCTGTATTATTTTTGCTTTTGTCCGTATAGACGGCATTTTTCTTCCAAAAGCTTAAAATTGAGCAGCGCGCACTTAATCTGGAATTCGGCTGTTCAGCAGCTGTTTACCTCAAAAAAAGTGGGCAGTTTCCTGCCCACCAACTTTTAAACGATTGTTTTAATTGGACAATCTAACCGCTTTTAACCTACTATTTATAGTATAGGGCATATCTGTTCTTAAAACAAGCAGGAAGCGCTGCTTAACCGGGATATTTGTTCTTGGTCCAGCGTCTGCAGACAGCTGGTCAAGGAGCGGTTTGCAGAATTAGGAGAATAATGAGCGTATTATGAACTGCACGGGAATCGCCTTAGCCGTAATCACCTTTGCCATCATCGGCCTATTTCATCCCCTCGTGATCTGGGCCGAGTACCATTATTCCAAACGCGTCTGGCCGCTGTTTGCCATAGCCGGGAGCGTGCCTTTGGCCTATTCGCTGCAGGCGGAGTCCGATTTTGTCAGCTGCGTTTTGGCGGTGCTGGCCGCCTGCTGCTTTTGGAGCATCCGCGAGCTGTACCAGCAGGAGGAAAGAGTCAAGAAGGGCTGGTTTCCCAAAAAGCCGGAATAAGGTTAAAGCTCTTTGCGGAGTCTTAATTTGCAGATCAGCTGGGTCATAGTTCCCATGGGACAAAAGCTGCACCAGGTGCGCGGTTTATAGAGCACCATGAGAATCAGGCCCAGGAGAGCTGAGGTGAGCATAAGGCTGTAGAAACCGAAGGCGTACTGAGCAATCCATTCCGGAGAACTGCCGGCGGTGTAGGCCCACTCCCAGGGTACGCTGAAGGTCCAGAACAGTGTGACCGCCTGGCGCAGGGTGGCCCCGCCATAGACCTTCCAAGTCTGATACAGGATATTGCCGAACATGGTTAGGAAAAAGACCAGGAAGCCGTAGCGGAACCATTTGGAGGGCATCCAGGATGGCGTGGCCTGACAGCGGCTGAAAGCGAGACTCTGTTTGGGAGTCTCCCCCTGCGCTCCGGCTTCCCGCCAGCGCTTTACGGCTTTTTTGTGCAGGATTTGCGGGATTTGGGGAATTACCGTGAACAGCTGGCTTCGGCCGCACATGTGATTGCAGAACCATTTGTTGCCGCCGAAAATGGCAAAGAGCAGCGGGACGAGAAAGTCGAACATTCCCAGCCAGGCGAATAGAATGTTAAAAAATCCGAGAACGAAATAAACGATCGTCCAGATCCAAAAGTAATCGTACCAATGCTTTTGAGCGTTCATCGGTCCGCTCCCTCCATATCCTTCAGTTCTATGCAGCCGGCCGGGCAGACCCGGGCGCATTGGCCGCAGCCGACGCAGAGGCCGATATCGACGACGGAATAGCAGCCTTTCCAGATGGTGATGGCGCCTTTGGGGCATTCTTGAGAGCAGGCACCGCAGGAGGCGCAGCGGCTGGGATCTGGATGAGCGTATCTTTTAGGAGGCATGGTATAGGTTCTCCATGTATGGTTAATGGCGCGGACGGCAGCACTGTGATTTTCCGTAAATGGTAGTGCTTTACTTTATACTGAAATTGTGAGGCGCTTCCTCTGCTGCGTCTGATAGCTGCTTCTTAACGCGTAGAATATAAACGGCTATCCTACTTTGTTCACAAGGCTTCCAATTCCTTGGATTTCACATCTTATAACATCGCCCCTTTTCAGGTAAACCGGGGGCTTCTTCCCCAGGGCTACCCCACCGGGAGTGCCGGTCGCGATGATGGTCCCCGCTTTCAGCAGCATTCCCTGCGATAACTCCGACAGAGCCTGTTCTGGGGAGGTTATCATATATTTCGTATTGCTTGCCTGTCTCTTTTCATCATTCACATAACAGAATATATCGAGATCATGGGCGTCATCTATTTCGTCAGCGGTAACGATACTGGGACCCATGGGAGTATAACCGTCGAGACTCTTTCCTCGGTACCACTGCTGATGTTTAAATTGCAGGTTTCTTGCGCTTACATCATTAATTATCGTATACCCGAGTATATAATCTGCGGCTTCTTCTGCCGGAACATTTAAGGCGTCTTTTTTTAGGATCACTGCCAATTCCGCTTCATAATCGAGACTGTCGACAAAATCATAGGCTGGTATTATCCCCCCGGGATCGTTGGCCGCATTGACTCTTTTGGAAAAATAAACTGTAGCGGTCTTCTTTGAAAAATCCAGCACGTCAGCGGTTTCTTCTATGTGGGCTCTGTAGTTGACGCCAAGGCAGATGATATCCTGCATCGGAACCGGTATCGGAGCTTTAATTCTGTAGGCAATCCCTTCGGCTTCTTTTTCAGCAGATTGAAGACCGTCAGCTATCAGCGGATACAGCTCGTCGAAATGAATGATCAGATCGTTCATATCTTTGACTTTGATCTTCATCGACTCCAAGGTTACCGGACGGCCGTCTTTGCCTTCAACGGCGGCAAATAGTCTGTTTTTGGCTTCTATCGTATATAACCTCATGTTTTTTTCCTTCACACAGGCGTTTTCGTAAATTCATCTGTCACTTTTTCCGGAAAGTAACAGTGAAACAATATTTTTCAATCTCACCCTCGTTCGGCAGCCGGCACCATTTATGAATTGGAGATACTGACTCATATACGACTATCTCCACGTTTATGCCAGGGTACAAGCTAGTATATAACATGCGCTAAACTTCGCTTCCCCAACAGTCTTGGGTACCTCCTCTGCCGCAGCCGCGGCATCTCCCTCTCCTACTCTTTAGGAGTAGTTAGTTATTAGAAGATGCTTAACTTTTTTTTCATTGCGGTTCATAAAACTTACTAGATACTTTTTGTCAAAACTCTTGATATTGAAATAATTTTTGTATAAATTATAGATAAATTCAGTGTTTTTTATGATGAGCAGCAGGCGTGCGCGTGTGCGTTTAAGGCATTCACAAAGCCGGATTTGCTCCTTAGGCCCAAACGCGTTTTGGGCATAAGTTGAAAAATCGCTGTCATAAGGCGGGTCGAGAAAGATAAAGTCATCTTTTGTCAGTTCCAGATGCTGTAAGAAATCCTCAAAGTCAAGGTTGTAGATTTGCGTATTAGATAATTTCTGGCCTATACAAGGTGATAGGATATAATTGATTTTCTTTTGAAAATCTTTGCGGTTGTAGGATATTCCGCCATAAGGAACATTGAATTCGCCTTGGGCATTATATCTAAACATTGATGAATAGCAGAATTCCCTTACGAAGAAAAAAAGTGCAGCTCTTCGGCCGGCACTGAATTCAGATCGCTTATTCTGAAGATAACGTATATACATGTAATATGCAGATTTAAGGGCTGCCTCAATATTATCAAGGCGATCTGCGTCAGGAAGAGGGCCTTGCTCAGTCTCTAACTTATGTGACCTCTTAATTTTGTTGGAAAGGTTTTTGTCCAGTTCCTTGATAAAGACGGAATGGTCATCCTGGGCTATGGAAGAAAAAATATCTTCAAAACGCAAGATGAAATCTGCAATACTAAGTTCCGAATTATACAAATAAAGCAATTCTTGACTATGCGAGTCGGCTAATGTCCCAAGCAGGGAAAACTCATCGTTTTCAATTTGCAGATATTTGCTTAGATCAGGTTCTCGCTGCTTAATGCAGTTGTAAAAATTGATAAGCTCTGCAGATTTATCGTTGATACAGCAGTCCGTCTTATTAACATCAAAATAAACGGCACCGCCGCCGACAAAAGGTTCAATAAAGCGGCCAGAGTATTCCGGCATGTTCTCCCGTATGATCGGCAGCTCTTTTTCTTTTCCGCCAGGCCATTTTAATATGGTTTTCACTAAGGTCTCCTCGCATGTTTAACAGAAAACTTTATTTTACAGTATTTGTTGCTTATGAGCAATAATTGTTTGCTGATTCTTGAACCTGTATATGAGCACGAGTTCTCTAAAATATGTCCGTAATATCTCTCAAGCTAAAACTATTAAAACTATGTTTGTCAGCATTTTCAGCATTGCGGACGGTATTAGTTTTGGCTTGGCGGCTGCGTAATTCCGCCGCTGGCTTGCCTTATCCATTAAACCTACTTAGGCCGGAGCTGTTTACCGCGTAAAAGACAACCCGCGAGCGCAAAGCAAAACTGTCCGCTTCTCTAATGATATTTATAAACTATGCTAACTATTAGAAATTATTGTATTTTTTTTGTGCTTTTTGCGCTTGGGCAAGCTGCGGACTGTGCGCATATCAATGTTGGGCAGAAATCAGCCAGGCTGCTGAATGTTAGCAAGTATAACCGCTGCCCAGAGCGAATGGATAATCGGTCAGCCACAGGCAGAAGCGTCGTCACAGCGCCACAGCTGAGACGGCTGCGTAATATTTTTGTTATTGGTGAGTAAAAAGATGTCCGTAATCGATACCCTGCCGGAAGTTTTCAGTCAATTTGCCGAACAGCGCCGCCAAGCGTTTCTCGAAGTCAAAAAAATCAAAGAGCGGGGAATTCCCGTGGTCGGCTATTACTGCGGATATTTTCCTCAGGAAATAGCTCATGCCGCCGGAGCCGCCACGGTCGGCCTGTGTGCTACCTCCGAAGAGACCATTCCCATCGCCGAAGAGGATTTGCCGAAGAATCTCTGTCCACTCATAAAATCTAGCTACGGATTTGCCAAAGCCGATAAATGCCCGTTCTTCTATTTCTCAGATATCGTGGTCGGCGAAAATACCTGTGACGGCAAAAAGAAGATGTACGAATACATGAGCGCGTTCAAAGACGTTTTTGTCATGGATCTGCCCAACTCCCAGAGCCCGGCTGGGCTGGCTCTCTGGAAAGCGGAAATCCTGCGTCTGAAAGCGTATCTGGAAAAGCGTCTGGGGGTGAGCATTACCGACGATAAAGTGCGCGATGCTGTGCGCTTGAATAACCGCGTGCGCCAGGCCACCAAAGAACTCTATGAAGTCATGCAGTGCGATCCTGTCCCTATCCTCGGTTACGATATGTTTAAGATGCTTTACGGCAGCACTTTCAAATTCGATAAAGAAGCCGTAGTTCAAGAGTTAAGACAAATAACTGCGCGGATTAAAGACAATTATACCGGCGGACAGCATCAGCCGAACAGGCCGCGCATTTTAATAACCGGCTGTCCAATCGGTGGAGCTACCGAAAAGGTTATCAAAGCCATCGAAAATAACGGAGGCGTAGCAGCCGCCTATGAGAACTGCTCAGGTGCCAAATCCGTGGATCAGCTGATCGATGCTGACTGCCCTGATATTTACGAGGCCATCGCCCAACGCTATCTGAACATCGGCTGCTCCGTTATGTCCCCCAACCCCAACCGCTTTGAGCTGCTGGGCCGTCTCATCGATCAATTTAAAATAGACGGCGTGGCGGAGATGACCCTGACTGCCTGCCACACCTACAACGTGGAGAGCAACGTTGTGCAGCGCTTTGTCACGAGGGAAAAGCATATTCCCTATCTGCACGTTGAAACTGATTACTCGCAGCAGGATTTAGGGCAGCTGGATACGCGGATGGCTGCGTTTATTGAGCTTTTGGCCGAATCTCAAGGTTAGTTCTGCCAAGACCTGAATTGTAAATAGGATGATTTACAACCTAGGCTGCATGGCTGGCAAGGTTCTTAATCAATAGCGTCAGCGGCGAGAGATGATTGCGAAACGGCGGAAAAGGTTAAAGCCTTTATCAGCTGCTATTACCGCGGTCTTAGCTGCGTTTTCTGCAACAGAAGAGAGCTGCCTGCTAAAGACCATAATTTCGGCGTTCCGTACCGATAGTGCTGGGTTCGCTATGCCCGGAATAAAAAACCGTCTCTTTGGGAAGCGATAAAATCTTGTTTAACACACTGCGTATCAGCGCGGTTTTATCGCCTCCCGGATAGCCATAGGACCCTATGCCGCCTTTAAATATGGTGTCGCCGACAAACGCCACATGGTCTCTCCGGCTGTAATACACGCAGGAATCGGCCGTGTGACCGGGCGTGTATATGGTCTGCAGAGTAAAGCTGGGATTAGCTTCTAAAGCGATAGTTTCTCCGTCTTGAAGATAATGATCGGCCTTTACTGTTATGCTGAGGCGGCATGGCTGTGAGAGGTTCATAGCGGTGTCAAGCAGATAGCGATCCGCTCCCGTATAGGCGTAAACTGGAATATGATAGCGTTCGCGCAAGCCGTTTACCGCCCCCAAATGATCGAAATGGCCGTGGGTTAAAAGTATTTTTTCAATTGTCCAATTATTTTGTTCAATTATGCGGATGAGTTTTTTACTTTCCGAACCAGGATCGATGACAAACCCGTGCCTCGATTGTTTGTTTTTTGCAAGCCCTTTTTGCATAAAATTGCAAAATATTTTTGCACAAAGT
>JAUNIO010000080.1 GCA_030535355.1 bacterium | reverse complement strand
CAAGACTGTTGGGGAATCGAGGTTTAGCTTGTGTTATGCTCTAGCTTATACGCAGTCATGAACGTGGCGATAATTGTATATGAGTTAACATTTCCAATGTCATTGAGTCTTAACTAAATGACATTGGAAATGCTGATACAGATATATTTACTGCCAAATGCTGCAATTACGCGCGGTTAAATTTCTCCTTGCCCTGGCGGCAGCGCGGGCACTTCCAATCGGCAGGCAAATCCTCAAAGGCGGTACCGGCAGGCACACCGCGATCGGGATCGCCCTTTTCGGGATCATAGACATAGCCGCACACGCTGCAGACGAATTTGCCAGTGGCAGTTTTATAGGCGATCTCCCCTACCGGCAGAGTTTCCGTAGGTTTGGCCAAATCGACGACGCGCAGCGCTTCTAAATTCTCGTAGCCCAGCGGCGTATGCGTAGATAGATAAACTGTGGGATGATGGGCGATAAACTCGCGCACCCGATCCAGGGTCTGGCGGGCTGCTTCTTTATCTTCGTAAACTACGGAAAGCTTATTCTCATAAAGGGCTTCATCAGTATAGGTAACGTCGCCGTGGAACATAAAGAACAGGCCGTCGCTCTCAGCGATGATAATGCTGTTGCCTTTGGTATGGCCCTTAGCTTCGATAATATACACGCCCTCGGCAACCTTCTGCGCCGCCGGGAAGTTGTAATAAGCGCCGTCATTGTACCCCAGGCGCACCACCCGCTCGCCCTCAAGCTTCATAGCTTCGGCATCTTCTGCCCCGATATAAATTTTAGCCTGCGGAAAAGCATCCAGCTTGCCAGTATGATCTTCGTGCTTATGGGTGACGAGAATCTTGCTCACCTGTTCGGGCTTATAGCCTAAATCAGCTAAAGCATCCAGGTAATTTTTAATGCGCGTGCCCAGGTGAATAGTGGTCTTCTCGTCGGGAACGGTGTCAGGAAATTCATCGGGCAGCCCTGTATCCACGAGGATAATCTCCGAGCCGGTATCGATAACATAATTCTGCAGACAGGAACGGTATTTGACTTGGGGATCGAACTTCTCTGGCCCCTCTTCGCCGCCCATAGCGAAAGGCTGGGTCAT
The DNA here is from genome assembly GCA_030535355.1 of bacterium. Classification (GTDB taxonomy): domain Bacteria; phylum Vulcanimicrobiota; class Xenobia; order Xenobiales; family Xenobiaceae; genus JAFSXO01. The sequence continues at coordinate 14,926 of JAUNIO010000080.1, read as the reverse complement.
AAAACCGTTTTCGTAAAACTTAACCGCGTGAATTTTCATAGTGAACGCGCGCTCCTGAATCGTGATAATAAAAAACACCGCGCCTCTAAGAAGCGCAGTGTTAGATAAATTATAGCCCGCTGCTATCTATCCCTGCTGAGTGCCTTTCTTCATAAGCCCAGTTCCAGCGTTCCAGGCCTGCCCCACTTTGGTCCCGGTTACGTAATAACCGTGCTGGAACTGATCGAAGATCAGCGCCTCCAGCTTAGCGGGATCGACTTTGCCGTTCTCAGACAAAACGCGCTCTTCGGCAGCGACATTGACTATTTTGCCAACTATGCAATAAAAGCTCTCGGTATTGACGACTTCGGCCAGCTCGCACTCCATAACCACGGGGAATTCTTCCACAATGGGCGCATTGATGAAAGCGCTCTTGACCGCCGTATAACCTGTTCTCTCGAATTTATCAGCCATCTTGTTGCCGCTGGCGATGCCAAAGAAATCAGCTACATCCATGTGCGCCTTATCGGCTATGCTGACGGTAAACGCCTTGGTCTTCAGCAGGTTCTGCGTAGTTTTATGCTCTTCGTCGATGAACAGGGCGATTCTGTCCGAATTGCAGATCATGCCCCAGGCCGCATTCATAACGTTGACTTTGCCATTTTCATCATAAGCCGCCACCATCAGCACCGGCATGGGATATACCGCCTGCACAGCGCCCAAATTCTTTTTCATCTTGTCCACCCCTAATATTGCGTTATTGCGCCCGGGCAATGCGGACGCCCTTGCGCGATCTACTTCTCGATTGTGTTCGAATTCTGATTGTAGGCCTTGGCCACGCATCTCCACTCGCCGTTCATCTTCAAAAGCAGCAAAACATCGGTAAAATCGATGCGGTTGCCCCAGCCTTCTTCCAAGACGCGCACCACGGCCAGCGATTCCTCTACCAGCAGCACATCGACGCGGGCCTTAAAATTCTCCCCACCGGGGACAGTATCCACATTGTGATAAAACTGCTCGATAGAACCATGTTCCAATTTGCCATCCAAATAGCCGAACAGCACAGCCTCATCGATGAACAGCTCTTTGGCATATTTGCTGTTGCCCTCGGCTACGCTCTTGACAAACTTCATAGCGGCCTCTTCAACGGCCTTATACTCTTTGATTTCCGCTCGCATAACTCTCAAACGACCTCTGACAGATAAGATTGCATTTCTGCTGGCAGTATGCTAGCATACAAAAACAGAAAATGTAAGTACCTACATCAACGTAAGGTACTTACCAAAAAGTAAGCTAAAAAAATAAGAAAAGGGGCACGGCATGGCCAAACGCATAGATGAAGCCGATTTCTCCGAAACGGGCTACAGTTATACCCTATCGCTGATCTCCGGCAAATATAAACCGGTAATCTTATACTGCCTTATGGAATATGAACCGGTAAGATTTAACGAGATGCAGCGCTATTTAAAGAACGTCGCCGATAAAACGCTGAGTCAGAATCTCAAAGAGCTGGAAGCCGACGGTTTGATTGTCCGCACGATGTATCCGCAAGTGCCTCCCAAAGTCGAGTATTCTCTGACCGAGCGCGGTCATTCGCTGGTCAAAGTCCTGGACAAACTGTGCGATTGGGGGCTGGAGAACAGGCCTAAGAAATAAACGCCGCCGGCACATTAAGCTGCCGCAAGCTAACGGCCTTGATAATACACAGATAATAAGATATACACCTTTGCGGAACTATAGCCCATGCAGCTGCTGCCCGTCTATCCCCTATAGGCTGTGACTGGCTGATCCGCTATAGGCTGTAACTGACTGCTTCTCAAACGTCGAATTCCTCTTTAACCTCGAACAGGCCGCGAAACTCCACATGACCGTTTTCCAGATAGAAAACGCACATCTCCCAGCCCTGTTTATCATAATAATCCATGACCTGAGGCATAATAGCGCGAACTTTGGCGAGCAGAGCGTCATCCTTCACGATTTTTACAGTACCGTCATAGCGCATAAATTCTTCGCCTTTGGCCGCCAGCACTTCCACTTTGGGATTGGCAGTCATCTGCTTAAACACGTTTTTGAATGTGCCGCAGCCGAAATAAAGCTTATCATCGACAACCATATGAAATCCAAAAGGACGGCCTTTGGGCTGATCTCCGTCAGTAGTAAGGAAATAGAATATCTGTGCCTTTTTCAAAAAATCACTGACCTTAGCTATATTTGACATTATTGACCTCCTCAGATCGCTTAAAACTCCCGGCTCAACAAAAAATCCGCTAAGTGCAGAGTTCGAATACCTTGATAAATCATACGATATATTATAATAGGATATACCAAGATGAGTACCTCCATCCTTTGAAATAGACAGGAAGCTTTTATAGGACTATAACGTATATAACATACTTTTTTCAACAGTTTTTATGGATATAACCCGAAAAACATCAACTTATATAGACTTATATCCGATTATATATTACAAGACAAACGCGCTTGCAAGCGGCACTTTCTAAATCACGTCTATATGGAATCTTTTTCAGTACAAGCTTCAGCTTTAGTTAATTGCGCATACAAATTAAATAGATGCTCCACTATGTTCTGCTCATCGCCGCCAAAACTCACCCCATACGCAGCTTCTACGGCCAGGTCATTGGCCAGATGAGCTTCAAGCAGATCGGCAGGCATCTTTCCCCGCTTATATAGCTTGTCCAAAGTATATTTTCCCTGCTGGCTAAGGTAAGTAGCGCGCACGGCCAAAATATCCCGCGCCGTCTGTTCTATGCAGGCTCTCTGTTCCGCGGTCGGACGGGGCCAGGGAAAATTGTTGTAAACTATCTCCTTGGAATAACGGTAATCGCCTTTAAAACGTCCACCGACTGCCCGCAGCCAGGCCATATTCACCTGAGAAGTCAGCACGCCGAAATGGTATAGTCCCGCATCCGGCACGCACTGCAGCTGGTTGGTGGGAATAACATCGCTGCCGAGGTACACCATGGGCACATAATCCCTATTCTCCGAGGATAAAATCGGCAAAGCTATATAATTGTCGGGATTTAAGGTATCGCGAAACAAAGCGGGCTTGCTGGCCAAACGCTGCACATCTTTGCCCATAGTCAGCCTCTTCTCCCGGCACAAAGCTACCCTTTCCACCACCTTAGGGAACTGCTTCCAAAGCTTTTCCTCCACACCAGCCAGCCAAAGCACATAGCGCCGCTTATTTTTCAGCATTTCTTCCCCGCCCATCAGACGTTTGACAAAAGGACAATCCTTAAATTCCGCATATTCCGCAGGCTCAATTTTCAGGGCATTGCCATCCAGCGGTGAATTGCCGTTGACCATCAGCGGAACGTCGCATAAGGGTAGGCTGCGGTTGCGCAAAAAGATTTCAGGAGCCGCGAGCAGGGCGCTGCTTATATAATCAGTTTTTCTCACCGTATCATCAGCGGGATTGTACAGTTCTTTGTTCTGCCAATGATGCTGAGAGAAACCAATGATTACGCAATAAACAGCAGCTTTATTAAGCGATTCACTGTTCCAGACAAACGTTGAATAAGCAAAATTTATATTAATACCATACTTCTCGATCAAGTCATGCCATAAAGCCGAGCGCTGTTCGCCTTGGGTAATCGAATTAGTGGCTACTAAAGCCGCTTCAATAGCAGTATTATCCATATACAAAGCCGCTTTCTTAAACCAGCAGGCCACATAATCGATATCTTTGTACTTAAAAAATAATCTTACATCATCCTGCTGGGCCGCGCTTTTATACCGCCTTCCCGCAAAGGGCGGATTGCCGACAATATAGTGCAGCCGCTCCTTGGGGATAATGCTGTTCCAGTCCAGGCGCAGGGCATTGGCGACTACAATATTATCATTGTTAGCCAAGGGCAGAATATTCAGCCCCGTTCCTACCAGTTCCTCGGTTTCCGCCTTGGCCTGAGCTTCGGCGATCCACAGAGCAGTTTTGGCTACCGCTACGGCAAAATCATTGATTTCGATGCCGTAAAACTGGGAGATGCTGACTTCAATGCCATACTGCCAGCCGACATCGCCTAAATACAAATTATCTCCCTTATCTTTGCCCCTATGCTCATCTTCGAGCAATAGATCGCGCAAAGCCATATTTTCTAGTCTGCGCAGGCAAAGATAGGTCTCGGTTAGGAAATTGCCCGATCCGCAGGCGGGATCCAAAAAAGTTAAATGGGCGAGTTTATCTCTAAATGCTTTCAGGCGGCGGACGCGCACGTTCACAGTTTTTTCGCCTTCTATGGAGGCTAGTTCCGCTTTTAAGCCATTTAAAAATAACGGATCGATAACGCGGTGGATATTTTCCACGCTAGTATAGTGCATTCCCCCTGAACGCCGCGTTTCTGGGTTTAATGTCGATTCGAAGGCAGCGCCGAAAATCGTGGGGCTGATGTCTTTCCAGTCAAAGCCCGCCGAAGCTTCGTGCAAAAGCCTCGCCAAACCGTCATCAAACTGCGGAATAACAATGTCCTCAGCAAATAATCCCCCGTTAACATAGGGAAAATCGCCAAGTTCTTTTTCCAGGTAAGGATCGCGCTCCTCTGGGCAGGTATTCAGCACTTTAAATAATTCAATAAGCGCTTGGCGGATTTTGGCCGGTTTCAGGTCTTTAATGAAATTCAGAAAAGCTTGGTAGCTTTGCAAAATTCCGGCATCTTCCGCGTAAAACAGAAATACCAAACGCACGATAAGCACGTTGAGATCGTGCTGTTCCTTTTTATCGCTCTCGATATTCTTATACTGCTTCATTAAAGCGTCGTAAAGTTGGCCAACCAGCCCAGTAGCTTTAACCGAGAGCTTTTTCTCTACTTCTAAACGCGAAGTCGATTTATCAATGAGCTGTTCCAGCAAATAGTATTCGTCCGGCAGCTCTTTCAGCAAAATTTTGGCAGCATACTGCCCTTCGTAGGGAATAGAGTCGCCCGAATGCATATCATAGATGCAAATTTCATCGAAATTGCAAGTGATGATCCAAAGGGGATTTTTGGCCATATACTGCCGATACCAGCAGGCTTGACCATAAGCCGTTTCTTGGCCGTACTTTTTGGTGACCCTGGGGACAGCCAAATCAACGCCCCGACTCTTGTTTTCGATCAAAATGCCGAACTCTTCGCAATAAACATCGATGCGGCGCTGGCGCACCCGCCTTTCAAAATCCAAAAGCCGCGTCGGCTGAGACACGCCTAACACATCGTGGAAAAGTTCGATCCAAAAAGAACGGGCTTCTTTGTCCTCATGGCCCTCGGCTTTTTGCCAGCGCTCCACAAATTTCTTTATCGCCACTTTTCGCTCATACCCGATAGCCATACTAATCTTCCTCACCAACACTATAAAGCTATTGCCCGTCTCATTTCTTATTTGCTCGTCAATACCTTTGCCGAAACGTTAGCAGCGTTTATATAAAGGTATTTTTGCCACCATCCGCAAAAATTAACCATCCGCAAAACTTAAGAAGATTTACGTACACTGGCTGCGCCAGCCATACAGCAGCGCTGCCAGAAAATAGGCAAAGCACCGTTTAGACTGCATACCTAATCCGCGAAGGGACCTTGGAGTAAGCTATGTATATTAATTACAAAACCAGCCGTACAATTTGCCCTCACTGCTACATGGCAACCGAAGTCCCTATTGAGGTCTGCGGTAAAAAATGCATTCTGGACGAATATACTTGCCAGCGCTGCGGCAAAAAATTCACCCTCCTCGAAGCGAGCAAGCATGATATATGCCAAACCAGCCAGCAAATTTGCCCTCACTGCTACAGAGAAAACGAGGTATTAATTGACGGCGGCGATGGAGAATACGTACTGGGTTCATATACCTGCAAGCACTGCCAAAAAACGTTCACGCTCCTCGAAGCAGCTGAGGCTAAAGTATCCAAAAACACCGGAGTCTACCCTGGGCAGGACCCAACTTCACCTTTCTATCTTAAGGATGCCCCACCGAACTCCGAAGAGGCCAAATCACACAAATTGATTGTAGGAATACTTCTGTGCGGTATCCCGATCATTTTCCGCTTAGCAGAGAAATTTGCTATGAAGGGTCCTTTCAGTAAATTTTCTCAGGCCGCCTACGATTTTTTGGCAAATCTGTTCCTAAAAGTATTGATGAGGTCCGATGTCAATACAAGCTCTTTAGAGGCTTTCGCCAGGCTCGGTATTTTCTTGGCATTTTTTCTATTCATTTTTTCTGTCATTGCAAAGATATTCAAATTAGACAGGAAAATAGTCATAAAATTTAAGCAATAATATTCTTATCCATCTACTTACAAAGCGTTAGCTGATGAATTCTGACAATCCGCCAGGAACACAGGCAATACTCAAAACAAAACACAAACGGCAGCCGTTTTAGGCTATAAGGCCAACGGCATCATTTGCCGGTATCCGCCGGCACAGTTCCCAATTTGGCAATATCTTTATTGTCACGGATCCCATAAACTGTTATTTTGTTAAATTCCGCATTGAGCGCTGCATATTCCTCTGCGCTCAGCGCTACATCAGCTGCGCCCAAGTTTTCTAGTATGCGCTCTTCTCTGCGCATACCGGGGATCGGGACCACAACATCGCCGTAAGCCAGCACCCAGGCCAGCTTAATTTGCTCTGGATAAGCGCAAACAAGAAACGCATAGCCAAAAAGAACGGGAAAAAGCCGCGGCTAAGCGAATTTTCATTTTATGACCAACGACTATTGCCCCTATTGCGGAAGCCCCGAAATTGTCAACTATAAAGCTAAAAGTCCCGATAACGCTATCCAGGTTCTGCGCTGCAAAAATTGCAGCCTCATGTTTACCGATTTAGATCGCCGCTTTGAAACCAGTTATATGCCCAAGAAGAAAGGTTCCAAACTCGAGCCCAGCGCTGAAGAAGCCACTCTAAAATCCGCCTGGAAGCTAATGTACAGGACCATTACAGACAGCAACGGCAATATCTTGGGCAATCTGGCCTTAGAGCGCTTATTTCAGCATGGCTATCCGCTGAATCATCCGCTGGAATTTATGGTTTATCGCAATATCTGCCAAATTGGCAGCGCCTTCCAGCATAATCACATCTTGGGAAAATGTAGAAATTACAGCCCTGTCAATGACAGCGGTTTGTTATTGGATATTTTATACAGCAATGTGCAGCACTTAGATTATCACCTGCCTTTAGACGAAGAGAAGCGTTTGCAAACTCTTTCCCGCCTCAGCGAAGCTATGCTGCTGTTCACCGATATAAAGATAGACCGAGGACTGCTAACGGGCCAAGTTCAGGAATTTCTCTCTTACAGCGCCCAAAAGCGCCTTGAGATTCAGTGCGCCTTCGCCGACTGTTTGCTAACGTTTCAAAACGGCGTACATGGGCTCGACTATCTAAAAATGGCCCACAAAATCCTTAAAAAGTGCCTAATCGCCAGCGGGAGCGGGCGATTGTCTTACACATCATCGAAATACTACCAGCAAAGACCGGGTTCTGATGCGTCGCACGGCCATTACCAACTCGCTCCGCTAATCACCATCTCTATACCTCAAGAGGTCTTGGCTCCCCTTAGAAAACGGATCCAGGAGATAAACGCCACCATTCAAAAAATCGGCAGCGGCACCGAAGCAGAATGGAAAAAAAGACGCCAAAAAGCGCTGGGGTGCTTCACTGCCGCTGTCTTGCTAATCACAGTCTATACATTTTTTAGAGATGCCATTGTCCATGCCATATTAAACAGCAAGATTGGTTATATATTATTTTGCTGCGGCCTATACACAGTTACTATAGGAAGCTTGCTTATTCTTGTGTATGTGTTTGTCGGCACCGTTATTCCCATCACCTTAAATGAACAAAAGCTAAAAGCCTCGAAAAAGCTATACAAGCAATTATATCAGCAATGAATCTATGGCCTCCGCGCTCTGTCGCATTCGCGACTTCTCCCCCTGCTCCGTCTAGGGGGAGTTGTAATGTGCCAATGTCAATGCACGCTTAACAGTTTAGAAGGAAGCTCTAATATTGGTAATTAAGCGTAATGCTATTAATCAGCGCTTCCTTAGCTAACAGCCACTCACGGCCAAACAGCTGTTGGCATCCCCGAAAGAAGACTTCGGATTTGCCAACAGGTAGGACATAACTCTCAGTAAAGGCTTTATATCCTGAGCTTATTTTACTGCGCCGATGCCGCGCAAAATACCGATCATGCCCTCAGCGGCGATATCGTTGACTACCTGCCCGTTCTCATCGAAATAGTAAAAATTCATCACGCAGACGGAAATCTTATTGCCCGTAGGTTTGACTCCTAAAAATTCCCCATCGTGAGTTCCCGTCAGCGTCCAGCGCACAGCCACTTTATCTTCGCCAGCCACCATTTCTTCTAGATGCCACTGCACATCAGAAAAGCCCTGGCGCATCCAATCGACCACCGATAAGTAGCCCGCCCCGCCATACAAAGGCACCGGGCTGGCGGGTGTAAAGAAGGAAGCCTTCTCGGAAACCAGCTCCTGCGCCAGAGCTTTATCGTTGGTATTGATCATAAGTTCAAACTTTTTCATTATCGCCATATTGCGCTCTATTTTATTCATTATTCAATCCTCAGCTTATTTAATGATAGAGTAATCCAGCCAGCCGCAGCAGCGGCTGAAATACTCTTTACGTCCCAGCTCAGTACTTCCCAGTTCAGCCACAATCTCCGCTATAGCTACCAAGGCAGCTTCACCGCTTATGGCTATGCGCCCATTATTCAACATTTCACAATACAAATGACCGCCTCGCCGGGAAGCCTGGTAAGCGTGAATGGTACTCCTCCTCAACTGTCCGGCCCAATAAGCCGCGATCTGGCAGTGGGCTGAACCGCACACCGGATCTTCAGCAATGGCCAGCTTGGGAGCAAAGCTCCGCGATACGCAGTCAGCGTCATGTCCCAGAGCAGTTACGTTTTGAATGCGCCCCGGCAGCGCTGTCAGCAGGGTTTGGCTGGGCGTCAGAGAGCGCACTTGCGACTCGTCTTCCAGCACACAGATAAGGTCCAGCCCTAAAATGGCCTTAACAGGGCGCACTCCCAAGGCCTTCTCCATCTCGTCCGTTACGGGAATTTCCTTTAAGGCATAGGTAGGAAAATCCATTTCATACCTGTCTCTCTGCCGCCGCACCCGCAGTTCACCGCTGAGCGTGCTGAAGCGCACAGCCTGACTATTCGCTTCACAGTAATTTAGAATTACAAAAGCCGAGGCCAGAGTGGCGTGGCCGCACAATTCCACTTCCGTACTCGGGGTAAACCAACGCAAATGGTAGCCGCAATCCTCTTTTACGATAAAAGCCGTTTCCGACAAATTATTTTCCTGGGCCAATTTCAGCATAGCCTCATCGGGCGGCCAGCCGTCCAGGACACACACAGCGGCAGGATTGCCCGCAAAGGGACGGTTTGTAAACGCGTCTACAACATACTGTTTCACGATTATTATTTATTACTCCTCATAGGCATTAAGTTCCTTATCGGCACCCAGCATCACATTTAATTACCCCAGCTTAGTCCGATATTCGCTGGGCGGGCAGCCATAGTGTTTTTTGAACATACGCGCAAAATGCTGAGGGTAAACAAATCCCAGACATTCTGCCGCGGAAGATACGCTTTGTCCTCTAGCAAGAAGCAGCCCCGCCCGCCGCATTACAAAGCTGCGAATGACAGCAGCAGCGTTCATTCCAGAATTCTGGCGGATTAACTCGCCAAAGTAACTGGGAGAAAAACAGAGTTTCCGAGCGCAGTATTTAACAGTGGGCAGCCCATAATCGCGCTGCAGGCCGCGCTCGTAATAATCGTGCAAAAGCAGATCAAAACGCTTGAGCAAATCTCCCGAAACGCTGCTTTCCGTCTTGAGCTGCCGTTCGTAAAAACGCCCGCAATACTCCAAAATAAGCAGCAGATACGACACCAATATACTATTCTGATGCGTATCGTCTTGCTTACAGAGCAATTCTTGCCGGAGCATTTCAAAGCAGCGTATCAGCGTCCGGCGCTCCTCAGGTTCCGTGCGCAGCGCCTCGCTTTCGTAATAGGAAAAAAAACGGTAGTCTTTAATGCGCTGCTCCAGGGCCGTACCGATCAGTAACTGCCGATCAAACAGCACTGCCCAGCCGCTGATGTGAATAATCTCGCCGTTATCCTCGAGGCCGCCTATTTGGCCTGGAGCTACGCTGAGCAGCGATCCGGGCAAATAGCTATACTGTCCCTGCCCATATTTAAGCTCGTAAGGGCTTTCTTCCAGTAAGAAAAGACCGTAAACGCCGTAATTATTGAGACTGTGACGGCAGTGTTCCAGCTCATCGTAATGAATTACGCATACGTGCGGATGCAGCTCTGCCGCTCCCACATACTGGGCGTAATCGTTAACCGACCTTACCGACAATATTTTTGGCATATTATCATATTATCAGCCTTTAGCTTATTAATCCTGCTCTAGCGCAGCAGCCCTCAAGCCAGCACTGTGCGACTCATAGCCTTTCGTTCCGCAAGAATAATGGCTTTCCGCAAAAATGGTAAGTATATCAGTAAAAATGTTAATCCATACCAGTTGGGGTTAAAGTATAATCAAATAAATTGTCACGCAAAAGGCAGCAACACGGCAAACGGCTCAAAGGCCAAACTACAGACTGTTAAACGATTAAACTGAAAACTATTCACCTGAAAGGAAGCTAATATCATGCAGAATGCTAAAATAGCCTTGGGCACTTGGGCATGGGGCGCGGGGGCCTTTGGAGGCGACAGCGTTTTTGGCCTGCACACCGACGCCGATAATTTGCGGCCAGTGTTCAAGGCAGCGATGGAGGCCGGCCTAAACCTCTGGGATACCGCCACAGTTTACGGCATGGGCGAATCCGAACGCCTGCTCGGAGAGTTCATAGCTGGCGAAAAGCGCGAAAACGTCTCGGTCTCGACAAAATTCACCCCGCAGATTGCCGAGATGTATGAAAACAGCGTGGAAAAGATGGCTCAGGCTTCCTTAAAGCGCATGAATCTGGACTATATCGATATCTACTGGATTCATAACCCCATGGATGTAGAGCGCTGGACACCTGGCCTCATTCCCCTGCTGCAATCCGGCCAAGTGAAGCGCGTCGGCGTTTCCAATCACAATATGGCTGAAATCCGCCGCGCTGACGAGATACTGCAGCAAGCTGGCTACCGGGTATCCGCCGTGCAAAATCACTTTTCCCTCCTCTACCGCTCTTCGGAAAAAGCCGGAATATTAGATTATTGCCAGCAAAACGGCCTTGAATTCTGGGCCTATATGACTCTGGAGCAGGGCGCGTTAACCGGCAAATACAGCCGCAGCAACCCGATGCCTCCGGACAGCGATCGCGGCAGAAGATACAATCCTCTGCTTGACAAACTGGAAAATCTAACTTCGGCTATGCAAAAAATAGGCGAACAGCACGGCGTTTCCTGTTCGCAAATTGCTATAGCTTATGCTTTGGCTAAAGGAACTTTGCCCATCATCGGCGCGACTGAACCACGCCATATCGCCGAAGCGGCTGCCGCAGCCGCCATCAAGCTGAACGCTGCCGAAATAGCCCAGCTCGAGGAATTAGCCGCTGCCGCCGGAGTTGACAGCCGGGGTGACTGGGAACACGCTATGGAGTAAGTATGCGAAAAATTTTAGCCGCGTTTTTGCTAAGCACAGCCCTGAGCGCTGCCGCCTACGCCGAAGTCGATGTCCACTCCCACCTTATCCCAGACGCTTACCGCGCCAAACTAGCCCAGCATAACGCCCTGCTGGACGAAGGTTTTCCTTTGCCCGCTTACGATGCTGCTGCGCATATCAAGTGGATGGACGAAGCGGGAATTGAGACCTCTGTCCTGACTCTGGCCGCTCCCCAGCCCTATTTTGGTGACAGCGCGGAGAGTGCGCAGATCATCCGCGCCTGCAATGAAGAAGCTGCGCGGCTAAAACGCGAACACCCCGGCCGCTTCAAATTCTGCGCTGCTCTGCCCCTGCCCGATGTCGAAGCCGCCATCGCCGAAGCCCAATACGCCCTGGACGTACTGCACGCCGACGGCATCAAGCTGGCCACCAACGCCAACGGCCAGTATTTAGGCGATCCCGCTCTCGATCCGCTCTTCGAAGTGCTCAACAAACGGCAAGCCGTGGTCATTCTGCACCCTCACCGCCCTGAGCCAATCAACCGCACGGTTATGCAGCAGACGCCCTTGGCTATGCAGGAATACCTCTCGGAGACCACGCGGGCCGTCGGCAACATGATTTCCCGCAATGTACTGGCCCGCTACCCCCACATCCGCGTAGTCGTTCCTCATTGCGGGGCCTACCTGCCTTTGGCAATTCCCCGCATGAAATCGCTGGCCCCGGTCATGCAGGCCAATAAGCTGGTGGGAGAAATCGACTGGTCCCAGAATCTGGCCTCGCTCTATTACGATTTGGCCGGGGCGCACTCGCCTGAAGTCATCCGCACCTTGCTAACCATCACTACCCCCGATCACCTGCTTTACGGTTCCGATTATCCCTACGCTTCTCCTCAGGCGCTCAGCAAAAGCTTAAATACCATGAGGGACTACCTGGCTAAAGAATCGGATTTAGCGCCCTTCCGCAAGATGATTCTGGAACAGAACGCCCGCTGGCTCTTCGGTGACGCCTCCGTAAAGCCTCAGCCGGCAGCTGTTCCGCAGCAGGCTCTAGTGCGCATCGCCGAAATTGAAGTACATCCTCAGTATCTCGAAGAATATCTGCGCTACGCCCAGGAAGTGGCCGAGGTCAGTTTAACCCAGGAAGCGGGAGTAATCTGTTTATTCCCCAACCAAATAGCGGATAATCCCACGAAAATACGCATCCTTGAGATTTACGCTTCAGAAGCGGCCTATCAGAGCCATCTGCGCACCGAACATTTTCAGAAATACAAGCAGGGAACGCTGAAAATGGTAAAATCTCTGCATTTACAAGAGATTAAACCGTTGCAGCCCAAGAAAATGTCCGCCGTCTTCAAACGGGTATCCGGCGGCAGCGCTTATCATAAATAAAAACCAGCCGAATCTGCGCCAGCCGGGCTAGGAGAGATATATGCAATACACAAGATTAGGAAATTCAGAGTTAAACGTTTCCCGCCTTTGCTTGGGCTGCATGGGCTTTGGCGACGCGAAAAACGGGCAGCACACCTGGGCCATAGACGAGGACCATTCCCGAGAGATCATCCGCCGCGCCCTGGATTTAGGCATCAATTTTTTCGATACGGCTATAGGCTACCAAAACGGTACTTCGGAGCAGTATGTCGGCCGGGCCCTGCGGGATATGGCCCGCCGCGACGAGGTGATAATCGCCACTAAGTTTTTGCCCCGCACCAAAGAGGAAATTGCTTCCGGCATCAGCGGCCAGCAGCACGTGCTCAATTCTCTGGAGACAAGCCTGCGCCACCTGGGAGTGGAATGTATCGACCTCTATATTTACCATATCTGGGATTATAAGACACCTGCCACAGATATATTGTCTGGGCTTAACGAAGCGGTAAAAGCTGGGAAAGTCCGCTATCTCGGCATTGCCAATGTTTATGCCTATCAGCTGGCCAAAATGAACGCTTTGGCCGAAAAGAACGGCTGGCCCAAGTTTATCGCGGTGCAGAACCATTACAATCTAATTATGCGCGAAGAAGAACGGGAAATGTTCGCTCTCTGCCGCGAAGACAATATCGCCATGACGCCTTACAGCGCTTTAGCTTCGGGAAAACTAGCCAAACGCCCAGGCGAGACCTCCCAGCGGCAGCAAGAAGACTCGTTTATGCATTTCAAATACGATGCCAGCGCCGATCAGGACAAACTCATAATAGAGCGCTTAGTAGAGTTGGCGGATCGCTATGGCGTGCCGATGACCCAAATTTCTTTGGCCTGGCTGCTGGGCAAAGTCGAATCTCCGATAATAGGCGCGACGAAACTGCGCCACATTGAGGAAGCGGCCCAGGCCTGCGCTTTCAAGCTCAGCGCTGAAGATAGGCGTTATTTAGAGGAGCCCTACACGCCGCATCGGCTGTCTGGGGTGATGGCAGTCAACAAACCGGTTATGGACGAAGCACCTGTATGGGTTACGTCAGCCCAAAAATAACCTGCCAGCCGAAGAAAACAAAGCATTTCTCTAAAGGTTTTTAGCCGCTTATCTGAAAAATCTCTCGAAGGAACGTTCAGCGGTCACAAATACAGCAGCGCTGCCTAATGGCTTGAAACTCTGAGCTTGAGCTAACTCTTGAGCGAACTAAAGAGTGAACTATTAGTGTTCCGCTGAACAGCTTTGGGAGTAAACTATGAGCGAGATTTACAAAACAGGTCACCAAATCTGCCCTCACTGCTACGAGAAAACAGATGTCCTCATCGATGTCCACGATGAAGAAGGCATACTGGGGAAATATACCTGCAGCCGCTGCGGAAGAAAGTTCACACTCCTTGAAGCCGCCGAAGCTAAAGTGCATAAAAACACGGGATATTATCCAGGTCAGGACAGAACATCTCCTTTTTACCTCGAAGGTGTTAACCCCCGTTCCAAAGAGGCTATGATATATAGGATACTAGTATGCCTACTGCTGATCTTCGGTCCGATCTTATTTAACATCTTCCTGGAAATCGACAAGCCTTTGTCAAACGACTCTCCTACGTCAAAGTTGTGCGAAAGAGTAATTATGGGCAATAGTATCCATACCAGCTCTTTTGAGGCCTTCGTCAGGTTTGGGCTTTTCTTGGCTATTATCGGTTCTATTCTCTTTTTCATAGGGAAGATATGCAAAAAGCTATTATTCAAGAAACTCAAAATTGACAGACAAATAGACATTAAAAAACCCCAACAACTAGACATTAAAGGCCTAAAAGACATAAAATTCAAATAACACCCGCCTTCATCCGCCCAATGTCAATCCGCCCACTGTCATTTAGTTAAATCTCAATGTCGTTAACTTAAGGCTCAACGACATTGGAAATGTTAACTCATATACAA
>JAUNIO010000121.1 GCA_030535355.1 bacterium | reverse complement strand
ACTTTGTGCAAAAATATTTTGCAATTTTATGCAAAAAGGGCTTGCAAAAAACACTGAGGGGCGGAATAAAGGCAGGGCGGAAGAACGTCTCAACAATCTCAAACAGGTACTGTACGGTAAATTCGGCGATATTGCCCCCGATCAACTTGAGGCTGTCTTAAAATACCGCGATGAGCCGAATTTGTTCTCCCGGATTATTAAGGCTGATTCTTTGGAAGAACTGCTGCGGCTGCCGGAGGCGGGAGAAAGCTGACAGCGCTCTCACAGTCTGGGATTTGGCGTATGGCGTTAGCGAAGAAGCTGCTGATTAGAGGCTGGCTGACAAACGCTGTTCTGATATTGACTAATCATTCTGATTATTAGTATATTATTAGTAATTAGATAGGATGAGCAGGTTGATATTATGGAGAGCTTAACCGTAGAATACAAAAGAGAATACATCGATGATATAAAATATACGGTAGTTGCTTTTGCTAATACAGAAGGCGGTAAAATATACATTGGTATAGACGATGCCGGACAGACGGTAGGTGTTGCTGATGCCGACGCGGTAATGCTTCGCGTAAACAATATGATTCGCGATGCTGTGCTCCCGGATGTAACAGTCTTTACACGCTGTGAATCAGCTGTATCAGACGGCAAAAACATTATTATTGTTACCGTCTATCGCGGTTCTGCTCGTCCATATTATCTTGCCGGAAAAGGGGTGCGCCCTGAGGGCGTTTACGTGCGCCAGGGCAGCGCGTCGGTCCCGGCTTCGGAAACCGCTATCCTGCAGATGATTAAAGAAACCGGCGGCGATCGTTACGAAGAAGCTCGCTCTCTACAGCAGAAGCTGACTTTTGTTTATACAAAAGCGTATTTTGCGAAAAAGCGCGTAAAGTTTGGCTCTAACCAGATGCGTAGTCTGCATTTAATCGGCGAGGACGGAACTTTTACAAATTTAGCCTGGCTGATGTCGGAACAATGTCTGCACACTATTAAATTAGCGGTTTTTGAAGGCTCAACGAAATCCGTTTTTCGCGATAGGCTGGAACTGCGCGGTTCGCTGCTGAGTCAGTTAGAAGATGCTTACGCTTATATAGACCGTTATAACCGCACCCGTTCTGATTTTGCCGGTTTGGAACGCGTCGATAAACGCGATTATCCCGGCGCTGCGCTCAGAGAAGTTTTACTCAACGCCGTCGTGCATCGCGATTATGCCGTCAGCGCTTCTACTTTGATAAGCATATTTGATGACAGGATAGAATTTGTTAATATTGGTGGGCTGATGCGAGGCATAACTTATGACGATATAATGCTGGGAGTGTCCGTACTGCGCAATCAGCATTTAGCCAATATTTTTTACCGGCTGCATTTAATCGAAGCTTATGGAACTGGAATGCTGAAAATCCGCGAATCTTATGCGGATGCGCCGGTACAGCCCAAAATTGAAATCTCGGATCACGCTTTTAAAATAACCCTGCCTAATCTGAACTATGTTCGGGACGATATTGCTTCTTTGGCGGTGCCCGCGGCTGCTGTGCCGTCGGCCGGGCCGTCTGCCCGCCAAAGACGCGTTTTGCAAATGCTGGAGAACCAAGCGGAGATTACCAGAAAAGATGTCGAGAGCGAACTAAAAGTATCTCAGGCTACAGCGATAATCATTCTGCGGGAGATGCTCGCTCAGGGGTGGCTGAAGAAAGCAGGGGCTGGTAAAGCAGTAAAATACCGCCGCAGCTGAGGTAATTATAGTCTGGTTTTTTTACAAAACGGCTGGTTATCGTATACTGTCCGCTTCCGCTGTTTGCTGATATGCCTATTATTAGCCGGATCTGTAAGAAACCGATAGTATATCTGATTTTGTGTAATATATTAGCAATAATAATTTAAATAACAGGCAACCTCGCTGTAATATGGAGTTTACAAACGCAGTCTATGCTTAATCCCGGATTGTTGGATTTATGTTCAAGTCCTGGGAGGTACTATGACCGCATCGGGGTTTACTTTTGATAAAAGTCTTAAGGATGTTTTAGCTAATCCCGTCTGCATCCGCCAGCTGCTGCAGCTCTATGTCTGCCGGGCTGAGGTTTTGGAGGAAATCGATTTTGAGCGCATCGAGCAGCTCGGCACAGAGTTTATCGATTCTTCTACCCAGCGCAGCTATTATGGCGATATGCTCTGGAAAATCGGCTATAAAGACCCTAAGCGCGAACCGCTGTATCTAGTTCTGCTGTTGGAACTGCAAAGCACCAACTGCTGCTATATGGCGCTGAGAATGAACAACTATATGACCCAGTTCTATCTGCGCCTGCTGAAGACGCCGGCGGCGCAGGAAATTCGGCTTTTGCCGCAGGTGCTGCCGGTGGTCTTTTATACCGGCTGGAACGTTTGGAAAGGCCCGCTGAGCGTCTGCGAACTTATTGAAAATGGCGGCGCGGGGATTTGGAACCCTAAACCGCTGTACAATTTCCAATATCTTTTGCTGGACGTTCCCCGTCTCATTAACAAGGCGGAGAAAAACAGTCCGCTTTGGCTGCTGGTTGATAGTCTGCAGATCAACGAGGTGGACAAATTTTGGGAAAGGTGGCACAATCTAAAGCGTGTGCTGCCAGAGTTGGGCAATCAGCTTTATCAGGA
>JAUNIO010000079.1 GCA_030535355.1 bacterium | reverse complement strand
ACTTTGTGCAAAAATATTTTGCAATTTTATGCAAAAAGGGCTTGCAAAAAACAGCCAAGCCGGACACGAATAATACTGATTGCGAGGACTTTCGGATTGCGGATGCTGCGGATTGGCTGCCGCGGGCGCAGAAATGATATCCGTTTTTGCAGCAGGGAGATTTGCCGGAGAAAACTGAGCCGGTAAAAGCGGAACTGTTCGGATGATACAGAACGTTAGGGTATGACTGCTGCGGAACGTATTCGAGGTGGAAAAACTATGCGGGAACTGCCCATAGGCGTACAGAACTTCGCCACGCCACGCTGCGCTGCTGACGCTACTCCGAGTTCTTCCTGAGTTAGTACTGGGGTGTAATTAATTACTACCGATAGTGTTGAAATAACTTTAGAATGTTATGAGTACAGGAGCATAAAATAGTATTTATGCCTTTTTTAATAGTTCAGGGCGATATCGCCGCCATGAAAACCGATGCTATCGTCAACTCCGCCGACACGACTCTTCTGAGCGGGGGCGCTGTCTTTGAACGCGTTCACAAAGCCGCAGGGCGGGGGCTGAGGCGGGCCTGCGCTGCTTTAAACGGCTGTGCTGCCGGTGAAGCTAAGATTACTGAGGCCTGCAAACTTCCGTGCCGGTATGTCATTCATACCGTCTGTCCGGTTTGGCAGGGCGGACAGAACGGTGAGGAAGAGCTTTTGGCTTCCTGCTATCGGAACACGCTGCGGCTGGCGGCGGAGAAGGGGTGCTCCAGTGTGGCTTTTCCGCTGCTATCCGCCGGGTCCAACGGCTACCCCAAAGAGCGGGCGCTGCGCGCGGCCAAGGAAGCAATAGCCGCATTTCTGCAGGAGCGGGAACTCGATGTCTATCTGATTATATTTGACAGAATGGCCGTTTTTCAGAATGATCTGCGCTATCGTATCGTTTGGGCGTATTACTTAATACCTTGGAGTGGATTTCAGGAAATATTACCTTTTTATAAAGAATTGTATTATTCTATATTTGAATCATGGTCTAATTGCAGTGACTATTTTCAAAGTATAGCCGATGAATATCATTATTGTTGGTATCATAATAAAAGTGGCTTGGATCATCTTGATGGCCCAAGTAGTAAGATATTCTATGAAACGAAGACGTATTTTCCGCGCAATGAAGAGGCGGAGGATAAGGATGTAAAAGAGAACCATTCCGCAGGGCCTGATGAATATGACTGGTCGACTGAGGCGTTTAATCACCTGCCGGTTTTGCTGCGGCATGTTTTTTCAGTAGCTGATTATAACGACAGTTCCGCGGAGACTTGGACTCAGATGCTGCTCCGGCTGATGTCGTCAAAAGGTTTTAGCTGTGAACAGTGTGCCGCAAGAGCTAATATAAGCAGCAGCTATTTGCGGAGTCTGTGTTTTGAAGCGGGTTCTTTGCCAAGTAAATACACGGCTCTGGCTTTAGCCATAGCGTTAGAGCTTTCTGTTGCCGAAACCGGGGAAATGCTGGCTAAACTGGGAGTTATGTGGCAGCGCTGCGATCTTTTTGAAGTTATAACCGAATTTTATATCTCTAAGGGGATCTATGATATTCATTGTGTGAACTTGGCTTTGTTCGCGTATAAACAGCGCCTGCTGGGAAGATGTGATATAGATTTTGATGAATCCCAAGAACACGAGAGGAACTGCAGTCGAAATCGAAGTTTTGATGGTAAACTGAAGGATCCGGATGGATGTTTAGATGAATGTGCACATTTAGTACATGTATGCAGCGATGAAAACGCTGACAGCAATAATGAGATCATTGATGCTGTCAAATACAGCGATGACGGCAAAATGTTGCTGAGCGCAGATAAAAAGGTTACATCTGTTACCGTACCGGCCGGGGTGATTCTGATAGATGAGTGCGCGTTTAAGAACTGCCGTAGCCTTAAAGCTGTTTCACTTCCTGACAGCATTGAGCAAGTTGATCACAATGCTTTTTCGGGATGCAGCGCTTTAACATCTATTAGACTGCCGGTGCATCTGTCTTCTGTCAGCGATTATTTGTTCGGTAACTGCTGGCGTTTAACAGAAGTTGAACTCCCTGACGATCTTGCTGAAATTGGTTCCGGCGCTTTTTTTAACTGTAATAATTTGTTGTGTATAAAATTGCCTTCGCGTCTGAAAATCATAGAAAATGATGCGTTTTGGAATTGCCGTAAGCTTGAGATTTCTGAGTTGTCTTCCTATATAGAACGGATCGGCAGCAGCGCGTTTTACAGCTGTCAAGCTCTGTGCGGACATATTAGTCTGCCTTTCGGATTAACTGTAATCTCTGACAATACGTTTATGAACTGTTCCGGCATTACTTCGGTAACGCTGCCGGCCAAAGTAAATTATATTGGACGTCATGCTTTTGCTGACTGCAGTTCTTTAGTTTCGGTTGATTTGCCTGAAGTGAAAGTTATGAAGGTTTTTGCAGAAACTGTTGCTTCAGATCAAAGTATGCGGTACTTTAACGATAAAGTTGACTGGTTTGCATTTTGGAATTGCAGACAATTGACTTCAGTTCATTTGCCCAAAGGAATTACCGTTATTGGTTACTGTGCGTTTGGACGCTGTGAAAGCCTGCGGGAAATCAATATTCCCGATACGGTGACTGAGATAGAGGGCGGCGCTTTCCTTGGCTGCAGGAACTTGGAGGCGCTGGTTATTCCCGACAGCGTGAGCAAGATCGCCGCCGACGCCTTTGAGGGCGTGCCCTGCGTGGTCTATAACGGAACAGCCGAAGGAGCGCCCTGGGGAGCGGGAAAGGTCACAGCGTCCGCTTGAGCGCTGAGCGCGGTCATGGCCGGTTCGGACGGCTTGATTATGCAGCTGGCAAAACTGGATTAGATCCCTGATTTGCCAGGTCGCGCATCCTGGTCTTCTGCGTGCAGATATCCTGGCTGTGTCAGTGTGGTATGTCTGAGAATTCCCTTTCGCAAAAGATGAAAATTTAGCGTTTTTGGGAAATAAAACTATGACGTAATTCCACAACTGTGAACAAGGAGACAATATGCAGGCAGAGCATTGTTTATACTGCGGCCAAGAATTTAAGATAAGTTTTGACGAGCCTCAGCGGCCTCCCTGGCTGGGTGAGTTTTCGAGATTATTTAAATATACGTATGAGTCTGAAGAATGCGACCGGCCCATGCTGCAATACACCTGTTCCAAGTGCGGCCTAACCCTTACCCAAACCGATTTGGATAATGATAAGATACACCGCAGTGAGCAGGAATCATATCGGGACCTAGCCAATGCCCCCGCGCTAAGTACTGAAGAAGAGACCTTGGAGGAAGTCAAAGGCTTGCTCCATAAATGCCTAAGTCTAGATTTTGATGATTATCTTCAACAGTCGTTTGAAGCCTTAGAGCAGCAAGCGGTTACGCAATACGCAGTCTGTTCCCAGGCTCTAGGTTTATTGTTCCGTCACGGGTCTCCGCTGCAGCATCCCTTGGAATTTGCGCTCTGCCGCGACCTCTGCCGTGTAGCACCTCTGCTGCTTTGTCATAAGTTTTGTCATAATGAAAGACATGGGCGCTACCAGCAGCTGGACGTTATGCTCAGCAACGCACAGCATCTGTCTTACTTCTTGTCCCAGAGCGATCCCGAACAGCTTTACCAAACTCTAACCCGTCTGAGCGACATTTTCCTGCTCTTAGGTGACCTGCCTATGTGTAGCCATACCAGGCCACCAAAAGAACATGATCCGGGATATACCGATTTGACCTGCCGCAAACGCGCCGCTATTATAGGCGCATTGGCCCTCCAGCTGGAAGAATTCAAAGACAGCCCCCAAGGTACGGAATACCTAAAAATGGCGCAGCGATTGTGGCATAAAGTTCTCGAACAAGGTCAGGAAATATCTTTGTCTGTGATGCTGGGCATCGGGGGTGACGCTATGTCACAGCTTCCCAGCAATCTGCGCTTGCAGGTTAACGCTAAAATTCAGCGGCTGAACGTTATGATAGCGCAGCGCGATCCCCATTTTAGACCTGGCAAATTACCCCTTCAGCCATTTTTGTATGCTATGCCCATGCATCAAAAGGTCATTATCGCTGCAGTGGTATTAGCGCTGTTCGCAGGCTGTTTGTTCTTCACATTTTTGCACCCTTCTGCAGCGATAAAATTTCAAAAAACGCTGGGAAAACTGTCGTTTTTAGTGACTTTCGGCATTGATGGCGGTGAGGTTATAGCTATGTTCTTGTATCCAGTACTTTTTGTATTCGGAGGCATGTACTTAGAACCTAGACTGCTGAGCCTTATTTATAAGATGTTTTCACCGAGGTAAACATTGTGGATTTAGCCGATTTGGCAACTTATGCCGAACAAAAATACAACATTCAGGAACAATCCAAATGGACTCATTTCCTTGGCTTTTCGGTGTTGGCTGCTCCGAAGACGGGCAAGTGGCTGGCTCTGCTCATGCGCCGGCGCGACAGTCAGAGCGGAGCCGAAATGCAGCTCTGCGACATCAAATGCGGCCGGTACAATGCCCCTCAAAGCGCGTCTTCCTTTGTAACCGCTCCTTTCCGCATGAAAGGACCTGAATGGGCGGGCGTCATCATTGGTGATTGTACGGAAGCGGAGATCGTTTTTCAGCTCTTTGACCGCGCCGTTCAGGCCGAACACCGTTCCCTGCGGGATGATTATCGGGCTTTTGTTGAAGGTGAAACGTTTTCTTCTCCATCCGGAAGACTGTCTGAAAGCAAACCAAGTGGCAATAGACATGATTATACAATAGAATTGGCAGATACTG
This sequence comes from bacterium, assembly GCA_030535355.1. Classification (GTDB taxonomy): domain Bacteria; phylum Vulcanimicrobiota; class Xenobia; order Xenobiales; family Xenobiaceae; genus JAFSXO01. The sequence continues at coordinate 11,658 of JAUNIO010000079.1, read as the reverse complement.
CTGTGGAGGGAGACGGCGTTTATAGAGATACGGCTTTGCCCTTTGCTGGCCGCTCGCGGGAAAGCAACGCGGATAGGGGCGTGCCTCTGGGTTCTAAACCTGGACAGCGGGAAGGGAATCGGGTGGAAGCGAGCCGACAGTCTTGGAATTTTTACGTTCCTGCTAAGATTACTGAAATGCTCGGCCTCTACGAGTACGGGGACGGTTCTTTTAAACAGAAATGCCGCAATTTTTACCGTCAGGGCAAGTACATGGAGGATTATGAGGACGATTTTATCGGCAATTTTCCCGTCCGGCAGTTTTATCCCACCTATCACGACCTGAATGTGCAGCAGCTGCGCTGCTATTTCGCTTGGCGATCTGCGGTGCGTAAAGGCGAATACCGGCCGATTTCTCTTTCCCTGGCTTACATCTATCTTTATGAACTGCTGTGCGCTATCGGTACGTCTTCGCCGCAGGACGGTTTTAACAAAATGCGGGAATTCTCCGTTGAATTTGTCGATGCTGGTTTTGCTGGTAACAATATGCGCCAGAATCTGTACCGTTGGATGTTTGAGTTCGCCATAATGCACAATTTGCCTGGGAAATTGGCCCTCGAGTATGCCAATCCGGACATGCTCGCAGATGATTCCTGCCTGGCGGTTCTGAAAACTCCGCGAGCTTATACGGACGATGAGATTCTCTCAGCTTTGGCGCATGTGGCTGATAATAAATTTTCGCAGTCTCCTGCCGTCGCTCAGGGTGAAGCGAAGGGAAGGCACCTGTTCGCGGAAGCCTGGCGTTATCTGGCCGAACACTATCGGTCTGACGGTAGGGCGGACGGTCAGGACTTTTTTACGGTCTGTTTTGGCAAGCCCCGGGCTTTTGAGCGCCATCTCTTGGAAAACGCTATCCATTGGGAAGAAGGCGGGCAGCCGGACAGGGAATATGCTCTGAACGAAAGCCGCTCGTATCGCTGCCGCGGGGGGCGGTGGTATATGATCGCTTACGATATCCTCTTTGCCAATGAGTTTTTTCAGGCTTTTATCCACGAAACCGATCGAGTTCTGCGCAAACATCTAAAAACAGGCCATTATCTGCGCAAAAAGGCTGAAGAGGCCTGGGTAACGCCGTATGTAGAAGCTGTTATAGCGGCAGAGGAGAAGGCTGCTGCTGAAGCGGCTAGGCCGAAGATCAGCATCGATTTCGGCGGATTGGAGCAGATCCGCCGAGAAGCTCAGGTCACCAAGGAAAGCCTGCTGACCGCAGAAGAACTTGGCGAAAACATCGAGGCAGGCGGTAAGCCGGAAACCCACGGCCAAGGCGGCAACGCTGAGGAGCTGAAGGAAAACCGGGCAGACCGGTCTCAGCAGCCAACCTGCGCCGCAGAGACCAAGGCGCTCGGCGTGGGAAATGAAACAAATATTGTATTTACGTCAAATAAAGCTGAGGATGCTGGATGTGTTTCAGGCGCTGAAGAACCGAAATCAGACAGAGGCGGGGTGTCCGGGAAGCCTGCAGCCGAGACCGACCGCAATCCCGGGCCTGCTGCGGCTGCCGAGGACGACGGGCTGAAATGCGCATCCGCATTGTCTGCCGCCGAAAAAGGTTTGGGCGGAATGCCGGCACCGGGAAATTCCGGGATCGCTTTGGACGCCGTGCACGCGCAGATTCTGACGGCGCTGCTGCAGGGCCGTTCCATTGATGAATACATTAAACAGCGCTGTCTCATGCCTGCCCTCGTGGCTGAGACCATCAACGCGGCTTTCTACGAGGAGATCGGCGACAACGTCCTCGAATGTGAAGGCGAAATCTTAACGCTAGTAGAAGATTATACAGAAGATATTAGGAGGATGATTAATATCATTTAATATCATTTGCTTGTAATATCATTTAGTCAGGGATCAGCTAACCTGCGAACTATCTAAGTTGTTTTTAATGACTGAAGGCGAGATGTAGCTGAGTATAGCTGATAATCTATGAATGATGTTTATTGCAGTAATATTGAAAATATTTTAAGAGTTAAGTGTATGAGGATGCTGGCATTATGATAAAAAACAAAGCCCAGCGCAATAAAACTATAGAAACTTCCATCGCCGAGGGCGCTCAATATCTCGAGTGCTGCATTAAAGTCGAGAAGCCAATAGATGATATTGATATTATATTAGATAAAACGATAATCGGTGACACGTTCTCTGTTTGCCCCTTGCTGCCTAAGGAAAGCGTCGATTTGCTTATTGCCGATCCTCCGTATAATTTGACCAAGTCTTTTAACGGAAGCAAGTTTGCCAAAAAGAAAGCTGCTGACTACGAAGAATACACTCAGCGCTGGCTGTCAATGGTCTATCCCTTATTGAAACAAAACGGATCTATATATGTCTGCTGCGATTGGGAAACGAGTTTAATTATCGGCCGGGTATTGGGGGACTTCTTTAAGGTCAGAAACCGTATCACTTGGCAGCGCGAAAAGGGCAGAGGCGCTAAAGCTAATTGGAAAAACGGGTTGGAAGATATATGGTATGCTACTAAAAGCGATACGTATACATTCAACCTTGAAGCTGTCAAAATTCGCAAAAAAGTTATCGCGCCCTATCGGGTTGAGGGAAAGCCTAAGGATTGGGAAGAAACTGAAAGCGGTAATTATAGAGATACATGTCCCTCCAACTTTTGGGACGATATAACTATTCCGTTTTGGTCAATGTCGGAAAACACGGCCCATCCCACGCAAAAATCCGAAAAATTGCTGGCTAAAATCATACTTGCCAGCTCCAATCGAGGTGATGTGGTCTTTGATCCATTTCTGGGTTCCGGCACTTCCAGTGTCGTGGCTAAAAAATTGGGCCGCCGCTATTTAGGCATTGAGGCTGAAGAACAGTACTGCTTATGGGCTGAACAGCGTCTGGAAATGGCCGATTCTGATAAAGGTATTCAAGGGTATATTGGCGGCGTGTTTTGGGAGAGAAATACGCTTTCTGAACAAAATATTATTAATGGTAACGCTGACACTTTGCCTTCTGCTGTGTGTCAAGAATGGTCTGGGAACGGAACAAATGACTGTAGGGTCTTTTATGGAGGCTGAATGTGTATAACCGAGAAAAAATACATAATTTTGTATCATTTGTTCTTACTTAATGAATTACCGAATTATATCTCCTGAATTGAAAAATTAGTGTCGAAATTATAGCGAATTAATCTAAGCGTGATTGCGCAGATGGTGGAAGAAAGCTGACAATGAACGAAAATAATAAAAAAGTGCCCAAACGCATCGCTCAGACGGTGCTCAATTCTCTGAAAGGCGGCGTGGTGCCCAGGATCGGACTGCCCTATATTACCGTGGGGCGTAAAAACGAAATTGAGGCGCTGCTTCACGACGTGGAGATCATCTCCGAAGGCGGGGCCTCCTTCCGCTTCATCGTAGGGCGCTACGGCTCCGGCAAGAGCTTCCTGATCCAGACCATCCGCAATTACGTTATGGATCGGGGCTTCATCGTGGCCGATGCCGATCTCTCTCCAGAACGGCGCCTGCAGGGCACCAAAGGCCAGGGACTGGCTACCTACCGGGAACTGATTGGCAACCTTTCCACCAAATTCAAACCCGAAGGCGGAGCGCTGACCCTGGTGCTGGACCGCTGGATCAGCGCTGTGCAGACCGAGTGCCTGCAGGAAACCGGCCTGATCCCCGGAGATTCGCAGCTGACTAAAGCCGTAGAGCAGAAGATTTACGCGGTGGCGTCGGAAGTAAGCGAGCTGGTGCACGGTTTTGAGTTTGCCCGGCTGCTGTCCTTGTATTATCAGGCTTATATCGAGGGCAACGATGAGCTGAAGATGAAGGTAGTACGCTGGTTTCGCGGGGAGTATGCCCTCAAGCGCGAGGCCAAGGAGGCGCTGGGCGTCAATATTATCATCAGCGATGACGACTGGTATGACTATCTGAAGCTGTTCGCGGTGTTTTTCCGTCTGGCGGGTTATGCCGGGATGATGATCATGATCGATGAGCTGGTCAATATCTACAAAATTCCCAATTCCATTTCCCGCCAGTACAACTACGAAAAGATGCTGGCCATGTACAACGACACCCTGCAGGGCAAAGCCAAGTATCTGGGCATCATTATGGGCTCGACGCCCCAGGCCGTCGAGGATAAGCGGCGCGGGGTGTACAGCTACGAGGCGCTGCGTTCCCGCTTGGCTGAAGGGAAGTTCTCCAAACCGGGAGCGCGGGACCTTTTGGCCCCGGTTATCCGCCTGGAGGCGCTGACCGCGGAAGAGATGCTGGTGCTCTGCGAAAAGCTGCGCGACATGCACGCCGGACTCTACGGCTATGCAGCAAAACTGGGCACTGCGGAACTGGCGGATTTTATCAAACTGGAATATAGGCGCATCGGCGCGGATCAAAACATCACCCCCCGTGAGGTAATCAGGGATTTCATCGAATTGCTGGATTTGCTCTATCAAAACCCCAGCTTGAATATGATGGAACTGATAAAATCCAATGATTTTGTTTATTCTCAGTCTGAAGCGGTCTCTGACCAGGCTGGCGACGATTTTGCGGAGTTCACGATTTGAGCGTTTACGAGAGATACGCGCCGTTTATTCGGGATTATATCTACCGTGCCGGCTGGCAGGTGCTGCGCGGTGTGCAGGAGGCAGCGGGGGCCGCGATTTTCAACAGCTGCGATAACGTATTGCTGACTGCCTCTACGGCGTCGGGCAAGACCGAGGCGGCTTTTTTTCCCATTCTGACCCTGCTCGAGGAAGACCCGCCGCGCAGCGTGGGCGTGCTGTATATCGCGCCCCTGAAAGCGCTCATCAACGATCAGTTTGGGCGCCTCGACGAGCTGTGCGAGGAAAGCGGCATCAAGGTCTGTCGCTGGCACGGCGACGCCTCGCAGTCCCAGAAGCGCAAGCTCCTGAAAAAGCCCTCTGGAATTCTGCAGATCACTCCGGAATCGCTGGAATCGCTGCTGCTCAATAAGCACATGGAAATTCCCTCGCTGTTTTACGATTTGCGCTTTATCGTCATCGACGAGCTGCATTCCTTGCTGCGCGGAGATCGAGGCCTGCAGACCTTCTGTCTGCTGGAGCGGCTCTGCAAACTGGCGGGCTGTACTCCCCGGCGCATCGGCCTATCGGCAACCATCGGCGATCCGCAGGCTGCGGGGCGCTTCCTGGCCGCGGGCAGTGGGCGCCCCACCGTGATACCGCAGTTTGAAGGGGGCAAAGAGGTCTGGCGCATCAGCATGGAGCATTTCTTCATGACCGAGCCTCAGGCCGGGGACGGCGAGCCGGAACCCGCAGAAGCGCCGCCGTCCGAAGCCTCGACCGATACCGCGCCTAAAGCCGCCGATCCCGGGCTGGGTTATATCTTCGAGCACACCCGCGGCAAAAAATGTTTGATATTCACCAATTCCCGCGAAGAGTGTGAGGGAGTCTGCCAGAGCCTGCGCCAATACTGCGAAGCCAGGCACGAGCCGGAGCGCTTTCTCATCCATCACGGCAACCTGTCCGCTTCCTATAGGGAGAGCGCTGAGGCGGATATGAAGGACGACGATTCTCTGCTCTCCGTCTGCGCTACGGCCACCTTAGAACTGGGCATCGACATCGGCAGGCTGGAAAGGGCTTTTCATCTCAATGCGCCCTTTACGGTGTCGGGATTTCTGCAGCGGATGGGCCGGACTGGCAGGCGCGGCAATCCCTCGGAAATGTGGTTCGTCATGCGCGAAGAGCATCCCGAAGCCCGGGCTATGCTGCCCGAGATGATCCCCTGGTATCTGCTGCAGGGCATCGCTCTAGTGCAGCTGTATCTAGAAGAGCGCTTTGTAGAACCGCCCAAGACCGACCGGCTGCCTTACAGCCTGCTCTATCACCAGACTATGAGCACGCTGGCCTCCTGCGGGGAGATGACACCTGGAGAGCTGGCTGCGCGGGTCTTGACTTTATCCTGTTTTCAGCGCATATCTCAGGATGATTACCGCCTGCTGCTGCGCCATCTGCTGGAGATCGAACATATCAGCCGCACTGAAAACGGCGGTCTGATCGTGGGGCTGGCCGGAGAGCGCATAGTCAACAATTACAAGTTTTACGCGGTTTTTCAGGAGAATATCGAATATACGGTGCGCACCGGCTCCGAGGAACTGGGCACCATCGTCAAGCCGCCGCCGGTGGGGGATAAGATTGCCATCGCGGGCCGGGTCTGGGCTGTAGACGAGGTGGATCATAAGAAGCGCTTGGTGTACTGCACGCTGGTTAAGGGAAAAATACCCGCTTATTTCGGCGATGTGGCCGGCGATATTCACACCCGCATTTTGGAGCGCATGCGCGGGGTTCTGAGAGAAGAGAATAATTACCCCTATCTGCTGAAACACGCGCGCTGCCGTTTGCGGGACGCGCGGGACAGCTTCGCCAAGTCGGGGCTGGCCGAAAGCCCGCTGATCAATTTGGGCGGCAGGATGTGGGCGCTGTTCCCCTGGCTGGGCAGCTACGCTTTTTTGGCATTGGAACGCTTCCTGAAAATCCGCTGCGCTAAGCGTTTGGGTTTGAAGGGCCTGACTTCGGTAAGGCCTTATTATATACAATTTACGATGCAGGTGAGCGCGGAGGAGTTCTATCGGATCGCCGCCGAGGAAGCGGCGCAGGAATTCGACGCGCAGGAGCTGGTTTACCCCAAGGAAGTTCCGGTCTTTGAAAAGTACGACGAATATGTGCCCGAGGAACTGATCCGCAAGGGCTTTGCCTATGGAGTGCTGGATGTGGAGGGCATGAAGCGTCGGGTTAAAAGCTGGCTGTAAGAGAATTTATATACACATTGTGTTGATAATGTATGTATAAATTGTTATAATTGGCTAGGAATAACAATAACAATGGATGGTGGTGGGTATGGCGCAGTCTTTAGTAAATTTTCGTATGGACGCTCAGTTAAAAAGCGATATGGAGCATGTTTGCCGTGAGTTGGGCATGAATATGACCACGGCGTTTACTATTTTCGCAAAAAAAGTGGTTAGAGAAAACAGAATACCTTTTGACGTATCGGTAGATCCGTTTTACTCTTCTTCAAATTTGACAGCATTAAATGCCAGTATTCAGCAGCTGCAAACCGGTCAAACAGTTACTAAAAGCATAGAGGAATTAGAGGCTTTAGCTGATGGGTAATATAACGTTTTCAGAACAGGCCTTTGCGGAATATGTCGAGTGGCAAAATCAAGACAGGAAAACATTAAAGCGTATAAATGCTTTGCTGAAAGGTATAATCCGCAGCCCTTTTGACGGCATAGGCAAGCCTGAAGCTCTAAAAGGCAATTACAGCGGCTGTTGGAGCAGGCGGATTGATGAACAAAATAGGTTGGTTTATCGGGTTATTGATGAGGTTATAGAAGTTATCCAATGCAAAGGGCACTATGAATAGGCTGCATAACGTATATTCCTGCAAGTTTGTTTGCGGCGGGCTTTGCGTAATGGCTGACAGAAGACAGAAGAGATAGGTTGACATGAATAAACAGCAGCTGGCCGCTAAGATTTGGGAATCCGCCAACAGGATGCGCTCCAAGATCGAAGCTAACGAATACAAAGACTATATTTTGGGCTTCATCTTTTATAAATTCCTCTCCGATCAAGAAGTGAAATTCCTGAAAAAAGAAGGCTGGATAGATGAAGATCTGCCTTCTGTCCGCGAGGAAGACGGCGATACCGTAAATTATGTTCAGAAAAGCCTCGGTTATTTTATCGCTTACAATAACCTGTTCTCAACCTGGCTGGGTATGGGCAGTGACTTTGACGTTTCTAAAGTCCGTAAAGCCTTGTCGGCTTTCAACCGCCTGCTGAACGCATCGCACAAAAAACTCTTTGAGAACGTCTTTTATACGCTGGATACGGGTCTTTCCAAATTGGGAGACAGTTCTAACGCTCAGACTAAAGCCGTCAGCGCTTTGCTGCACCTCATCAAAGACATTCCCATGGACGGCCGGCAGGATTACGATGTTCTGGGCTTTATTTACGAGTATTTGATCTCCAATTTTGCGGCCAACGCCGGGAAAAAGGCCGGCGAGTTCTATACACCGCACGAAGTTTCGCTGCTGATGTCGGAGATCGTGGCTCATCATCTGCGGGACCGTCAAACTATAGAAATATACGACCCGACTTCGGGCTCGGGCTCCTTGCTGATAAATATCGGCAAGGCTGTGGCTAAACACATGAATTCCGGCAGTCAGAGCGGCATTAAATATTATGCCCAGGAACTGAAGGAAAATACCTACAACCTGACCCGCATGAATCTGATCATGCGGGGGATTCTGCCCGATAATATCGTGGTCAGGAATGGCGATACGTTGGGAGCTGATTGGCCTTGCTACGATAGCAATGATAGTCAGGAACCGTATAAACCGCTTGACGCGGATAATAATTTTCAGCCGTTGTCTATGGATGCCGTGGTGTCCAATCCGCCTTATTCGCAGAAATGGGAGCCTCAGGATAAGAAGGAGGATGAGCGCTACGCCCGGTTTGGACTGGCTCCTGCCAGCAAGGCCGATTATGCCTTTCTGCTGCACGATCTCTTTCACGTTAAGCCCGATGGGATTATGACCATCGTTCTGCCGCACGGGGTTCTCTTCCGCGGCGGAGAGGAAGGCGAGATCCGCAGGAATCTGCTTGAGAACAATCATATCGACGCGGTGATCGGTCTTCCGGCCAATATTTTCTTCGGCACTGGCATTCCCACCATTATTATGGTGCTCAAACGGAAACGGGAGCGTACCGACGTTTTAATCGTCGATGCCTCTAAAGGCTTTGAAAAGGTCGGCAAAAACAACCGTCTGCGCGCTTCGGACATTAAAAAGATCGCCGATGCGGTGACTCAGCGCCTGGACATAGCCAAGTTTTCCCGCTCGGTTTCTCTTGAGGAAATCCGTTCCAACGATTACAACCTGAATATTCCCCGCTATGTTGATTCTGCCGAACCTGCGGAAAGCTGGGATATTTACGCTTCCATGTTCGGCGGTATTCCGGAAAACGAAATTGCTGCTTTCGCGCCGTATTGGGCGGCCTTTCCCGGGCTGAAAGAGGCGCTTTTTGTAACCGGCAGCGGCGCTTACGTTAACTTGAATACAGCGGATATTAAGGCCTTCGTGCGGGAATATCCCGGCGTTAATGCGTTCCGGCGGAATTATACTGCGGCTTTGGCCGGTTTTTCCGATTATCTGAAGGGCGAACTGCGGCAGGTTATGGACGGTGCCGATATCAATAAAGAGGAAAGCGTACTCAGCGCAGACCTTTTCAGGCGTTTGGCGGATGTGCCTCTAGTGAATGTTTACGAAGCCTATCAGATACTCGACGAACGTTGGCAGCAGACAGCCGCCGATTTGGAGATCATCCAGACGGAGGGTTTGGCGGCGGCCAAGCAGGTCGATCCGCGCCTGGTGATCAAGAAGAAAGAGGGCAAGGAATCGGAAGTTCAGGAAGGCTGGCTAGGTCATATTATTCCGTTCGAATTGGTACAGGCCCTGCTGCTGCCGGAAGATTTGGCGTCTTTGCGTGCCGAAGAGGGCAGGCTTGACGAGATCCGCTCCGGGTATGAGGCACTGTTCGATGCCCTGGATGATGAGGGCCAGGACAAGCTGCTGAATGATGACAATGACGCTTTTGACGCCAAGGCGGTATCGTCTGCCGTTAAAGACATTTACAAGAATATTGCAACCGATGATATGCAAACCTTACAAGAATATCTGCGCCTGACGAATAAGAAAGAAAAACTGGCCTTTGCCGGGAGGCATTCGGAGATCGCCTGGGAGGCCATGGAAGCCAATAAGGACGGCACATATTCAAAAAGCGCTGTCAGCAATTACATATCGCAGCTGCGCAAAAACTGCAGCTTTGCCGAGGGCACTTTCGAATACGCGGCCATGGCTGCCAATGCGCTGCTGGAAGAAGAGAAGAATCTGAAAAAGCAGAGTAAGGCTCGGGCGGAAGCCTTGCATATCAAAACCAAAGAAGTTATAGAAGGGCTGGACGACGTTCAGGTTTGCGAGCTGCTTTATGCTAAATGGATAGATCCGCTTCTGGCTAGGCTGTTGCGGCTGCCGGACAGCATTATAGCCGATTTTGTGTCTAAGCTGGAAAAGCTGGCTTCGAAGTATGCTGTTACCTTGACGGATGTCGAGGAACAGATCGCTGACCAGGCAAACCAATTGGTGGGGATGTTGGAACAGCTTACCGGCAATGAGTTCGACATGCGGGGGATAGAGGCGCTGAGGGATATGCTGAGGGGGAGTGCTCAATGAGCAGTTGTCAAAGTGCAATGTTTATTGTACAGTGCTAAAGGCTTGGGTTACGGCTGAAGGGACAGAAATGATTGGAGATCGGCATGAAACTGAGGGAGTTAATCGGCGAAGCTTCTGACTACGACAAAAAAGAGGCTTTAGAGATTAAGCGGCCTAAAAGCTGGTGCAAGAGCGTCAGCGCTTTTGCCAATTCCTTCGGCGGCAAACTGCTCTTCGGTATAGCCAATGACGATACGGTGGTGGGGCTGGCCGATGCCGAGGGGGATGCGGACAGGATAAGCGAGGCTGTAAAAGTTCATCTGAACCCGATTCCGGAGTTTTATCTGTCATTTGAGAGCATTGATGATAAAAAGATTGTTATTGTCGATGTGCGCGCTGGGAATCAGACGCCGTATTATTATCAAGGCGAGGGACAGCTTGTCGCTTTTGTCAGGATCGGCAATGAAAGCGTGTCGGCTTCTCCCTCTCAGCTGAATGAATTGGTGATCAGGGGCAGCGGTCAGACCTATGACAGCCTGCGTTCGGCTTACAGGTTTGAAGATATGGCTTTTACCAAGCTGCGTTCCGTGTATAGGCAGCAGACGGGCCGTTCCTTTGAGGATACCGATTTCGCCTCTTTTGGCATTATCGACAGCCAAGGGAAGCTTACCAACGCAGGAGCGCTTTTGGCCGATGAGTGTCCGCTGCGCCATTCCCGGCTTTTTTGTACCCGTTGGAACGGTTTAACGAAAGCTTCGGGTCGGATGGAGGCTTGGGATGACAGCGAGTATTCCGGCAGTCTGCTGCATCTGCTGCGGAGCGGGCTGGATTTTATAGCCAAAAACAGCAAAAAAGCTTGGAAAAAGACCGATACCGAACGTCGTGAATATCCAGATTATCCTGAGCGGGCTTACATGGAAGGCTTGGTTAACGCTCTCATTCACCGCAGTTACAACGAATTGGGCAGCGAAGTTCATATAGATATTTTCGATGACCGTTTGGAAATTTATTCTCCGGGCGGCATGGTTGACGGTTCCACGTTACTAGACAAGGATTTGCTGTCTATACCTTCCAAAAGGCGCAATCCCGTTATTGCGGATATTTTCAGCCGTTTGAACTATATGGAGCGGCGCGGCAGCGGGTTCAAAAAAATTTTCGAAGCGTATAAAGCGCTGCCGGACAGCGGCACCTCATTCTCTCTGGTTTTTAAGGCGGAACCCGGCGATTTTCTTTTGGTGCTTCCCAATGTCAATTATGCTTGGCAAAAAGCTGAGTCTGGTAATCAGTCCGGCATCAGTGCCGACGATAGGTGGGACAATCATGGGGACAATCGGTGGGACGATAAAGACAAAGCGGACGGTAGGTTAGACAGTAGGTTAGACAGTGAGTTGGGTGATCGGTTGGGTGATCGCTCGGACGATGACCGCGGTCTGAT
>JAUNIO010000078.1 GCA_030535355.1 bacterium | reverse complement strand
GAGCAATCGGCTGTTAACCGATCGGTCGTAGGTTCGATCCCTACAGTTGGAGCCACAGATAAAGAGCTTTGTCTATCCCCCCCTTAGACGAAGCTCTGCTTCTTTTTAAACTGTTTGAGAAAGGCGCTTGAAACTTCACGGCGAAATTATCCTGCTCTGCCTTATTGCCTAGGCTATTCTTTTTGCGGAGGAAGGATATGTTTTGTTTTCAGTGCCAAGAGACAGCTAAAAATTTGGGCTGTTCCGCAGCAGGAGTGTGCGGAAAACGCGAGCTTACTGCTAATCTGCAGGATTTGCTTATTTATACCTGTAAAGGTATTGCTTTTTACGGCCAGCGACTGCCCCATGGAACTGTAGATAATAAGACCGGGCGTTTTCTTATCAGAGCTTTGTTTACAACAGTAACTAATGTAGCTTGGGATGATGATGCCATTATCGCTCTGATAAAGCAGGCCTTGTTGGTCAGGAATGGTTTGCGGGCGCGCATAGGCTCCGAACTGACTACTGTGCTTCCCGATTGTGCGCTGTGGAGCGCAGACAGCGATGAAGATATAATTTCCAAAGCCAGCAGCGCCGAGGTGCGCATAACCGCTTCTGCCGATGAAGATGTGCGTTCGCTGCGGGAATTGCTAATTCTGGGCTGTAAAGGAATTGCAGCCTATGCTGAACATGCGGCTGTTTTGGGATGTGAAAGCGCGAAAATTTATGCGTTTTTGGCTAAGGCTTTAGATTCCACTACGGAAAATTTGCCGCTCGAGGAAATGATCGCCTTAGTAATGCAGGCAGGTGAGTGTGCGGTTAGTGCTATGGCTCTGCTCGATGAAGCTAACACTAAAACCTATGGTCATCCTGAGATTACTGAAGTAAATTTGGGCGCTGGCCATAATCCCGGTATTTTGATATCTGGCCACGATCTCAAAGATATGGAAGAGCTTCTAAGGCAGACCGAAGGAACCGGCGTGGATGTCTATACGCACAGTGAGATGCTGGCCGCCCATTACTACCCGGCTTTTAAGAAATTTGCGCATTTTAAGGGCAACTATGGCAGTTCCTGGTGGCATCAGGCTGATGAATTTGCCGCTTTTAACGGCCCTATAGTTATGACTACGAACTGTTTGGTCCCGCTGAAAAATGACTGTGCTTACGCCGATAGACTGTTTACGACAGGCGTGGTTAGCTATCCAGGGGTAAAACACATTGCAGATCGGCCAGAAGGCGGAGCTAAGGATTTTTCTGCGGTGGTAGAGATGGCTAAACGCTGCACTCCTCCTCGGGAAATCGAAAACGGCAAGCTAATAGGTGGGTTTGCCCACAGCCAGGTGCTGTCTCTGGCCGACAAAGTCATCGAGGCTGTAAAGTCCGGCGCTATTAGACGCTTTGTGGTGATGGCGGGCTGTGATGGCCGTCAGAAAGGGCGCAGCTATTACACCGAAGTTGCGGAAAAACTGCCTAAAGATACGGTAATTTTAACCGCTGGATGTGCTAAATACCGATATATTAAACTCAATTTGGGCGAGATCGGCGGTATTCCGCGCGTGCTTGATGCAGGCCAATGCAATGACAGCTATTCCTTGGCTCTGATCGCTTTGAAACTGCAAGAAGCGTTCGGGCTGAAGGATATTAATGAACTTCCTATTTCCTTTGATATAGCCTGGTATGAGCAAAAAGCGGTGGCGGTGCTACTGGCTCTGCTGTATCTAGGCGTTAAGGGCATACGCTTGGGACCCACGCTGCCAGCTTTCCTTTCGCCCAATGTGGCCAAGGTGCTGGTGGAAAAGTTCTCCATTAAACCAATCGCTTCGGCAGAAGAAGATATCGCTGCCATGCTGGCCGGAGCATAATACTGTTTAACTTAGGAGCGTCGTCTCATAAAGCCAGTGCAAATTGCAGTAAACTGGGCTAAAGGGCAGCCGCTGCTAGTTAATCCAGTGTGACGCAGTTTAGGGAAACACAAGACGAATGGGTGTTTCCCTATTGTGTGTACCGTACCTGTTTCTGCTCAACTAAATGAGATTGCCTAAACAGGAGATGACGCATTTTAGGGGAAAAACTAGAAGTTATGCATAGCTTAGAAGATGTTACTAATTTTTGCCGTTTGTATTTCGTGGACTACAGTTTAGAACACGATATCTCTTTAGAGGGCAATACCTCATACTGGAGCTGTCAGCTTTCCCTGCAGCCTTCTGTGGCCGGTCAAATGGCTTTGTTTCGCAAAGTGTTTCGCGGCGATGATTATGTAGCCGACGAGATAAAGGGACAGATGCTGGTGCGCTTTCCAATACAGACTATCGGCCATATTTTGCGCGTAGATCAAATTGTAGCTAAAATCATCCCTTATTGCAAAGGATTAGCCGGCGCTACTGTGCAGCTGCAAGTGTTAATTGCCCCTAAAGATGACGAATATCAGGAAGCTTTCTCCCGAGCTCAGAAATGGGAGTGGCTAATATCTTCAACATGTCTTGGGGAGCTGTTTTTGAGCGGTGAAATAACGGACGATGGCATATCGTTCTCTAAAATATTTCATTCTTGTCACCAAGCAGACCTGAATCGCGATATTACCGACGATATTGTGCACATTAACAACAGCTGGACTATGCTGTTCCACGAAGTTCTCGCTGACGCCAAAAGTGAGATGGACATTAATAAACATTTGGATATTAAGGTTCATGATAAGGCTGATAAACCTTATAGTATCTCCTTTGATGATCCCGCAGAACTGCAGAAGGTTGTTAATATGTGCAATTCTTTGGAATTAGGGGATAAGTACAATATTACCGCCAATAAAAATGTTTTAGACGTTGACATGAACTGCGTAACCTTTACAGATCTCCTCTTTGCCGTCAACACTAGCCAAATGTACAATTTATTTGGCTCTGACGCCCATTAGTCTTGTACGGTGCAGAGATGCGCGCGCTGGTTTATGACGGTTCGCTGAAGCTGACCGATATTGAGATGGCCCCCCTTCGTTCTGGTGAGGCCCGTATTAAAGTTCTGCTCGCTGGTATTTGCAATACGGATTTGGAAATTTGCCGGGGCTATATGAACTATCAGGGCATATTAGGCCATGAGTTTGTAGGTATAGTGACCGAAGCCGCTGCGGACTGCGATCCTGCAGAGGCCCAAAAGTGGCTGGGCAGACGCGTTGTGGGGGAGATTAATTGTGGCTGCGGCCATTGCTGTCTCTGTGCCCAAGGCGATACTAGGCACTGCGCAGCCCGCACAACTTTGGGCATTGATCGCCATCCCGGGGTTATGGCCAGCTATTGTACTTTGCCGTTTGCTAACCTTTACGCAGTGCCTAACGAAGTAAGCGATAGCCAAGCTGTTTTTACCGAGCCTCTGGCGGCAGCCTGGAATATTTTGGAGCAGGTGCATATCATCCCTTCAGATCGGGTCTTGCTTTTGGGTGACGGCAAACTTGGACAGCTGTGTGCTCAGACAGTGCGGCTGAGTGGCTGTGATCTGACGGCAGTGGGCAAGCATGAGGATAAACTTCGCCTTCTAGAGCCGTTTAATGTGCGCGTTCGCTTGCTGAACGATTGGATGGCAGAGCGTTCTGCTGAGCCTGCTTATGATATAGTGATCGAAGCCACTGGAAGCGCAGGAGGCTTAGAGCTGGCTCTGCAGGCGGTGCGCCCGCGGGGGACGATTGTGCTTAAAACTACGGTAACTGAACGTTCACAGCTCGATTTAGCGCCGATAGTTGTTCATGAAATAAAAATTATCGGCTCGCGCTGCGGGCGCTTTGCCCCAGCTTTGAGGGCTTTACAGCAGGGGGTAATCCATGTTGAACCTCTCATCGCTGGCACTTATGATTTAGCGGATGGAGTGGAGGCGTTTGCTCTAGCTAAAAAGAGCAGTCTTAAAGTTCTATTGAGGGTTTAGGCGCTGCTTAGGTGATTTATCTGAGCGCAGGCAGCTGCTTAAAATGGTAAGCGTCCAACATAGTTTTGGCGCTTACCATCAACTGATGAACATGTTCTAACATTGGCACGTTATAACACCCCCTAAAGGATGGGAGGGGGAGATGTCGCTTGCGACAGAGGCGGTTACGGGAGGTTTCTATGGCATTAAATCTCGATCGGGGCATAGCTTTGCGCCTGCGTCTGCAGCAGGATATGATTCTGGAATACCGCTGCTTTACGCAGGTAACTCAAGAATTCAGCAATGCTGGCAATTTGCTGGGGAAAAAGGAGCACGCGTGGGATACCAGAGTGCGTCAGCGCGTTATTCGCCAAGAAGGCGATATCTCTCATATTTTAACGATCTCCGAACCGATCGGCGATGTCCCTCAAGAGCCTATTATGGGTTCGCAGGTGATGCGCCAGGTTATGTATGCGCAAATCAATGCCTGTGGCAATGTGCTGGAAGCTGTAGGCGGTATAAACTCTTTGAGCTACGCATTTCCAGAGGAAAACGTCACAGCTGGCTGTTCGTGGGAGAAGGAAACTCAGGTGATATTGCCCGGTATGCCTTATCCCGCGCCGAGCACTAACACCTTTACATTAATAGGCGAAGAGCGCGTAGGCGGTTATGATTGTGTACGCATAGATATGAAATCATCGGCAGCTCAGTTTGAGATGGTTTTGCCGGCAGGCCAGCAAAAAGCCAACGTAGTCTCAGAAACCTCGGGCAGTATTTTTTATGCCCCGGAAAAAGGCCTTTTAGTGCGTTTAGAAATTAATACTCGTTCTATACCTAAAATTGAAGGCTTTGCCTTTAACACCATTTCTAAGATGGCCCAGGATTTGGTAAGCTGCGAAGTTCGGAAGAGTTAGGCTGGAGGCGCAGAATGTCAGATTTTGATTTCCGAGGGGCCAACGCTGAGCAGCGCCGCGCCATAGAAGCGACAGAAGGACCTGTGCTCATTTTGGCAGGTCCGGGTACGGGAAAAACGTTTACTTTGGTGCAGCGCACAGCTTATCTGATCCAGAAAAAAAAGGTTAGACCAGAGGAAATCATGCTGGCTACTTTTACTAAAAAGGCGGCCAATGAACTCTATACGCGTATTTCTGAGGAGCTTCTATATCGCGGCATTAAATGCAATTTGCATGAGATGTATATAGGCACAATACATGGTATATGCCTGCGTTTGATTGAGGAGCATTTAGACGAATCGTCTTTGCGCAAGAATTTTCAGTCTATTGATGAAGTGAGACAGCAGCAGTTCGTCTTTGAGCACGCTGACGATTTGGGCCTCGCTTCTCAGAATATGAGTGACAGCGAAGTGTGGCAGTCAGCTCGATATGCCTGTACGGCTTTGAGCCGTTTAATTGAAGAGCTGGTCACCCCGGGAGAACTGATGCAGGTAGAGCGTCAAAACTACGGCTGGGGACAAGTTCTATTGCGCTATAGAAATTTGCTGAATCATTTCAATGTCGTAGATTATTCCTGTCAGCTAGCGGAAGTCCGCGAAATGCTGTCTGCTAATCCGGCGCTGTGCCGCCGCTTGCAGGGGCAGTTTCGCTATATTATGATAGATGAATATCAGGATACCAATTGCATTCAGGAAAGCATTTTGCTTACGCTGGCGGCTCCTCAGAACAATATCTGTGTTGTGGGAGATGACGACCAGGCACTCTACTCATTTCGCGGAGCTACTGTTCAAAATATTTTGCAATTCCCTCGTAAAATGGGACAGAACAATTGCTTAGTAATCAGCCTGCGCGATAACTATCGTTCTCCTCAGTCAATAGTCAGCCTTTATACTTATTGGATGTCTGAGGAATACGCTAAGGCCCAGGGATGGGACTGGAGCGGACGGCGCTATATCAAAGAATTAATAGCTCAGCGTCCAGAAGCTGAAAGTGCAGCTGCCGTAACGGTTAACGGTATGAATAGCCATGCAGCTTGGTGCCATGAGCTTTGCGAGTTAGTGCAGCAGCTGCGTGGGAATTCTACTATTACAGACTACAACCAAATAGCTTTTTTATTTCACTCCACCCGTAGCAGTGAAGTCCAGGGCTTGATCGAGTATTTTGAACAGCAGGGAATTAGTGTATATTCTCCGCGTTCGGATATGCTTTTTAAGCGCCGGGAGATTCAGCTGGCTTTAGGCTGCTTATGGATGGCTTTCTACGATCAGGTCAGCCGTTTTCATTTTGGCGATCGCGAATTGCTGAGCTATTATCGCGGTGCGCTGCGCCAGGTAAAAGAACTGCTCGCTGAGGAACGCGGTGCCGCCTTGCGCGAGATTATAGAGATAACCATTCCAGCTTGGTTAGTGGAAGAATCGCCTGTGCCCTGCCGTTTTTCCACGATATTGTTTAGGCTGTTCAGCGCTGAGCCATTTCGGGCAATTATGCAGACAGAATTGGCCCAAGGTGTGGTAGCTTCCCGCGCTTTGCGCAATTTGTCGCGCCTGCTGACATTTGCGCAGTATTATGAAGAAACATATGGTTTGGAGCGTCTGGGCCCTCATAATTTAGAAGAACATCTGCAGCGCTTTTTTATGTCTTATATAGCCGTTTTGCGAGAAAGGGTAGTCAATGAATATGAAGATACGGCTGAATATGCTCCCAGCGGATGTATTTCTTTTCTGACGATTCATCAGGCCAAAGGCATGGAGTTTCCGGTTGTTATAGTCGGTTTGCCTGAATATCAGCCTAAGCCGCGTCTGAGCAGCGATCCTATCTCTCAGGCGGTTAAGATATTTGGCAAAGGATACCGTCAGGAAGCGCAAAACGACGACTATTTGTGCGAGTTTTGGAGGCTGTATTATACAGCTTTTTCCCGTGCCCAGGATTTGCTGGTTCTGACCAGTCTTCATGGGGCTAGGCCAAATGATTGGCTTGGGGATATTTTTGAGCGTTTGCCCGACTGGCGTGATAGCGCTTTGCAGCTGTCTAAGATTGCCTTTAGCGCGATTAAAACTCCGTATTTTAAGCCAGTTTTCACTTATACGGCAGATATAGGCGTTTACGATGACTGTCCGCGTCTCTATAAATTTCGCCGCGAGCTGGGCGTAGAACCGTTGGAACGCAGATTTACCTGTATGGGCTTGCTGGTGCACCAGACTTTGGAAGATGTCAACCGTTCTATCATCAAGGAAGGTCTCAGCCTGCAGGAGGTCCGCGAACACATTGATGGTTGGCTGACCGAGAATTATACTACCTTACTCATGGCCTATGAGGGTAAGCTTACCGCTATGGAGCGTCAGAAAGCAAAAGAGCAGGTAAGCCGCTATATCGATTATATCGGGGATCGCTGGGAACGCTTATACGATGTTGAACGCAGCGTGAGCCTATTAAAAGAGGATTATATTTTAGCGGGACAGATAGATCTGCTGGTCGAATCGCCGGAGCAGAACGGTTTAGAAATAGTCGATTTTAAGAGCAGTACGCGTCCTTTTTCTGATAAATATCGGCGTGCCAGAACAGAGTTTTACCGACGGCAGCTGTTTCTGTATGCTCATCTGCTGCGCGAGCGCAGCGGCAAGCAAATTAACGGTATGCATCTGTTTTATACTGGCACAGAAAATGGGGATCCTTTGCTGAGTTTTGCTCCTGATGCTGGCTTTGAAGAGGATACTTTGGCAGACGTCGATCAAACCGCCCATCGCATTATGGCTAAAGATTTTGAGCATACGGCCTTTTCTTCTTATAGCTGTCAGTACTGCGCTTTAAAGTGGCTGTGTCAGCGTTAATAAGTCTATATCCCAGGCTTTGGGATATATTTTTTTCCAAAAAACAAAATGACCATTCCCATACCTAACTTCCGGCATTTAACGGCAGGGGGAATGGTCACGCTAGATGCCCGAGCTATGCAGCTCCAGGCCTGCTGGATTAAGCTTTGGCTGCTAAAGCGGTTTCTGCTGCGCTTACTGTATCGCAGATGGTCAGTATTTTGCTCAAACCTGTGATAGAGAAGACGCTTAGTATTTGGCTGACATTGCAGACTAGCAACATTTGGCTTCCGTTTTCGCGGATTTTCTTCAATGTACCTATAAGCACACCCAAGCCTGTGCTGTCTATATAGCGCACATTGTTGAGGTCGATAACCAAATCTGTCTTTGCGGAATCTACAACTTCAGCTATCGCTTCTTTTAGCTTGGGGGAGGTGTATACGTCTAGCTCGCCCTGGACTTCAATAAGTTTGGCGGTTTGGCCCAAGGCTTTAGTGTTGGTTTTGATATTCAAATGACGTCCTCCATTGAAGTTAAACTTTCCCCCCTCATATCCTTAATGGCGGAGAGGGGGGAGTCAGATAGTTCATAAATTGGCTTATTGCTAACTTGACAGTTTTTTAAACGGGCTCGCCTTCATCTTCTAGTTCTTCGTCAGCGAAAAGTTCCTCGGTTTCGCAGTCCTGCTCTTGGCCGCAGCAACAGGATGATTCACAGCTGTCTGATTCGCAACTGTTAGCGACGCTGCCTGCGCGGCGCTCGCGAGCCTCGGCGATCAGTTCGTTGAGCTTTTGACGGTATTCAGCGGTGATGTGGGAAAAGCGTTCTTTATACTCTTTGCCTAGAGTGGAAAACTTGTCTTTATATTCGTTGGCTCTGCCCTTGAGAGCGGAACGGGTGTTTTCACCGGAATCGGGGGCTAACATAATAGCAACTGAAGCGCCGAGCAACGTTCCAACCAAGACGCCGCCTAAAAAACCTAAACTACTATCTCTATTTTCTGTCATGTTGTTTACCTCGTAAGCTGAATCATCTTACATATCCGTCTATTTTTGCTAAAAGTTCTGTGAACCCTGCCTAGCCTATTACTTAATATCGTTTAGTTAACGATCAGCTAACTTGCGAACTATCTGACTCCCACTAAAGCTTGAAATATCGATATTTCTGGCTTGACAAAATAGGAAGGATGGGAGGGGGAGATGTCGCGGCTGCGACAGAAGGGGTGCTCAAAGCTGTTTGGGAATCGAGGTTTAGCTTGTGTTTTGCTTTAGCTTATACGCAGGCATGAACGTGGCGATAATTATATATGAGCTAACATTTCCAATGTCGTTGAGCCTTAAGTTAACGACATTGGAAATGTTAACTGAAAGACATTGGCCTATTACTGCATAATACCTTCATATTGGCTGCGGTAATAGCGCTGTGGCAGTTCAGAGCTGGGCAGGCTGGGAGAGCGCGTGCCGATCAAATCTAAGGCAGAATGGATTCCCAAACTGCTAAAGATGTCCATATAAGAAGATTCACGGGTTAAGCGTACCGTACAGGGCTCGCCAGGGAATTGATCGTGAAGTTTTTGGGCAATTTTGAGATACAGCTCGTCGGGATAGCAGATTCCGTCAATTATTTTGGCTTTCTGTGCTTGCTTGGCCGAGAAAATGCGGCCGTCTGCCAATTTTTCGACTTGTTTTTTGGTTAATTTGCCTTTGCGCCCTTCGCTGACCACTTGGACAAATCCCTGCCAGGACTCGGTTATCATGGACTGGAGCATAGCACGCTCACTGGGTTTCATGGTGCGGTACATGGAGCCAATATCTTTATAGGAGGCTTTGCCTTCGTGGTTCAGAGAAGTTATGGTGACCATTTTGACCCCGACTTTGTTCATTAAGCCGGTTATCTCTGGCAGCTGCATGATGACGCCTATTGAACCGGTCATAGTTGTAGGGCAGGCATAGATCTCGTCGGCTGCCATCGAAATATAGTAGCCTCCGGAACAGGCTTCATCCATGAAATATGCGTAAATCGGCAGTTCGGTTTTGAATTTAAAATCTTTTAAATAGTGCAGCATTATATCCGATGCTGTCAGACCGCCGCCGGGGCTGTTCACTTCTAAGACTACCGCGATGATCGAATCGTCTTTAGCTAAATAATCTAAAGCATTGCGCAGATCGTCAGGGGTGCAGAAAGTTCCAATGCCATCCCCCCGCGAGGAACTGATCACGCCTTCTATAGGCAGGACTACTATTTTATGTTTGAGATTTTCTTTGCTGGTAGTGCCTATCAGCTTATAGGAATAGCTGGGGAAGGAAGCATCTACGCTGCGGTCATCTTTGATCTTGGGAGCTTTGCCGCTGGCGGCAGCCGCTATAAGCGCAAATAGTCCCACAATACAGACTAAAATAGCTACAGCGCAAAGCGCTGCGCAGCTGCAGGTCTTGCGTTTGTTTTTGCTGTCAGCAGGAGGCGAAGGCGGAATGCTGGCGGCGGATTTTAGCGGAGCATTATTTGCAGAAGCAAACGGCTTGGCCGCAGGCTGAGGCGCTGCTTGGGCCTGACCCGCGTCTGCTGGCTGCGCTGCGGCTGGAGACTGAGAAAAGTGCGGCTGTTCTGATCCTAAACCTGCTGAGCCAAAGGGAGGGTAAGCTTTAGTGCTGTATTTTAGAGAGTCTGACGCTGCCAGTGGGGCAGTTTCTAGAGGCTTATTGAGAAGTTCTTCATTTTGATCAATAGACATAACTATATAAAATTCGCTTCCTTACTAATGTAACCTTTATTTTGAGGCACATTGAGGCACATAAATATAGGTACATAAATATAGCGCTAAGGCCGCATAAGGCTTAATCGCCTAATATCTTTGTGCGGTGCCCAATTTACCTAATCCAATATGTCTAATAGATTTATTATTGGGCAGTCACTTGTGAGTTTTTTTTCCAGCAGCCTTGTTGGCTTTTTTCTGGGGTGGGGCCGCCGTTTGCCGTTTAGTTTGCCGTTTAGGGCAGAGCTGACGGAAAGTCCAATACCACACCCAAAGCATGGTCAAGTCGCGCAAAAAACGGCAGCAGTTTATAAATGCCGGACATTGCTCGCGCCAGTAATAAAGGCCGCTTACTTCGAGGCCGCTAAGCAATTCTATGGCGCTGTATAGCCCGTAGAACGGATAACCTCCGCTCAGAGCTAAAAAAGGCGAAATCCATAACAAATACTGGGGGCTAAAGACGTTTTTCAGCATTATAAAAGAGGCGATGAGCACTATAGAACAGCGCGTCAGCCAGAGAGCGTCGTCTGTATACCCTTCAGGGCGGCGTTTCCATATGAGATAAAGAAAATATAGAAATACGGCAGCGGCTAAGGCCAGCGCTGGAATTTTGCCGAGGAAAGCGGTCAGATGATAGATTAAATGGCCGGTTTGTTCAGAGCTATCAAATTCTAGCTGCCAGGTGTAGGGATACAGCCAAGTGCCGAAATTATAGCGCATATATGGTATATTCATGACAGCCCAGGGTAAAATAAATGCTCCTAGGGATCTAAAGCGCTGCGCAGATGGCATGGCGAGCCAAAAGAGGGGAAACATGGCTCCAGGATAGATTTTAAAAGCAAATCCTAACCCCAGGCAGGCGCTGGCACCAACAAAATCCTTCTCCAAGAATAGCCAAAGAGCAGCGACGCAGCATAGTATGGTGACCAGGTCGTAGTTGTATATCGAAAAGAAGAAAAACGCTGGTGTAAGTACCAGCCCCCATAAAACTTTGGAATAGGGAAGATGGAAATAACGGCAGTTGAGCTTGTGGGTCAGTCCTACTACTGCCAGACCGCATCCGCCTAAAAATATGGAGTTGACTATAAACCAATTGCGCAAAGTAAAGATAGTGCCGCCGTATTTGCCCGGTTCGCAGCCTGGCAACAGCGCCGCCGCTTTGGCCAGTACTTTGAAGAGGATGAACATGGGAACTGGATATTCTATGTTAAAAAACGCCCGATTGGCCAAAAACCAGCCGTAATTGTAGTGAATATACCAAACATCTGAGGGATAGGTGTGGAAAGCCTGCATTAGTTCTTCCCAGTAAAAGCGCATAACGGCGCAGCCGCTCAGCATGAGCAATGCCGCCGGAATTAGGCGAAGCCAGAAATATTGTTTGGAGTTAAGCTGCTGTTTAATCATGATCGCCTTAAGTTCTGAATCGGGTATGTCAACCCTGTATTCTTGACAGCTCTGCTGTCCTTTTTCGAGGCACTGTCTGCGCGAAAGATATAGCAGGATAGAAAATATAGCGAAAGAAGCAGGCTTCATGGCTAAGATATATTTAATAGATACGATGTTTTTAATATTTCGTTCCTTTTACGCCCTTCCAGATAATCTTATTAACTCTAAGGGACAGCATACGGGAGCGGTTGTAGGGGTTTATAAAGCGCTGCAGCACTTGGTGCGCACGGAGAATATTACCCACTGTATAGCTGCGTTTGAATCCTCAACTCCCAACTTTCGCCGCGAACTGGACGGGAATTATAAGGCCAACCGCCGCGAAACTCCCCCTTCTTTGGCAGAGCAGATTCCGCTGGTTATGGAGATGTGCCGCCATTTGGGCATAACAGTCTTGAATGCTGACGGTTACGAAGCCGATGATGTCCTGGCTACGCTGGCTAAACGTTACTCCGCTGCCGGTGCGGAAATTGTAATTGTCAGCAATGACAAGGATTTAGCTCAGGTTTTGCAGTTCCCTGGTGTTTCTTTGCTGCATATAACCGGCAAAAAAGGGGAATACCAAACGCTGCAAGCTGATGATATTCCCAAAGTATATGGGGTCAGCGCGGAAAAAATTCCCGCTTGGCTGGCTCTTATGGGCGACAGCGCTGACAATATTATAGGCGTGAAGGGTATTGGCGAAAAAACGGCTGCCAAAATGCTTAACGAGCATAGCCTGGACGAGCTGCTCAACGATCCTGCCGCTGGCGGAGCCCGTTTCGGAAGCAAATTGACGGCTGCCAAAGAACAGGTTCTGCACAACTTAAAACTTACGCAAATCTGTTTCGAAGTGCCTTTAGCTGAGGAGATTGCTGGGGAAACTGCTGCTCTGAAGGCTATTGACGTAGCGCGGGCCAGGGAGTTTTTTGCTGAGCTGCAAATGAAGCAGGCCGTGAGCGTCTTCGATGATATGCTGCCCGAATTCCCCACTGCGGCTGATATTTGGATTTGATATAAAAAGGATTAAATAGCCGCGAACAGAACCAAAGAAGGCTATTTATAAATACTGTCTAGGTGGCAGAAAAGGGACAATGCAAGCAATCACAATAAAAGGTTTATCGGCGCGGCGCATACTCCTGAAATTATCAGGAGAGGTTCTGGCCGGAGAGCGTCACTTTGGTTATGATCCTGCAGCGGTAAAGCGCTTTGCAGCTGAGATTGGCGAGATAGTTAGCTTAGGCCTGCAAGTCGGCGTTGTGCTGGGGGGAGGCAATATTTGGCGCGGCAATATGGGACCGTACATGGAACGCTGCAATGCCGATTGCATGGGAATGCTGGCTACGATAATGAATGGCCTGGCTTTGCAGGACGCTCTGAACAGTGCGGGAATTGCGGCCCGTGTGCAGACTTCTATTCCTATTCCTAAAGTCGCGGAATTTTTTGTGCGCGCTAAAGCTGTGCGCCATTTAGAAAAAGGCCGAGTAGTGATTTTTGCTGGCGGAACAGGCAATCCCTACTTTACTACTGATACTGCAGCGTCTTTGCGGGCTTTAGAAATTAACGCTGATATGGTGATTAAAGCTACCAAAGTTGACGGTATTTATGAAGCAGACCCAGTTACTCATCCAGAGGCTAAGCGCTTTGAGCGTCTGACTTATCAAGAAACTTTGAAACGCGGCCTAAAAGTTATGGATGCGTCGGCTATTTCCATGTGTATGGATAACCAACTGCCGATAGTGGTGTTTGATATTGTAACTCCGGGCAATTTGCTTAAACTATGCCGCGGAGAAAATTTGGGAACCATTGTTGTCGATGAATCGTTTAAGGACGGTGCAGTCTAATAACAGGCAATTCATTTACTGCACGTTTGCTCATTGGCGCTGGATTTATTTGGAGGAGGAAACTTAATGTTTGATTCTAGCGTGTACACGACGACTAAAGAACGCATGAAAAAGACTTATGAGTCTTTGCTGCGCGATTTTAACACCATCCGCACGGGCAGAGCTACACCGTCGCTGCTAGACCGCATCACTGTAACCGCGTACGGAACGGAAATGCCCTTGAATCAGGTGGCAACTATCGCTACTCCTGAAGCCCGTATGCTCACCATTCAGCCTTTTGACAAGAGCAATTTGGCAGCTATTGAAAAAGCCATCCAAAAATCTGACTTGGGCATCAATCCTATTAATGACGGTGTGCTGATCCGCCTGGCTTTCCCCCCGCTTAATGAGGAACGGCGCAAAGAATTGGTGAAATCCGCGAAGAAAATGACCGAAGAGGCTAAAGTTGCGGTGCGCAATATTCGCCGCGATATGATCGATATGGTCAAAAAGATGAAAGACGCTACTGAAGACGAGGTCAAAAAAGGCCAGGACGAGATCCAGAAGATCACCGACAAGAGCATTGAGGACTTGAGCAAAGCTTTGGCTGCTAAAGAGAAAGAGATTATGGAAGTTTGATACCGGCAGTTTTAGGCCGCAATTATCAAGATGCGCTCAGACTTGCCCGCCGCTATGGCAGGGGACCTGAGCGCGTGTTGCTTACCTGTCCCCCCTGGCCGGTAATTGCCGCCGGTGAGCTGCGGGTAGTTGGGTGCCGTAGCCTAGAAAGTGGGGAAACCTGGATTTTAGCGTATAGCGATTATGTGCGCATCAAAGCAGATGGAGCTTAAAACGTGGGGTCTGAGGTGAAAGATAGCCCTTCTTGGGAGGAACTGAACGAGCAAGAGCTGCTTGCCCGCATCGATAAGCGGCGTTTGCCCCACCATATTGCCGTAATTATGGACGGTAACCGCCGGTGGGCCAAAAAACGCCACCTTCCGGTGATTTTTGGCCATAAGGAAGGTGTCAATGCTTTTCGCAGAGTGATGGAAACCAGCCGCACCTTGGGCATCAAAATTCTGACCGCCTATGCGTTTTCAGCGGAGAACTGGCAGCGGGCGCCGTCTGAAGTGGCTTTGCTGATGCAGCTGTTCGAATATTATGTGAAGGCTGAGCGCGACAACATGATGCGCAACGGTATTCGTTTTTGCTGTATAGGCAAAGTCGATGAACTGCCTAAGGCTGTCTATCGCGAGCTGCAAAAAACCGAAGAACTGACAGCCGGTAATACCGATATGACTCTAAATTTAGCGGTTAACTATGGCGGGCGCGCAGAAATAGCTGAAGCTGTGCGCACATTGGCCGATAAGGCTGTTAAAGGAGAGATCCAAGTCGCGGACATAGACGAGGACGCGGTGTCGGGAGCGTTATGGACGGCTGGCCAGCCAGACCCAGACTTATTGATTCGCACCAGCGGCGAATTGCGAGTCTCTAATTTTTTGCTTTGGCAGATTGCGTATGCTGAATTTTGGTTTAGCGATATTTTCTGGCCGGAAATGGATGCTAAAACAGTTTATCGAGCGATTATCGAGTACCAGAGCCGCGAGCGCCGTAAAGGCGCTTAGCCTGCCAGTTTAAGCCCTAATCTAAGCGAGCGTCAGGCGGTTTGGCACATTGCGTTTACTGATGGGCGCTGATAATGAATAAAGTTGGGAATTCCGAGTATCATGGGAGACAGCAAGAGCAATAAAAAGCACAGTAACTTGTGGATGCGCGTAGCTACCGGTGTGCCTTTGGCTTTGGTAGCTATTGCTCTGATGTGGCTCGGAGGTATTTGGTTTACTTTGCTGGTAGCTCTGGCGGTGTGGTTTGCTGTCAGCGAAATGGGTATCCTGATTAGGCGCAAAGGCATGGAACCGCAGTGGTATATTGCTGTTTTCTGCTCTTTAGGGCTGGTTTTGGGAGCCTATTTTTTTTCATATACCCATTTGGCCGCTTTTTTGCTGGGTAGCATTTTGGCCGTTTGTGCCGGCGAAGTTCTGCGCTTTCATAAACGCCATACGCCGTGCAGCGGAGCAGCCTGCACTGTGTTCATGCTTATGTACTGCGGCTGGTTCCCGGCTCATGCGGTGCTGCTGCGCCGTGTGCAGGCTTCTGAATTGAGCGTCGCTTCATCTGTAACCTGGAATGATATGGGACTGGTCTTGGTAGGGCTGCTGCTGGCTACCTGCATCGCCACAGATGTCGGCGCTTATGGTTTTGGAAAAATGTTGGGAAGGCATCGCCTGTGCCCTCAGGTTAGCCCTGGCAAAACCGTAGAAGGCTCGCTGGGCGGCATAGCACTGGCCTTGCTGCTGGCCTGGGGCTGGAGTGTGTGGACAGGGCTGCCCTTGGCGCATTGCTTAATTTTGGCAGGCGTTGGCTCCGCAGCTGCGCAGTTTGGCGATTTGTTTGAATCTGCGCTCAAACGTGAGGCAGGAGTTAAGGACTCCAGCAATTTGCTGGCAGGCCACGGCGGAGCGTTGGATCGTTTGGATTCTTTTTTGTTCGCCGTGCCGTTTTTTTATATTTATATAAGCTTATTTTTGTTTAAAGCGCATTGATTAAATAATTATAACTTTTATATATTTCAATATTGTTGTGTTTGCTATTAGCTAACTAGCGCTCATTGTGGTTCTCCGTCAGGGTAAGGTCATTAAGTTAGCGTTTAGCTAACTGTGAACCAGCGAACTTCCCTTAATACTTCCCCTAAAGGTAATATCATTTAGTTAGCGATCAGCTAACCTGCGAAACTATCTGA
>JAUNIO010000077.1 GCA_030535355.1 bacterium | reverse complement strand
AATCTATGCATTTTTATTTTGCAACTTTAAGCACTTTTATTTTGCAATAAACAAATACAGCCCAGCGCCAGTGTATACGGAACAGCAGAATCAGGAACAGGAACTGCAGACACAAGCACCTGCTTATGCTTCAGAAGCAGAACAGCCAGCCTCTGCAGATTCCCCGGCAGATCGTGAACAAGCTACCGACCAAAACAAATGGGGCGACCTCAGCGAGTATTATCGGGAAGCTCTGGACGAATACGCACGGCGCGGAGGCGATAAATACTACGCCAGCTCTATACCCCAAGAAGAACTGTTCGAGGCCCTCAGCTCCATGGTGAGTGCAAAAGCACATATTGCTTTTACCGACGAAAAATATACAGAAACTGTCAAATGGTATAAAGTGGGAGCACAAATCGGCGTTCCCGAATTGCAAACCCGCTTAGGCGAGTGTTATGCTCAGGGATGGGTCTTGGCGCAAAATCCCGCCCTGGCCGCCTACTGGTTCCGCAAAGCCGCTAACCAACATCATCGCCTCGCTCAGCTGCAGCTAGGAGCATGTTATTGCGAAGGCTTTGGCGTGGAAAAAAATCCGGAAGAAGGCAAAAAGTGGTTCGGCAAAATCGAAAGCGGAAGCGCAGACGGAGGCACAGAGGACTACATTGACTATGAAAGAGCAACAGAGGCTGCCCAGAAAATACTCGCCTGGTACAATCAGACAGAGGCACGCAATCCTGAAGAACTCCAGAAGTTCTGCAGGTTTTGGCTGTTCAGAGAGCTTATCATACCTGTCGGCATTTATACTGATACCAAAAAATATGACAATCTAGAGCCCAATTTATACGAGGCTGAAAAAGCTTGCCTAGTAGGAAATCCCGAGGGTTATGCTCTCTTAGAATCGGCAGCTAGGCGCGGCGATGAACTCAGCAAGCTGACAATGGCGCAGTCATTTTTGCCGATAAGCTGCAAATTAAAAAGCGGTTTTAATAGATACGTTTTCATCTTCGAAAATAAAGCATTAAGCGATACCGACCGTCTGCAACGCTACCTACAATGGTTAAATAATGCAGCCAAAAATGGAAGCTACCCCGCTAATATTGAGTTACACCGTTTCTATGCTAACGGGATCTATGCGCCCAAAGATGAGTCGAAAGCTCTGCAATACCTAAAAAACGCAGCCATACTTGAAGTCCCAGAGGCTATGTTTAACTTAGGCATTTGCTACGCAGAAGGCAAAGGCTGCCCAAAAAATAGCGCTGAAGCTGTCAAGTGGATCAAAAAAGCAGCCGAAAGCTACGTTCCAGGAGCCAACGGCAGACAGGCCAATCTATGGGCCAAACAGGCCAGACAATGGATTGCGGATCGAAGCGGGCACTACGAAGAACTAAACGGCATGGGCATTCCCGACGAAGGCAAGCACAATCACCATTTCATCGTTATGCATAAAGACCAAGATGCCAGCAATGAACAGGTACCTTCGCTGAACAGCCTCCATTTCGGCGATTCGCTGCAGAAACTATTAGAGTATTACGAAGACGCCTACAATAGTTTAATATACAGTAACGAACAAGGACAGGCTATTACTGACGGGCTTACTATAGACAATATCAGCGATAAAGAGATCAAAGTCAGCTACAGCGATCCGCAAAGCGGATGTGAAAAAGCCGAATACCGCCTTTACGACGGCCGCATCGTTGGAGCGCTCTGCAAAATCCGCCCCAACGGCATATCCAGACAAACAGATGAAGGCGACCCAGAGCGCCGATTCTTTGCCCTGCTGCGCGAGGAGATTATCGCCGCAGGATACGGCGATCCTTCAGCCGACACCTCAAATCACTGCGAATGGCACGTTAAAGGCGCTCATATTACTCTGGACGATCAAATAATAGACAAAGACGAAGCTCATCAAACACCTGGTTACCGCCTCATCACCCTGGAGATGAAGGCCGACAGCCTGCGCACTTGGCAGAAAGCCAAGATCGAGGGCTGGGAAGATTTGCTAGAATAACCCCCATACTGCAGGTCATGAGCCAAGCTCATGGCCTCACACATTTCCGATGAACGACCAGGCCAAAAACTGAAGAAAATACACTGGCAACAGGGTATTTTTTCTACCATCCTAGCCGCTGTACTTTTAATCCATATTACCACACACGAAAGGTTTTCCCAAGGACCACCGAAGCAATATAGCTTACTTAGACAGCTCCTCGATATATTTCTGCCGCTCGTCGTCCGGTATTTTTAATGCGTTCATCGCTTCTGTCAGCGTTAAATTCATCGTTTCCATGAGGTTGCGAATGGAGGCGGAAATACCTTCAATGCGGCCTTCACTACGGCCCTCAGTACGGCCCTTTTCAAAGCTTTTCTTAAGTAAAGCTAAACCCGGACTGCCCATAGCCAATACCTCCATATCCTTTTCTATATCCATCATAGGACAATCGAACTCATCCTGCAAGATGCGCTTCTTTTCAACAGCAGACATATCAGCAGAAAGCAATATATTCAAAAATCTAAGCAACTCATCACACTGCTTGTCATCGGGAGCGCCGAGACCAATCATAACTACCGATAACAGATCGTAATTTGCTTTGTCAGCTCTAACGCTGCCCACATAGCCAGTCTCTTCCATATTATAGGCAGTTATAGTGTTCTGATACTGTTTCGGCACCTCGGTACATACCCAAATAGAATACACCTTGCGTATTTTTTCGTAATGCGACCCGGTAAACACGGTTTCTTTCTGTGCCGACAGCATCCGCGCGCAATAGTAAATGCCCCGCTTCAGCAGAGGATAACCGGGATAAAATTCCGCCTGCGCTTCCACATTAATGATAAGCTGCACGCTTTCCTCAGTATCAGGAACTATAGCGTCAAAGTAAATATCGAACAGCACAGTTCCCTCGGTAGGTGAAGCACGTTCCTGACTCAAACCGCGCAAAAATGATCCTGTTTCATCTGGAGATACCGGCACATGCGCAATATGAGGTGTACCTTCGATATACTTTTCCGCAATAGCATCAAGATCGCAGCCGCGGTATTCGAACAGACACCTTTTCATAATCCTGGCCAAGACTCTCTTTTCGGACAGCAAACGCTTATAAGCAGAGTCATAAACATCAATATCATCCGTAACATCCAGACCAGACGCCAAGCTGGTTTTAACCGTGTTTTGTACCATAGTTACCGTCGCTTTCTATTTTTAACAATATCAGAGCTGCCGTCAGCAGCAGTCAGACAAAGTTTGCCGCTGTGATACAAATCTATTGCCGCGCAAATATCTTAATACCTGTGTAATAAAATTCAATCATCAACAATTTCTTGGTTCGTATTTAGCGCAGTTCTCAAAGAGATTTTCCGCTTTCGGAAGTTTGCGCCGCACTCAAGTCCGACAGGCCGCCGATCAGCCACAGCTTCATGCTGTGCCACTGGTTGGCGGCTTTTGTCGTTTTTGTGCCATCCATGCAGGCATCTGTCCCTAATCAGATTCCCGGCTAATAATACAATATTTTATCTGAGCGCCTCCGAAAAACGACAAAAGCTGTCACTACGATTTGCTATTATTCTTTTAGTCAAATAAACGAAAGGAGACATCTATTTCATGGCAGCCGCAAAACGGCAATACATATGCCCTCTCTGCGGCAAAGGCGGCACCAACCTATTTCCCTGATGTTTCCCGCTTTGTTAAGAGAAACTTCTCGCGGATTTTCCGGTGCATTTGATAGCAGCATTATGAAGATGCTCAAAATATAAGACATATACTCATCGTTATTTACAAAGGTACAGAAAATGGACAGCAAAATTTTTTCTTTTTACGTAATCATATACTTTATCCTTGCATTTATATCTAGTGAGGAAACTGATTGGGGAAAAAGATTCGTAGGATCGATTTTTGCGTCCGCTATAATGACAGGGATAACGTTATATTTATGGTGGCTCGCCTGTATTATTCTCTTCTTGATAGGCTATTCTATTGCAGACAAACATCCCGGCAGCAAAGGCATAATAATGCCTGTTACTGTCCTGCTGATCATCCTCACCGCAACTGGCGGAATTAGATTCAGAAACCAACTTAAAGAGGAAGATAGAGCAAAAGAACGCCAACAGCAAGAACTTCATCAGAGAGCAAAACAAGAGGTTCAACAGGCGCTAGAGCTGGAAAGACAGGCAAGTCAGCAGAAAGAAAAAAGCAATTGCAGGAAAATCCTCAAGAACAGCAGTCAAGCCAATACAGCCAAGATATAGAACACAAAAACGATAATTCAGCCCACATTTCCGACAAATACCGTGGATTAATCCCCTTCGACCCAAGCACAGCCCCTGTAATAACAAAAGCGGTCACCGTCAGCTTCCGGACCGACGCCGGCGATTTAACCATCGAGGTCTATCCCGAAGCCGCTCCCAACGCCTCCAAACGCTTCCTGGAACTGGTCGAAAAAGGTTTTTACAACGATACCCCAATCTTCCGCGTCGTCAAGCAGCCCATGCCCTTCGTGGCTCAGTTCGGCATCAACTGGCGTCCCGGCATGGCCGACTACAAGAATAAGAATTTCGACGACGATCCCAGCCTCTTCCAGCTGCTACCCGGCACCTTAGCCTTCGCCAAGGCCGGCCCCAACACCAGCAGCACCCAGGTATTCATCAACTACGACGACAACAGCCCGCTGCGCGCTCAGGGTTTCACTACCTTCGCCCGCATCACCGAAGGCTATGAGAACAGTGAAAAGTTCAAATCCGTAGGCGATCCCGGCATGGGCCTGGATCAAGAAAGACTGTGGTCCGACGGCGAAAGCTACCTGAAGTCCCAACAAAACAAGCCCAATATAATCATCAAAGCCGTAGTCGTTAAAAAGGATTCCACAGATGCTCCACCGCAGGGCAGTTCACAGGCACCGCAGGATGACGCCTCCTTAGGCGCCAAAGCCAGCGATTATAATACCGGACCTTGACCGGATTATGCTGCCACCTGGTTTATTGCCCACCTAATTGATACCGGACATGAGCCAAGCTCATGCCCTCACATATATCCGATTAACGGCCAGGCCAAAGACTGACGATAAACACCCGCACCCGCGCGTTCCTCTCCCAGCCCGCAGCCCGGTCGTTTTGCTTGTCAAACTTTCTCCCCGCAAAAAAAGCATTTTCCTCTCCTGCGTAGAATTTAGAAAAGTTTATTGCTATTTTCCAAAGGAGAAATACATTTCCATGCCTCAGCATGATTGGAACAGCTTCAAAGAGCTGCTATTCATCGATCCAGAGAGTTCCCTCACCCTAGACATCAGCCGTTCCGGCGTCGACAAAGAATTCCTGGAGACCATGCAGGCCCCCATGGCCAAGGCTTTCGCCGCCATGGACGAACTCGAAGCCGGAGCCATCGCCAACCCCGATGAAAACCGCATGGTAGGCCACTACTGGCTGCGCAACTCTCAGCTGGCCCCTACCCCTGAGATCCGCCAGGCCATCGACGATACCCAAGAGCGCCTCGTCGATTTCGCCAACAAAATTCAGGAGGGCTATATCCGCCCCGAAAAAGCCGAGCGCTTCACTCACGTCTTATTGGTCGGCATCGGCGGCTCCGCCCTGGGTCCCGAATTCGTGGCTGACGCTCTGAAAAGCGTCAGCGATCCCCTGAAAATTCACTTCTTCGACAACACCGACCCCGACGGCATGGACCGCGTCATCAGTGAAATCAACGGCGACATGCACCGCACCCTGACCGTGGTTATCTCCAAGTCCGGCGGCACCAAAGAGACCCGCAACGGTATGCTGGAAGTGCAGAACGTGTACGACCGCATGGGGCTCAAATTCGGCAAACACGCCGTAGCCGTCACCGGCGACGGCAGCCAGCTCTGCGAATACGCCAAGCTGCACGAATGGCTGTCCATCTTCCCCATGTGGGACTGGGTGGGCGGACGCACTTCCGAGACCTCAGCTGTAGGCCTCGTTCCTGCCGCCCTGCAGGGGCTGGACATCGGCGGGCTCTTGGAAGGAGCCGCTGACATGGACAAGCTGACCCGCTCCAAAAATATCCGCCAAAACCCTGCTGCACTCTTAGCGCTGGCCTGGTACAAAGCCTGTGACGGCCAAGGCAAAAAAGATATGGTCATCCTGCCCTACAGCGATCGCCTCTGCCTCTTCAGCCGCTATCTGCAGCAGCTGATCATGGAATCGCTGGGCAAAGAGAAAGACTTGGAAGGCAATGTCGTGCACCAGGGCTTAACTGTATATGGCAACAAGGGTTCGACGGACCAGCACGCTTATGTGCAGCAGCTGCGCGACGGCATCGACAATTTCTTCATCACCTTCATCGCTGTGCTGCGCAACCGCTTCACTTCCTCTATGGAAGTTGAAGAAGGCGTAACCACCGGCGACTACCTCTCCGGATTCTGGCAGGGTACCCGCCAGGCCATCACCGAAAGCGGACGCGCTTCGATATTGATTACCATCCCCGAAGTCAGTGCCTACAGCATCGGCCAGCTCATCGCCCTTTACGAGCGCACCGTGGGATTCTATGCGAATTTAATCGGCATTAACGCCTACCATCAGCCCGGAGTTGAAGCCGGCAAAAAAGCTGCCGGTAAGATTCTCGAGCTGCAGGGTAAAGTCATCGCCGCCATTCAGGCTGCCAAAGAATCCATCAGCGTGGAAGAGATTGCCGCTGCTGTCGGTGAAGAAGACGTGGAAAAAGTCTTCCACATAGCCCGTCACCTGGCCGCCAACAACCGCGCTGGAATCATTCAAGATTCCATTACCATCGACGGACGTTTTTTGATCGATCCGCGCCTAGTGTAGAGGACAATATGGACAAAAGCAATTTGGAAACAATCATCGACTCCATAGTCGCCTCCATGGAAACCGCAGACAAAGCCCGCGAGAAAGCTTTGCCCCTGCACCGGCAAGCCATCCGACACTGCAGTTTAGCCATTCGCGCCATCCATCGCCGCGAATTTGAGAACGCCCGCCAGGAACTCAGTCTGGCCCAGCAGACCCTAGACAATATCTGCGTTCTGCTCCAGCCTCATCCCGAAGTGTACTACGCTGGTTTTCTCCAAGACGCCCAAAAGGAGTACGCTGAAGCCAGCCTGACTTTGGCCATCGTCACTCAGTCTCCCCTGCCTGCCCCGCAGGATTTAAAGGTCAGCGCAGCGGCCTATGTCAACGGCTTGGCCGAATGTGTAGGCGAACTGCGCCGCCACAGCCTGGACCGCATGCGCCAAGGCGAACTGCTGCTGAGCGAACGGCTGCTCGAAGTTATGGACGAGATCTTCTCCCACTTGACCATGGTAGATTTTCCCGACGCTATCACCCGCGGTCTGCGCCGCAATACCGACATTGCCCGGGGCTGTTTGGAAAAGACGCGCGGCGATCTGACCGCCTGCCACGATAACCAGCACCTCATAGCCGAGATGAATCAGCTGCGCTCTATCGTGCAGCAGTGTTCCAGCGCTCCCGCTCCCAATCATTAACGCTATGCTGCTTCTGGTCTCCACCAATCCCACCGTAGATCGTTTAATAGGCCTGCCCCATCTCAGCACAGGTCAAGTCCATCGCGCCGCCAGCATCAGCCTCAGCGCCGGAGGCAAGGCCATCAACGTAGCCCGCGCTGCCCGCAATTTGGGCGTCGACAACCAGCTGTCGGTCGGCTTCCTGGCCGGACACGCCGGACATCTGCTCCAGGACCTCATGGCCCGGGAGCGCCTGCCCTTCTGCTGGCACTATGCCGCCCAAGGCGAAACTAAGATGAGCCACCTGCTGCTGCACGAACAGGGTGACACTACGGTTATCAACGAACCGGGGCCGATTATGTCTGCGGCAGATTGGCAGGCCTTTGCCTCTCTAGTCTGGGAAAAAGCTAGCAACAGCAGAGCTATCGTTCTGGCGGGTACCATTCCGCCAGGTGTGCCCCCAGCGGAATATTTGGCTTTGTGCCGCCGCCTAACCACCTTACAGGCCCAGGTGTTCATCGACACTCCGGGAGCTACGCTGCAGGCTGTGCTCACCGATCCGGCCGGTATGGCCATCAAGGTCAACCGTTCCGAACTCTCTCAGGCTTTGGGCATCGACTTGACTGCGCCCGGGAAAATGGTGGCCACCCTGCGCGTGCTCATCGGCAGCGGGGCTAAGCTGATCGGGGTAACCTTGGGATCAGAAGGGGCCGTACTGGCCGATGCCCACGGGATTTACCGCACCTGCAATTCCCCGCGCCCGCAGAGCAGCGTCAGCACCGTGGGCAGCGGGGATTCCTTTACGGCGGGATTGGTAACCGGTTATCTGCGCGGCTGGAAGCTGCCCGATTCCCTGCGTTTGGCCGAAGCCTGCGGCATCGCCAACATCGAATCGCCCCAGCCCGCTCAGTTCGAGCGCGAGCGCGTGGAGACGCTGATGCGCCTAATTCAAATCGAGGCGTTTTAGCAAAATACAGCGTTCACGCCGTTCCGCCTGCTTTTCCTACACCTTGATCCGCGCTGCCCTGCCCCAAGGCGGCTGCACCTGTTCGTTGTTCAGCAGCCAAAGGGTCGGGATGCCGCCGGCCAGTTCTTCCTGCGGGAAGGGCGCAAATCCGTCCGTCAGAATGACGATGCTGACGGGCAGGAAGTCACCCCATCTGCTGTGCGCGGATCATCGAAAAAATTATCGGACAGACAGCACTGAACGATCTTTTCTATCTCCGGCCGTTTCGGTTCTTCACTCAGCATCGCATCCTCCATTTCCGTACGCAGACGCGCCGCACAACAATAATTATCAATATAAATAAGGTAACTATCAAATATGATTGCTGCTGTGTTTTCTGCACGTCAATATACGTGTTACAACACATCTAATGGTTATTTTTTATACAATTACACAGTAATCTTAAATATCCCTGTGTCGCAAGTAATTCTCCTCTCCTTCCCATCTCTCAAGAGGATTTACACTGCGCCAATGTTAAAACATATTCATCAGTTGTTAGTAAGCGCCAAAAATACATCTGGAGTTTACCAAAAAAGTACCCTCTGTATACGCAAACACAGCGCAATACGGCATCCGCAGTGTACGAATACAGGCTAACAAGGCAAGTCCGCCATACGCGCCGAAATTTACCTTTATATCCAATTCTATTATTCCTATTCTTCCCCACAACTAAAACTCCTATACAAAAGTCGCAAAAATAATTCAGTTTACACAACATTATTCAAAAAATCTCTGAGATATTGCAAATAACAATCAACATTTAATGACAATAAGCAATATTATAAGGCTAATCTTATAACGTTTAATAGGAAAGCTCTGACTGGCTCGTGAGCAAAAAGGACTCGTGAATAAAAAAGCCATGCGCAAAAAAAACATGCGCAAAAAAGGTTAGGACCACCTCACGCAGAATAAATAAACGTTTAAGCTGGGCAAAAGCATACCCGGCTTAATTGCTTGTTATCAAGGAGAACAACAAATGGCGACTATTTTTACTCGCATACTTAACAAAGAGCTTCCCGGACACTTCATTTACGAAGATGAGATGGGCGGAGTATTTCTCTCCATCGCCCCCATTACTCCGGGACACGCCTTAGTTGTTCCCCGCCAAGAAGTAGACCATTGGCTCGACCTCTCGCCTGAGCAACTGGCCTGGTGCTATCAGACAGCTCAGCGCGTAGGCCAAGCCCAAATGAAAGCCTTTAATCCGCGCAAAGTCGGCCTAATGATTGCCGGTCTAGAAGTACCTCATACCCACCTGCACGTCATAGCCATGCGCGACGAAAGCGACCTCAATTTTGCGAAGGCTCACGAGGTCCCCGCTGAAGAGCTGGCCCAAGCGGCCCAAGCGCTGCGCGACGCCTGGGAATAAGCCAACCCCTGATTATCAACGCAATTATCCGCTTTACTTATGTCTGAATCTTCGCTGTAAATATGCTTCATACTAACGTTTATCTGCAATCGCTGACCTATCAGCTGCCTCCCAATGTGGTGTCGACATCTTCGCTGTACGAACGTTTAGCCCCCACTCTAAAACGTTTGGGAATACCAGGTTCCTGGCTGTCGTCGCTTTCAGGCGTACAGGAGCGCCGCCTTTGGGACAAGGATACCAATCTGGCCGATGTAGCTACCGTAGCTGCCCGTGACGCCCTTGAAAAATCAGGTCTGCAGCCCGAAGATATAGGCTGCTTAATCTGCACTTCCGTATCCAAAGAATTCGTTGAACCCTCTCTGGCCTGTATGGTGCATCATGGCCTTAATCTGCCCAGCACTACGCTGAATTTCGATATTGCCAACGCCTGTTTGGCCTTCATTAACGGCATGTCGCAAATGGCCCAAATGATCGATCAGGGCTGCATCAAAGCGGCCATAATTGTGGACGCCGAGTGTTCGCGCTCCGTGGTGGAGAATACTCTGAACCGCATGACCAAGCCCGATATAGATCTGGCTGGGTTTTCCAAGAACTTCGCCGGTTTAACCTTGGGTTCAGGCGCGGTAGCCGCAGTTTTGGTCAACGGCGAATTGGCCCATAACGCCCATCGCATCCGCGGCCACGTAGCCCTGTCCGACACCCGCTACTGCCGCCACTGCATCGGCAGTATGTCGGAAATCTTAACCGATCAGACCAGCCTCATGAAAGCCGGCATCGAATTGGCCGCCCGCACCTGGCTTTTAGCTTCCCAGACGTTCGGCTGGACCTGTGACAACGTGCAGCAGTTCATCTGCCACCAGGTCGGAGCGCAGCATCACAAACTTTTGTTCGACAAACTGGGCTTGGATTTCAAAAAATCATTTCAAACCTTCCCCTTCTTGGGCAATGTCGGCCCAGCGTCCGTCCCCATGACTTTAGCCATGGCCGCTGAGCAAGGACGTCTGCACCCCAACGATCGCGTGGGCCTGATGGGCATCGGCAGCGGCTTAAACTGTTCAATGATGGAGATAGTATGGTAGGATTGTTCTTAAATCGCGAGCGCTGGCGTTCGCTCTACCCATTTGCCTCCCAGTATATCCACTTAACATCTGAGGCACGAATGCACTATGTGGATGAAGGCGAAGGCGAACCGATAGTCTGCGTTCACGGCAATCCCACCTGGTCATTTTATTACCGCTACCTGGTGAAAGCCAATCGCTCAGCGCATCGGGTTATCGTTCCGGATCATATCGGCTGCGGCCTTTCCGATAAGCCTCAGCAGTACAATTATACCCTGCAGCAGCACATAGCCAACCTAACAGAACTCATTGAAAGCTTGCAGCTGTCTCCCTTCACTTTGGTCGTCCACGACTGGGGCGGCCCAATCGGTCTAGGTTACGCTGTCCAGCATCCCGAAATGGTCAAACGCATACTTATCCTCAATACCGCCGCTTTCCGCTCTCAGCGCATGTATTCGGGTATTGCCTTGGCCCGCGTACCATTCTTAGGCGATTTTTTAGTACGCGGTCTCAACGCTTTCCTTTGGGGTTCCTTTGTCATCAACACCAAACGCCTTATGAATGCCGCTGTCTATTCGGGTTATCTCTACCCTTACAGCAGCTGGAGCCAGCGCATAGGCATCCTGCGCTTTGTGCAGGATATTCCCCTTAAGCCCAGCGACACATCATACGGAACTCTAGCCCTTATAGAAGATAATTTAAACGTTCTAAGTTCTAAACCATTAAGCTTTGTGTGGGGAGGATTAGATCGCGTTTTCAACGATCATTTTCTGTCTGAATGGCAGCGCCGTTTTCCCAAGGCCCATTTCAGCCGACTCAGCGATGCTGGCCATTGGATTATGGAAGATGCTCCCCTGCGCGTACAGAACGCTTTAGAACAGCTTTTAGAGGAATAACATGTCTAAATCTAAATCCGCCAACAAAACAGAGCACACCTCCGAAAATAGCAATACCAAAGCCAGCATAGAGGCCAACACCGGGCATCTGCTCAGCAAAATAGCTGCTCAGCTTCCGCAAAATGAAGCCATCATCTTTCCGCAGAAAGGCAAAATGCAGGGCTGGACTTATGAGCATCTCAACCAGACCGCCGATGCCTTTGCCTTTGCCATGCAAAAAGCCGGAGTTCAGCCCGGCAGCAAAGCTCTAGTATTTCTCAAGTCAGGACCTGAACTCATCGCTACCGCTTTTGCTCTCTTTAAGCTGGGAGCTTTGCCGGTCATGCTCGACCCCGGTATGGGCAAAGACAAAATGCTGAAATGCGTAGAGCACGTAGCCCCGGACGTTTTTATAGGCATACCTAAAGCCCAGCTGGCTCGCGTCCTCTATAACAAGTCGTTTAAGTCGGTAAAATGCAAATTTACAGGGTCAGGCTGGTTCCCCGGAGCTCCCTCGCTGACCAAGCTTTCCGCCCCTTTCATGGGACAAAAATTTAAAACCTATCCCGTAACCTTAGACGATACGGCCGCCATTTTATTTACTTCAGGCAGCACCGGCCCAGCTAAAGGAGTAGTCTATCAGCACCGCATCTTCCAGGCTCAGGTTACCGCTCTGCAGAAGCTCTTCGACTTCAAGCCCGGCGAAGAGATCGATGTGCCCGGATACCCTCTGTTCGCTCTGTTCGATGTGGCTTTGGGCATCACAGCAGTCATTCCCGCCGGTATCGACCCCAGCAAACCTGCCGATTGCGTTCCCGCCGCCGTTGTAGATACCATTACCGGATTCAATGCCACCATGTGCCAGGGTTCCCCCACAATTTGGGGAAAAGTCGGCAATTTCTGCAAAGAATGCAACATCAAGCTTCCCAACCTAAAGCGCGTTATCACCTTCGGTGCTCCCGTTTCCCCTGCTCTGTTGCGCACCTGGGCTGATATTTTGCCCGAAGATGGCGACGTTTATACACCCTATGGGGCTACCGAATGTCTGCCCATCGCTCTGATGCGCGGTTCCGAAGTTCTGCAGGAAACTGCCGATCTCACCGCCGAAGGTGCCGGTACCTGCGTAGGCCATCCTGCAGCGTGCACTAAAGTCAAGATTATCAAGATTACCGACGATCCCATTAAAGAGCTGGACAGCGATATGATCCTGCCCACCGATCAGGTTGGGGAAATTATTGTCCACGGAGACGTCACCACTCAAGAGTATTACAATGAGCCCGAAGCCAATGCTCTTTCCAAGATCCCCTGCAAAGATGGGCGCAAGTGGCATCGCGTAGGAGACGTAGGCTATTTAGACGACAAAGGGCGCCTCTGGTTCTGCGGGCGCAAAAACCACCGCGTAGTTACGCCCAAAACCACTATATTCCCAGTTATGGCCGAAGGCATGGCCAACACTCACCCAGTAGTACAGCGCTCCGCAGTGGTCGGCATTGGCAAACCTGGAGAGCAGGAACCTGTGCTGATCGTCGAGCCTAAGCCGGAAAAAATGCCCGAAGAGGAAAAGAAAGAAGCCGTCATTACCCGCCAAATTTTGGCCAGATATGATGACCATGAAAAATTCGGCGAAATTCGCCAGCTTCTCTATTACGATCGCTTCCCCACTGACCCGCGCCACAACGCCAAGATTCATCGCGAAGAATTGGCTGTTTGGGCAGAAAATGAGCTGAAATCATGAGCACTTGTCTGGTAACCGGAGGAGGCGGATTTTTAGGTCTGGCTATAGTCAAAAAGCTCTTGGCCCGCGGCGACAAGGTTAAAGTCCTTTCCCGCAGTCACCACGATAGCCTGAATGGTTTAGATGTGGAATTCACCGCCGCTGACATAACCAATGCCGCAGCAGTAGCGCAGGCCTGCCAAGGCTGCGACATCGTCTTTCACGTTGCCTCAAAAGCCGGTATTTGGGGATCGGATCGCGAATACGAAGCGGTAAACATCGAAGGATGCCATAACGTCTTGATGGGATGCCGTACGCATAAAGTCCCCATCCTAGTTTACACCAGTACGCCCAGTGTGATTTACCATCCTCAGGCCAAGATAGAGAATATTCAAGAAGACATTCCCTATCCCACTCAATTTGAATGTGCCTATGCCAGGACTAAAGCGGCAGCCGAACGCGAAGTGCTGTCCGCCAACTGTGCGGAATTAGCTACCGTAGCTATTCGCCCCCATTTAATTTACGGCCCCGGCGACCCCAATCTCATCCCCCGCGTATTAAAACGCGCTAAAGCCGGACAGCTGCCCCAGGTCGGCGACGGAACCAACAAGGTAGATATAACTTATATTGACAATGCCGCCCAGGCACATCTGCTGGCTGCCGAACATATCCAAGAGGCAGCTGGCAAAGCCTATTTTATTAGCGATGGCTCCCCGGTTGTGCTGTGGGACTGGATAGCTGAGCTGCTGCGCCTGGTAAATGTTCCGCCTCTCAAACGCAAGCTGTCTCTGGGAACTACCCGAGCTATCGGTGCCGTCCTGGAAGGCGTTTATAAGGTCTTGCGCATCAAAACCGAACCTAAAATGACCCGCTTTACCGCCCAGCAACTGGCCACTTCGCATTATTTCAATATCAGCAATGCCAAGCGCGACCTGCGCTACGAGCCCGAAGTTTCCGGAGCAGAAGGCTTGAGGCGCCTGGCGGAGTGGGTTAACGCCACCGGCATTGATAACCTATAAAAGCAGTCAGCAGCAGCGCCGCTAAACCGCCCAGACTGATCCACAGCCCCTTCCAAAAAGCCGGACACGTGTATTTAAGCACCACTGTATGTTCGCCAGCGGGAACGGGTACGCTTTGAAAAGCGTAATTGGTGCGCTGTACCTGATGCGGCACGGCTGAGTCATCGATAAAAGCCTGCCAGTTTGGAGAATAGGTGTTAGCAATAAACAGATGCCCCACCCGATCACATTTAGTTTTGATGGTAAGTGTATTGGGGGTCTCAGCAATTATGTTGGCCAAACCTATGTCATGAGAACCAAACCTATCGGCTTCATATAGCGATTCACCACTGCTGTCAGTCCAATAACTGTCAATATCTAGAATTTCAGCGGGACATTTATCAGTCAAAGCAGAGATAAGCCGAACGCGAGGCAGCGTATTCTTCAATGGATATACACATACAGAAATTTCGGGATATTTAGGCTCAGCAACTTCTATAGGTGTACTAAAAAATTCGTTGACAATTTCGCCAGAGATACGATGCGGCAGAATTACATGAGCAACATTCTGCATTCTGTAATAATCAAAAAACTGCCGCACCAGCTCCGGTTCACTGCTTTGTCCCGTCATCCAAAAAGAGTATAATTTCAGCGCTGAAACGATTTGCAGTCTATATGAATGATTCAGTACAAAACCGCTGTGATACGCAACATAATCGTCAGGACTCGATACCCCCCAAATAGCGGCTAATTCAGAACCTAACTGATCACGGTGAGCGTAACATATCTGTTCACGATGGTTATAATTATTCTGACGCATTTGCGCCTTCCAAGACATGACATATAATGGAGCTAAGACACGTCCGCTTGTTTTATCAATAATCGTCGCACCAGGAGGGTTCTGCAGCCATTCATCTGATAAATAACTTTGAAAAAGCCAATTGATATGGGAAAAATCAGCGATGGTAATAATGATCACAGCGCCTATAAATACTCTTGCCTTCGCTTCATTACAGCGTTTAACTATATAATCATAAACGTTCTGAGTCCCTAAACCCGCTAATAACGCCAAGCAGCAGCCTATAGGAGCGACAATCCTGGACGGCACTCTAAATGATGCGAAATAGGGAACACTATGCCACAGTACCATATAAAATCCCGCCTTAGGCCCCAAGGCAATCCAAATAAGAATAAGACTTATT
Organism: bacterium; assembly: GCA_030535355.1. GTDB lineage: Bacteria > Vulcanimicrobiota > Xenobia > Xenobiales > Xenobiaceae > JAFSXO01. The sequence goes on along the minus strand of JAUNIO010000077.1, from coordinate 811 downwards.
AATAAAACCGACAATGCCAGCGCACGCCTTTTACCGGCAAACGAGCAGCAAGAAAGACACAACGGCATTATGCCGATGTAAGGTGTCGCTTCAGCAAACAAATTATACCCGGTGTCATCGGCCCTACAAAAATGCCCAGCAGGGTTGCCATTAACAAATGGATATAACCAGCAGAGCAAATGCTTAACAGTTAACGAGTTCGCATTAATATCCATAAAATTGCTGGCAATCTCGCGATTGGAATGGTGCAACAGTTCAAAGGCTGGATACAATTGCAGAGTTCCTAAGATTAAAGCAGTTAACAATGATAAAGCAAATGAACCAAACATTAACGCTACACGGTAAAACTTGACTTTCCACGTAGCATGCAAAGCTATCCATTCTTTGACAGCCAATAATATGACAAAACTCCAGCACAGCAGCTGACAAATGCAAAACATGTGTGGGTGCCCAGCCAAAAGCTGCATTAACCAAACAATGCTGAGTATTATAAACTGAAGCAAACTGCGCTTAGTCCAGGCTGTTTGAATGCAAAGCATACAAACAGGTGCCCACGCTAAAACATGAATATTATTAAAATGCTTGAGCCGGAACGACAGTGAACCACTGCAGCCAAAAGCAATAGCGCCTAAAAAAGCGATCAATGGATCGATTCCATTATAGCGCAGCCACAAATACATGCCCATCATAGCGACCAGCAAAGCACTAAAAACAACAATATTAGTCGCCGCCTGTATAGAGCATAAAAAATACGGTACTGTTTATTGCAAAATAAAAGTGCTTAAAGTTGCAAAATAAAAATGCATAGATT
>JAUNIO010000076.1 GCA_030535355.1 bacterium | reverse complement strand
CGATTGTAGGAAGGCCACGCCGGAAAGTATTTGCTGTTAACTTGTAGCGGATTTGCTGCGGATTTGCATTTTAAGGGGTAGAAATTACCGCAAATATTAAAATGATGTTAACATATTGCTGAAACTAGACGCCGTTCTCTCTAAATTTGGCGGTTTGGGCGAATTTTAATTCTAAAGCTTATTTATGTTATACTAAAACTAGTGGTTCTATATCGGTTAAGGGAGAAGCGGCGTTGACTGAGCTTTGTTCGGGCACACCTGGAATACCGTTAATAAGAATTCTTAATGTGGAATATCAGGAGGATAAGGCGGTGCGCGAGTCTAAGCTACAGAGCAAAAGTTTCGGTACTGTTAAGCTGGCTGAAAGATCTACGCGTTTTCACGTTGAAACTTTGCCTAAGTCTAAATATATCATCATGCCGTTAACGTTTTCAGAGCACCGCCGTTATGTGCCTATAGGTTTTATGTAACCATCGGCTATGGCGAGCAATCTGGTGGTTGTGGTTTTAGACGCCGGACTGTATCGTTTAGGGGTGCTCACATCAAATGTGTTTATGTCTTGGATGCGGGCGGTAGGCGGACGTTTAAAGAGCGATTATCGCATTCTCAAGATAATGTTTACAACAACTTCCCCTGGCCGGAAACCACGGAGGCGCAGCGGGCCAAGAGCGAGCGTACGGCCCGGGAAATTCTGGAGGTGCGGAAGCGTTACCCGCAGAGCAGTCTGGCGGATTTGTACGACGAGATCGCTATGCCTTACGATCTGCGCCAGGCCCACCGGGCCAACGACGCGGCGGTGATGCGGGCCTACGGCTTTGAGGTCTCGCTCTCGGAGTCGGAGTGCGTGAAGCGGCTGCTGGAGAGATATAAAAAGCTGACCGGGCAAGATTGAAAATTGTTATACAGATATTGCTTATATACTGTGTCAATGTAACTAAACTTAATAACTAAGCTTTGTTGATTGAATATTTTTACACAGGAATATGTGTTTTTATCTGGCAATGCGATTGTACCATGATGGGATACAGCGACGTGCGCTGGGCCGTTTTGCATGGGACGGAGAGCCGCCTGACGGCTGCATGTCCGGGTATCTCCGGAAGAAGTGAAGGTGATAATTATGGTACAAAGCGAGGTAAAAACGGATCTGGCGTCGGGATTGGAAGTCACGTCCGACGTGGCAGCTTACGATCTTTCCTGTAAGCGTTTGCTGGCCGTAAAGAAGGTGCTGGCACGGATTATGCGCAGGTGTCTGCCTGAATTTCGCTGTTTTGACGTAGATACAATCGCGGAAAGGTGCATCGAGGGGAGGCCCCGTCCGAAAATCGCACTACGAAAGACTGCGCAAGGTGTATTCTGTCTGGGTGTGCACCGATGTGCCGAAGTATTATCGGAACACCATCACTGCGTACAGTATGGCGGAGGAGAACTTAGTCGGTGATATTCACGCGGATAAAACGGATTACGATCTTTTGTCGGTGGTGATGATCGGTCTCGGCGATCCTTATAATGAGAATTGTGACGGGCTGATCAGATTTTTGAGCGTACTGCTTTCGGCAAAAATGTCTGCGGAAGTGAAAAAGCGCATCTTGCGGGATGAGTTTGAATGTTCTATGATAGATGTGGATGAGGGGGTATTGGATATGGGCAGTTTAGGTTGGGCTTTAGTAAAGAAAAGTATGCAGGAAGGCCTTGAACAAGGACTGGAACAGGGCCTTGAGAGGGGCCGTATTGAAGGCCGTAGTGAAGGCTTGCTGGATTTTATCCGCAATCTCATGGAGAGCATGGGCTGGGGCATCACCGAAGCTATGAATGCCCTGCGCATACCTGAAGACGAACGGCAGCAGTATATCGACGCGTTAGCCAAAGTTTGATTTTAGGATGCGCGCCGAACTTTTCGTCCGGTGCGCTCTTTCCCCAAAAATGGAGCAATTACCGGAATTGTTCAATAGATTTGATATCCATGCTGCGGGGGGCGGCCGTTCTGCCGATTTGCTGAAAATAAAGGTCAGCCAATATGGCCCCGGCGCAGACCGGATGCCACCTGTGGCGTGAATTCCAAGCGTCAAGAGTATCGTAGTATGCGTCGAACGCTTCATCACGTGCTTATTGCAGCTGTATAAACTCGCCATTTTGTGAGAAATGTTAGTGCTATGAACCGCCATTTCGTGATATAATGATTTTAAGACGTGATAGAGCCGGGAAGACAGTATGTGGTTATTAAGAGAAAGGTTTACGACAAACTTTTAAAATGGAAGAACAGCGATCGTGGTGAAAGCGCTCTTCTCGTAGAAGGAGCTAGCCGCGTTGGCAAAAGCTTTATTATTGAAAGATTTGCCGAACGGGAATATAGAAGTTACATTCTTATCGATTTTTCCGTGGCCCCGTAAGAAATAAAAAAGCTGTTTGAGAATGAGGGCGAGAACCTGAATTTCTTATTTCAGAACCTGCAGGCATCCACGAAGAAATCGGCCCGCATGAGAGATTATGAGGATGATCTTGTCTGGCTGGACGAGGCCATGGTGGTCAATCGTCGCTGGATAAATTCAGAGCGCGTTTTGGCGATCGCTTGGGAGACGGTTATATCCTTTATGGGAAGGACGTCATGGTTAAAGACGATATAGTTCATCTGCCGCTGTACATGACGGGATTGTTGTAACAAAAGATCGGAGATATTGCGCAGTCAGGGCTGGCGGAACAGCAGTGATGATTTTTTGAGGTTTTGCATCAGCAGAGTTTGCTTAGCAGACATAAAGACTAAAAAGATTAAATATAGAAGGAATTGCGTCCGAATCGCTTAAATTTTTCCAGTTGTTGACTGTTCAACATTTTTATGATGCGGCCTGGCGGATTCTATCCAGCTGCTGAGCAATATTCACGGAGGTTGGGGCGACTTGTTAGCTTATTTTAAACCCACTACCGTTGAGGAAGCTGTCGAGCTTAAGGCACAGCATCCTCAGGGTGCATTTCTGGGCGGAGGAACCAGCATCAATTCCTTAGGCTGGTCTAAACGGGTGGATTCGGGACGCGCTCAAGGCTATGACGCGCTGATAGACATCAGCGGCGCAGATATGGGCGGTATCGAAGAAAAAGACGGTTTTCTGCGCATAGGCGCCAATCTTTGCTTTCAGGATGTGCTGGAACACGCGCTCTGCCCGAATCTGCTGCGCGCGGCCTTCAAGCAGATCGTCAACCGCAACGTGCGCAATATGGCCACTTTGGGAGGAGCGCTTTCCCTAAAATCTCCCTGCTCCAACCCCATCGCTGCCCTGCTGGCTCTTCACGCTGAAGTCGAGCTGTCCTGCCATAACGGAACTAAACGCTTGGCCGTTGAGGAGTTTTTGGAAGGCGATTATTATAAAGCTCTGCTGACGGCAGTTTATATTCCCAGAACTTGGGCCCAGCTTAACTGCGCGACCCGCCGCTATAGCCGTTCTCAAAACGACATCTCGATAGTTTTGGCCGATGTGGTTTTGGATACTGCTGATGGCATAATTACTAAAGTATCTGCAGTCGCAGGCGGTGTTGGCCCGACAGTCCGGCGCTTGCGCTGTCTAGAAGAATCTTTAAAGGGCCACGCTCTTCCTGCGGAAGAAGAAGTGGCTGCCCTGGTGCAGCGAGATATATCGGCTATCGACGATCTGCGCGGCAGCGCTGCTTTTAAGACCTATACCGCCGGACAGCTGGTCGACTGGTGCCTGCACCGCGCTGCGGAAAGCGGCAGCTGCGGCTGCTGTGAGCATAAAGGTGAGCCTAAGGCATAAGGGGTAGTGATGATGGAAATAAGTTTTGTATTGAATGGCCGTCAGCGCCGCGAGAATGTTGACCCCTCCGATAAAGCCGATGCTTTCTTGCGCCGTATTGGGGTGCTGTCCCTGCGCAACGGCTGCAATGGCGAAGGTGCCTGCGGAGCCTGCACCATTGTGCTGAATGGCCGCACGGTTAGCTCTTGCTTGCTGCGGGCCGTGCAGCTGGACGGCAAAGAGGTCTGCACTGTAGAGTATTACTCCAAACACCGTCAGCTGGACGCTATTCAGTCGGCTATGGTCGATGCCGGCGTGGTGCAGTGCGGCTACTGCACGCCAGCCATGGTGTTGGCGATAGAGAAATTGCTGGACCGCCATCCCCAGCCTACCAAAGAACAGGTGCGCGATGCGCTTTCTGGCATATTTTGCCGCTGCACCGGTTACGAGCAGTTTTACAAGGCCGTGCAGATCGCGGCCCAGCGCCGCCAGGACCCCAACTTCAGCTGTGAATACGCTCCCGCTTATGTAGATGAGCATCGGTTTGTGGGCAAGCCGGGGCGCAAAATAGACAGCGCTCAGCTGGCCCGCGGCGAAAACGCTTATGTCGAAGACTTTATTCCCGCTGATGCCTGCGTGATGAAAATGATGCGTTCGCCTCACGCCTCGGCTTACATTAAATCCATCGATACCAGCGAAGCCCTGAAGGTTCCCGGTGTGGTCTATATCATGACTCATGAGAACTGCCCGGAAATTTATTATAACCAGGCCGGACAGGGCTATCCCGAGCCCTCTCCTTACGATCGCATGATGATCGGCCACAAAGTCAACCATGTGGGCGACCGCGTAGCGGCTATCGTGGCGGAAACCTGGGAAGCGGCCTGCGAGGCGGAAAAGAAGATCAAGGTGGAGTACGAGGTTTTGCCGCACGTCCTGACCGTTGATGAAGCCATGGCTCCCGGTGCCCCCGTGGTGCACAACGGCTATGTGGAATACGTCTGCGGCGCTCCCGACGATCTGGAAGAGTACAACAAAGGTGTCGATCCCCGCGAAGGCAAGGTGATTTATCAGTTCCCTCTGCACGGCGATGCCCACCGCAATAAAGCTTCGGCGGCCCACGGATCCACGGGCGACATTGAAAAAGGGTTTGCCGAAGCCGATGAGGTTATCGAGCGCGTTTACGAAACTACACAAATTCAGTGTACGCCGGTAGAGCCGCATGTCGTTTTCTGCAAGATGCAGGGCGATCGTCTGATCATTCACGCTTCAACCCAAGTGCCTTATCATCTGCGCCGCATCGTGGCCAGCCTAATTCAGGCCCCAGAAAATAAAATACGCGTAATTAAAGAGCGCGTCGGCGGCGGTTTCGGCGTTAAGCAGGACATTGTGCTTGAAGAGGTTGTCGCTTACCTGACCTGGATCACGGGGCGGCCCATTTATCAGCGCTTTACCCGCGAAGAGGAGTTTATCGCTTCGCGCACCCGCCATCTGGCTAAGATGTATGTCAAGATCGGCGGCAAAAAAGACGGTACGATTACCGCCGTATATATGGACGTGAAAGCCAATACGGGACCTTATGGTGCCCATTGCCTGACCGTGCCCATGAACGCCTGCTCCAAGACTCTGCCTCTCTTAGATGTGGAGAATATGGAGTTCGACGTTACCACGTATTACACCAATATAGCCCCGGCCGGAGCATATCAAGGCTACGGAGCGCCTAAAGGTTCCTTTGCCCTGCAGCTGGCTATAGCTGAACTGGCCGACAAACTGGGCGTGGATCACATGGAGATGATCGAGAAAAACCGCATCCGCACGGGTTCGGTCATGAACATTCTCAAATCTCTGGGCGAAGGCCGCGAAGGACAGGCCGAAGTCGTGGGCAGCTGCGGTTTGGGCGAAGCTTTAGCGCGGGGCCGCGAGCTGATGGACTGGGGCCAAAAAGAAGAGAGCGATGATCCCGAGTGGAAGATCGGCAAGGGCTTTGCCATCGTTATGCAGGGCTCAGGCCTGCCCAATCTGGATTCGGCCAATGCCGAAGTGCGCATGATCTCCGATGGTACCTTTATCGTGCTCTACGGCGGTGCGGACTTGGGCACGGGGTTAGATACGGTGGCCTGCAAATTGGTGGCGGAAGAACTGCAGATTGATCCCAACTTGGTTACCGTGTGGTCGGGCGATACCGATGCCACGCCTTTCGATGTCGGTGCTTATGCCTCCAGCGGTACGTTCTTCTCCGGCGGTGCTGTGCACAACGCGGCTAAAAATATGAAAAAGCGCATCCTCGAGGTAGCTGCGCAGCTGATGGAGGTTCCCGCTGAAGAGCTGCATTTGGAATTCCCCGGCAAAGTTGTGGGCGGCGGCAAGGAGATGACCTATTGGCAGATCGCTCACGAAGCTGAATCCGGAGTTGGTGTGGGCCAGCTGATGGCTTATGGGCATTTTATCGTCAACCGCGCTTCTGTGCCTTACGGCGCTCACTTCGCCAAGGTCAAGGTCAGCACGAGAACGGGTGAAGTTAAAGTCATCAAGTACTGCTGCCTGGAAGACTGCGGTACGCCCATCAATCCAGAGCTTACTTTAGGGCAGATGTATGGCGGCGTACTTAAGACCATCGGCCATTCGCTCTACGAGCAAATGATCTACGATGAAAACGGCAGATGCCTCAATCCCAACTTTACCGATTATAAGGTGCCCATGATCGGCGATGCCCCTGACGAGTTCATCTCCGAACCGGTGGTGACCAACGATGATCAGGGCCCTATGGGCGCGAAGTCGGTTTCGGAGATCACCTGCAATGGAGCTTCTCCCTGCATTGCCGAAGCTATTCACGATGCTGTGGGCGTGTGGATTCGCGACTGGCCTTTCAGTGCGGAAAAAGTGCTTAAGGCTATGGGCAAACTGCCTAAATAAACTTTTCCAGGGCTAGGGCGGTGTCCTTAGCTCTGGTGACCACTGTGCGGCGGGCCCAAGCGCTGGTATGTTTTTCTAGGAGACGGAGCACAGCCTTTTCCGTCTCTTTTGTATATTCTTCGGGGCAGTGTTCGCCTTGACTGAGCACGGCTAGGCGCTGGGAGCAGGAAAACTTTTCCAGATAAGCGAGCAGAGCAGCTGCTAAATCCTGCGGGGTGAGGCGGTGCTCGCTGCTGCAGCGCAGCAGTTTCTGCAGCAGTTCCGGGCGGTGCACCTGCCCCGGGCATACCTGGCGGCCTATAGCGGTCATTCCTATGACAGCTATGCCTAAATTGCAGGAGGGGAACAGAACAGGCTCTCCGGGACGGTGGGCTTTAATGGGCAGCCGTTTGGAACCGTCGGCTTCAGCTATGAGAACGTCTAGCTGGGGCAGAGTGCTGAGGGCGTCTATCTCTGCCGGTTCTAATCCCAGCAGGTGTTTTTTTTCGGAGTCTAAACGGGCGGTGAGAAGAGGAGACGAAGGTGATAGGGCCGACCAGGCCTGGCGAAAATCCGCCAGATTATCAAAAGGAATAAATCTTCCCGCGTAGCTCTGCCGCTGGTGGCTAACGGAGCAAGCCGGATAGCTGTCAGGATAGGCTAGGTGGGTGGTCGTGGTCATCAGGACGCGGCCCGGGCAAATTTGGGCTAAGCTATTCATAAGCGTAGTTTTGCCGCCGCTGCCTATGATGGCGATACATAGCGGAGCACTTGAAAAATTGCTGTAGTTTACGCTGTTATTATTCTGCATATCGAAATATTGTCTGATTATTATAGCTAGAGGCTTTTCTTAATCGATGATCATACCTGTTAAGCTGAGAAATTTTTGGAAGTCATCCCGCGAAATAGTTAAGTTTGACCCTTATTTATGGTTTTTGCTCTGCCTTATTGCGCTTTTCTTCGGTTTAGAGTTCATCCACCATTTTAACCCTTTGGCCATCTCTCCCTTCGAGAGCATTATGCGTCTGGCGGGCCGGGATGTTTTGTTCTCAGTTACTTGTCTCAGCGGTGCCATAGCGGTTTTGTGTGTCTTGCCTATCGATATACGAGAACGTCTGTGTTTGGTGGGCAGCTGTTTTATTTGCGAAATAGTTTATATGCAGTGGAATTGGGGAGCATATAGCTTAATCGGCCATCTGGCCTTGTTAGGCCCGATATCCATGCTGTTTTGTTTAATAATACTAATCGTATATTTAGTCCGTTTTGCGCTTCTAGATAAAATAACGGCCTGGGTTGTGGTTGATATAATGTCTTTTGCTGTGGCTATGCCTTTGCTTTACGCAATTTATTCCTCTTTTTCCCAGGATTCGGCGATCTATGATTTGCTGCTGCTGAAAGCTGACAGTCTATGGGGCTTTCAGCCCAGTTTTTTGTTCACGCGCCTGCTGAAATGTCATGTCTTAGTGGTGACTTTAATGCTTTCGGTGTATTTTTATTTGCCGCTATGGATGATGGGTGCACAAATAGTATGCTATACCCGCGATTATTCCAATAAATTTATTCCAATTGTGAGAACACCCGGTATTCCAGCGTTTACTTTTGTTGCGGTTGCTGTTTTTGGAATTTTAGGCAATTATTATCTGCCCGCTGTCGGGCCATCCGAATTATTCGACAGCAGCGTGTTCCCCTTCGGTATTTGTCCTGAAATACCGCTGAGATCCTGCAAACCGCTCTACAGTTCGGCTTTGGCAGGCCGCAGCTGTATTCCCTGCTTAGGCCTGACCTTTGTGCTTTGCGCCTATTATACGCTATATAATATTCAGCCTTTTTGGAGACATGGCTGGTTTATTCTTTCTATTTTGACAGCAGCCAGCGCTTTTAGTATTGGTGGGCACTGGGCTACCGATTTGCTGGTGGTTCCGCCTTTTGCAGCCTTCTGCTTAGGGCTGACTTGGCATCGCGTGCCCGGTAAAAAGCGCTGGCTGATTACGGGGGCCTGCGGCCTGGCGACTTTCCTAATGCTGTGGCTGCTAAAAACGCATCTCAGCTGGTGTGTAGCTCATCCGGCGCTTTATTGGCTATTATGGATAATCATTGATACTTCCGCTATCGCAGGCATAAACTATATGCGCGAGTTAGCGCGAGTGCATGAATACGAGCTGGCGCAATCCCGCCAGCCTTATCGCTTTGGCCGAGTGCCTAAAGAGGATGAAGAAGAAGAGGAAAGATAAAAAATATCCCCAGAGCGCGAATGAGCGCTCGGGGGATAGCACAGCGTATTTGTATGCTTGATTTTACAGGCCTTGAGGAGTATAGCCGTCGGCTGAGCTTAACTCACAGGCCTGTTTAGTTATATCATCTACCGGAGCAAAATGCAGGTCGGTCATATCTTCCAGCTGAGAGATGGGCACTTGGTAGATGCCGAACTGTCCAGGGTTGAAGCCGCCTTTGAAGAGGCCGCTGTCGCGGTCGAGAATATCGGACTGGGAGAGCACGAAAGCGGCACCTTTGAGCTGGCTGCTTTTGTCGTCTCTCCAGACTACGACTTTCCAGAATTTTTCGGGAATTTGCGTGGGCGGATTAATGCGGCCATGGTTGGTGAAGGTGCGGTCGGTTTCGCTGAACACCGGGCCAGTGAGAACAGTCATCTTTTGGCCTCTGGCAGAACCCAGCACATGGTTTTCCAAGTCGAGCCAGGACTTTTGATTGAGGTTGCCGTGCTGCATGGCGGCGTTGGTATAGACGAAGGTGTCGGAGCTGCTTAAGGCGGCGCTGCTTCCCCAGGCAGGGTCGAGGCGGCGCACCATGTGGCCTCTGTCTAAGCTGTTATCGGCGTAGGCCTCGTCGCCTAGCTGATCTTCGCGGGGAATACGGCCGTCGATCACCCAGGAGCCGCTGCGTTTTACATTTTTGGACTGAGTGCCGTCGATGTTGCAGGCGGTGAAAAAGCACTGCTTGCGCTCTTTGTTTTGCACGATAGAGAAGTGATTGTACTTAAGCTCTATTTCGTCGGGTTTGCCGATGAGGTGGGAAGCTTTGTCTTTGATGGAATCTCCTAGCTCTGGCATGGGATAGTCGATGCCCAAGAAATCAGTTCTGTAGCCTTCGCGGTTGGGGAACATGCTGACACCATCGGCACCTATTTCTCCGCTGCCCTGAGGGCCGCTAACGTCTCCGGCATTGCCGGGCCGCTGCTGCTGACCATGGTCGCCTTTGTGGTGGTTCTTGTGTTTATGGGATAGGAAAAGCTCGCCCATCTGCCGGAAGGATTGCTCCGCTTCAAGCTCTTTTTTATCGTCGCGAACAAAGGCGTCTTTGCTGCTGCCTTGGAAGCCTTCGGGGCGTTCCACTTGCGATTCAGGAAGCTGATAGCTGCAGCTGGGGGTAGATATACCGCTTATCAACACTTTGTCACACTCTCCATGTATATATTAATGCGTTTTGCCAAGTGAGCTAATGTGCTTTGGCAAGCGCACTAATGCGCATTGTTAGGCATTTAGGCGAATATACTTCAAAATTGAACAAAGAAAAGCCCTCTAAGTATGTTGTATTTTTGTGAACTTTTTACTATTTATGATTTTTGCTTTTCTTATTTAGTTATTTTGCGGCGGTTGGCGTTCCCATACATAAGTATCGACTGTCGCCCAGCTTTTTAAGCTGGGCTGGTGAAATTCCGCGGTAAGAACGTAATATTGGCTGAGCCAATTCATGAGCGCTAGATAACTGTCGCGCAGTGCATATTTTTGCCCGATCACCACGATAAGCCGATAGCCCCTCAAGTCGTGCAGAAGTTCTGGGCCTAGCATATCTTTAGTGAGCACTGCTATCGGTAATTTTTCCGGGGTTGGGTGCTGAATTAACTGGGCTTTAAAATCGTCTGTAAACCGATAGGATATGTTGTCGATATCGTAGGCCATCGCTAGGGAGTAATCGAATTCAGATTTTCCGTTGACGAGAATTATATCGTTGGGCTGCCTGATGCTTGCGATAAAATTTAACGTTGGCTGCCAATTCTGATTCCAGAGATATGGATAAAAGGGGAAGGCCAGACTAACCGCTAAACTGGGAATTAGCAAAGCTCCCAGAAGCTGTTTTAGCGAGGGCGTTTGCAAGCCATAAAGCGCTGTAATCAAGAAGGGCAGGGTTAAAGGGATAGCGTAACGCGACTGAGTATAGTTAATCACTCCGCAGCACACGGCCAGGCAGATCAGCAGCGGCGCGAAAACAGCGCTGATCCCCAGCAGACAAGCTTCCCATTTTTTAGAGCGGTAGAAGCTGATCCAGCCCTTGCAAAACAGCGCCCACAGCAGTATGGCCAAGACTAAAGCGATGCAGGAAGATATTAGCCCTGCTAAATCGCGCAGCATGGCGCTATCTATTATTGAATACCATTCTCGAATATCCCAGTTGGCTATGGCTAGAGGTGAAGCTAAAAAAGATTCCCACGTGTTCAAAAGCGAGGAACGCTGTATTTCATCTTTAGGGAAAGCAACTGTAAGGCGGTTATAGATAAACCACAAACTGACAGGGCAAGCTTCCAGAACCAAACAGCTGAACGTTATCCAGCGCTGGGCTGGCAGGGCTAGGGCTGAGAGAGCGCAGGCTGCTAAGACCATAGCTCCCTCGCTGTGCAGACAGGCACCTGTCAGGCCGGATAAGACCCAAAGCGCCCAGCCCCAGGCGTGGCTAAGCCGCCACTCCGCCAAGGGAAAACCGTGCTGATAAATATCCAGCATTCCCAGCCACACAATAGTGATACAAAAGGTCAGCGGCCCGTAGGTGCGCAGCTGAGCGTCGGTAATCCAAAGATTGCAGCTTAACGCCATAAATGCGGTAATAGCCAGGGAGGTGGTTTCCGAATAAAAGCGCCTGGCCAGACGAAAGCTGAGGAACAGCGTAAATATACTCAGCAGTAAGGTGGGCAGACGCAGGAGGAATATACTGTCAATCCGGCAGACAAGCGGATATATCAGCAAATTGAAGGTAGGCGGATGTGTGTCGATGCGCAGACGGCTGATGGCTTGGGCAGGGCCGGCTTTAGTTACATAATAAACGAAAGCTTCGTCGAGAAAAGCGGGCTGCACATAAGCGGCGGTCAGGCGTATCGCCAACCCTATTAAAAGTATTATATATAGCCAGCGCTGTCCGCTGACCGACAGAGAATTTTTTGAATTTGTCATAAATTCTCTTCCTAATCTCTTATCATTGTAGCTATCTCTGTGGCTGCCTAGGAAGTAGCTGAAACACATCGACGACGGCCCAGTCCGTATAACTGTCTTCGTGATAATGCTCTCCCAGGGAATAATTATTTATTATCCAGTCGAAGAGGTGATCTTTGGCGTTTTCGTAGCGGTATTGGTTGAGCACAATAAAGACCTGCCGTTCTTTTACATCCTCTATAAATTCGGGACAGGCCAGTCTATCTGTGAAGGGCAGGATTAGAGCTTCGGAATAGCCATTGCCCAGAACTAGTTTGCCGTTTTCTGGATTGAAGAGCATCTGACCTGGCGCATAAGCCTGGGCAAAAGAATAACAGGCGTAGCCGTGATAAACCAAGATTATATCATTCGGGCGGCAGCGCTGCTTAAGAAATGCTACGGCTCCTTGCCAATGCTGGTTCCAGAGCTTGGTGTTGTAAGGAAATTGGACAGCGCTGATTATCATGCTGCTTATGGCTGTAATCAGCAGTAGATTGCGCAGAGATCTGTATTTAATGGAAACTAAGGCTAGGCTGATAAACATCAGCAGAACAGGGCAGAGAGGAAGCAGGTGCCGCTTTTGTAAAACTTGGACGCTGAGAAGGTTGGCTGTCAGCAGCATGGCTGCCAAGACCAAAGCGGGGCAGAGCGCCAAGAGAGTTTCGGCCCAGTTATTGCGCAAGGCTAAATACATTCCCGTTAATAAGAGAATCCAGGCCATAACAATAAAGACGGCGTAGAGAGGATTGATGTGGCGGGCCATCCATGTGGTGGCCTGGCTTAATAGACCGGGGTAATCGCGCAGATATTTTTGCAGATCGAGTATATAGTAGGGATAAACTTGCCATCCCAGCAGATAGGCGGGCAGGTCTAGATATTCGCGCAAATTGGTGCCGAGGGCATGGGCCTTGGCAAAGTAGTTTTCTGACTGACTTTTTACATAGAGAAACCAGCTGAGCGATGGCAGCAGAGAACTGGCCAGCAAGGCGCAGGGAAGGCGGCGAGAGGGAAGCTCTTTGGAGCGGGGGAGCCAAGCCAGCAGCACTAGATAGCAAACAGCAGCTAAGCTGCCGGTAACGTGTAGGGAAGCTCCAAGCAGGGCGGCTGCGGCAAATATGGCCCAGCCTAGAAGGGAAGATATTTTATGGCAGCAGATGGGCTGGCCGGTTTTATAGATGCTGAGCGTCATGAGCAGCAGAGCTAACAGAGCGCAGTCTAAAACACCGTAAGAGCGCAGCTGAGCATCTAGCAGCCATAGATTATAGTTGCAGGCTACTATGGCGGATAGCAAAAGCCCGCATTTCTCGTCGCTAAAGCGTCTGGCAAAGAGGTAAGCCAGCCAGATACTCATTGTTCCTGCCAAAACACCGGGGAGGCGCAGTAAAAAAATCGTGCTGCATTTATGTACTAAAGGCATTAAAAGCAAATTATATGTGGGAGGATGCGAATCTCTGCGCAATTCATCTATAATTGTCCCAGCGCTGAATTTAGTAACATTATAAATGTACCCTTCGTCTAAAAAGGCCGGCTGTAAATAGGCAGCCATTAGCCTAAGCAGTAAGCCAGCGAGAATGATTCCTAAGAGTATAAGGCGATAAGATGCCGTAAGATTTGAAGTGCAATTCATCTCTTGTTCTCCAGAATACAAACTTCAGCGTCAGCCCACGAGGTAAGGCTGGGAAAATGGTAGGAGTCTGTGATTTGAAATCTTTCGTTTAGCCAGGACAGAGAATTGTCGCCCTGGTAGCGCTGGCACAGCACTAAAAACAGCCGGTGCCCCCGCGTGCGCCTGAGGAAATTATCGTCGAGCAGAGCTTCCGATAAAGGCAGGCAAGTTAGTTTTTTTGATTCTGGGTGCTGGCGCAGAGACACGTGATAGCCCCGATCGTGGCTGAATTCGAAGTGTGTGCCTTGAGGATCGTAGGCTAATACGAAAGAATATATCGCGTAAGGGTTGTAAACGATAATCGTGTCACCAGCTTGGGAATGGGCATCTATATACTCGATTGTGCTCTGCCAGTACTGATTCCAGATGGGATGACAAAAGGGAAAAATCGAGCACAGCATAATACTCCAGCTCAATATTAGGCTAATTAAAGCAGTTTTAAGCTTAGCGGAGTTTATCTGCTCTAGGATGAGCAGAAAGGGCAGGGTCATGGGAACGGCATAGCGCGGGGAATAGGGCTGCATATTTAATAGGCAGCTCAGCAGCACCGCGAATAAGGGCGCGAGGAAAGCGCTGCCTAGGAGCCAGCCTTCCCACCGCCAGCGTTTGCCCAGCTTGTACCCGCAATATAAAAAGACTATCCATAATGCGGAATTTGCTGTGAGATATACGGGTACAAGATAAGGAATAATATTTTCTTGGGGGAGATAATTGCCTAGGTAATTAACTATGTCATTGGGTGACTTAAAATTTAATAAATAGAGAGGGGTGAAGCAAAATTGCCAGGCATATTCGTGAATTTCGGAGTGAATTAGCTGCAATGCTGATTGGGTACGGCAGATGATAAACCATACAGCACAGGGAGTAATTGCAAGAACAGATGCAGCCAGCAAGCGTTTTTGGGCTGGCTGAGGCAGCCAGAGGCTTAATAGAGCGATAACGCCTTGCATGATAGTTCCCAAGACATGGATGCCGGAGCAGAGCAGGGCGGTTATGAAATACAAGGGCCAGCGCCAGCGTGGCCAGGGCAATTTGGCAAAGGGAACTCCGCAGCGGTTAATATCGCTGCATCCCAGCCATTGTACTGTGCACAAAAAAGTTAAGGGGCCATAATTGCGCAGCTGAGCATCAGCCAGCCAAACGTTGTAGCTTAGTGCCATAAAGGCGCTTAGAACAAGGGCGGTGCCTCTAGAGCAATAGCGGCAAGCTAAATGATAGGAAAGGATAATAGTGCCTAGGCCGCACAGCGCCGAGGGCAGGCGTAGCCAAAAAATATCGTCTGTAAGCATTACCAGCGGATACATCAGAACGTTGTACACTGGAGTATGAGTGTCGTAACGCAAAACGTTGATCATGGCCTGCCATCCGCCTTTGGTGACGTAGAGAACAAAGGCTTCGTCCAAGAAGGCCGGCTGGAGCCAGCTCGCCAGCAGGCGGATGAGCAATCCGCTGCAGAAGATTATTCCCAGCCAAAAATGATGACGCTTAGTGAACATTTTGTTTTTCGGTTTTCTTCTTTTTCATTTGTAAAACCACCGTTGAAGACCAGGAAACCATGCTGGGGTTTTTTTGGTAATCAACGACAGTGTAATGCTGTTCCAGGGCAGTGAGCAAATCAGGGAATGTTCTGGTCGCCTGGCAGATGACTAGGTATAATTGCCCATCGCCTAGCCAGTCCAGCATATGAGAATTCATCATATAGGCGTCTAGAGGTATAACGCGCAGTTTGCCGGGTACGGTGCGCTGATCTATGGCTACATTGCTGTATTGGCTGTCTTGAAAGATAAACTTAATATTATCGGGATCATAGGCGTAGGCGAATCCGTAGATGGAATACGGATCGGTTACGGCAATGGTGTCGTTAGGCTGCTGCGTGCTTTGGATGAACTCAAAAGTCGGCTGCCAGTTCTGATTCCACATAAATGGGCATAAGGGAAACAATAAACAGTTGAGGGCATTGACTATGAGAACTGCGTTGAGCAGCCAGTGCCTGAGATTGTTTTTAGCTTGTATAATGAGCAGTAGGAATGGCACTACGAATGGCGTCATATAGCGGGGCTGGAAGAATAAAAAAGATAGCTTATCGCCGATGAGGAGAATGAAAAAAGGCAGCATAACGGAAATGCCTAAAAAGTGCGCTTCCCAAGGCTGTTCTTTGGCAAAAGTGTGCCAGCCGCTGAAAAATAGCAGAGTAATAATTATATTGGCAATAATAAATATGAAGAGTATGTACTTGGTGTAAGGCTGCATGGCATCTATGTCAGATAAGATGCTGTGAAATGAGGCGAAATCCCAACAGCCTAAAATGTTTAGAGGTGAAGCGAGAAAGCCATGCCAGGCAGAGTGCATTAATTTCTGTTCCCCGATTAACGATTCGCCTGCAAAATGCGGAGTTAAACGGCTCCATAAAAACCAGATGCAGCAAGGTATAATGCTGGTAAATAGAGAAATTAATGCGTTTTTGCGCATATTTGGCGTTAGATACAAGCTGAATATAATGGCAGCTCCTAGGGCCAGGCATCCTAAAATATGCAGACTTGCAGCTGCTGTGCCTGCTAAAGTAAATATCATCCAGCCTAAGCGGGGCTTATTAGGCAGAATGGAAGCTAGAGGGCTGTCTCCGCGGCGCATATTCAGCATACCCAGCCAGACTAGGAGCAGACAGAAGCTTAGGGGACCATAGGAGCGGAGCTGAGCGTCCGTTATCCAAACTGAGTGGTTCAAAGCATATATCCAGGTTACTGTCAGGGCTATCTTTTCTGAATAAAAGCGTTTGGTGATGTGGTACACCAACCATAAGGCTGGCAAAGACAAGAGAACTTGGGGCAGCCGAAGGAGAAAAATGGAAGAAGTAATTCTGACAAGTGGATATATCAGCAAATTGTAGGTGGGGGGATGGGCATCTATTTTTAACTCGTTAATGAGCTGGGGCAAACTAGCCTTAGTAGTAAAGAATACGTATCCTTCATCTAAGAATGGCGGCTGAATATAGGCGGCAATTAAACGTATCAGCAGAGCGCAGAAAGAAATAAGTATTAGCCAATTCCGGGGGATATTACTGCTAACTCTAGAACTGTTAGGCACTGATTCGGTCATAAAGGTATAATTTCCCTTAGTTATGAAACATACCCTTTCTCGCCCATGTCATTTAGTTAAGGCTCAATGACATGGGAAATGTTGACTCAT
>JAUNIO010000075.1 GCA_030535355.1 bacterium | reverse complement strand
ACTAATTTTATAGAAAAATAATATTATATACAAATATTTTTAATTATTGATATATTTTTAATGTTTACTAACAGCTGTTATTAATGGCAATAATTTTTCTATTGGCATTAATCGCATCATTCTGTGCGCTCAAGGTTTAAAGCATTTTTTGTTGACAGCGTTTTTTAACGAGGCGCGGTGCTTTACTTGCATTACTCGGTAATAATTCTTAAAAAAGATTATTCAGCGGAGGCCGTCAATGAGTTTTTCTGTAGGCAATTTTAACTTCTCCGATTTTGGTTCTTTTTGGGAAATGGCCCAGGCCACGATGAACAGTGCCTTCAACGATGTCTTAGCCGATAAAGAGGCGAGATATCTGGCTTCCCTTCCTACCTTAGAGAATATGAGCATAGACAGCATCGACTTAACGGAAAATGCTGCCGAAGCTGAGAAATTTGACAGATTTTCTCAGACTTTCACTAAGGACAACATCGCCTCGCTATTTGGCCTCGATCCCAATAATCTGACCGAGCAGCAGAGCAAAGACCTCACCGAGCTGCTTTACAACTTGAATTCTGTCAACGCTGAGCGCGAAGCCAATGGCGATCCCCCTCTGACCAATGATGAAATCAACGAGTATCTCAGCGGAGAGATCGAGAAGTACAAAAACGGTGGAGATTCGCATCTGGGCCAAACTCTAAATGATTTGGGTATCGACCATCTCTCTGAAGAGCAGTTTAACGGCATTAACGAGGCCTTGGGAGCTTTCAACGTCGCTGAAGCAGAAATAGCTGCAGCTCAGGAAGCTCAGCAGGCCCAAGAAACTGGCAGTGCCAGCAGTTCCAGTTCCACCAACGGCCCCAACAATACCCAGCAAACCAATCAGAGCAATCTCCCCGACAATATCGACGATTTGCAGCAGCTTAAATCCCAGGAACAGGGGGAGCTGGGCAAACTTAAAAACGAGCTGGCCAGCAAGAAGGGCGAGATCAACGAACTCAAGGGCAAGATCGCGGAAGAGGCTTTGGGCGATAAGGCCTCTGAAGCTGAAGCTCAGAGCCTGGAAGATTACAACAAAGCTAAAGCTGAATATGCTACGGCCAACACTGCCAAACAGGATGCTCAGAAAGAGCTGACCCTTACCGAGCAGAAGTCCTGTCTCAACGAACAGGAGCTGTGCACCAATGCTCAGAATCGGGCTAAGACTGATGCCGATCTCAGCGCGGCCCAAAACGAGTTAGCTTCTTTGCAGATGCCTGAAGCCCCCAGCGGAGAGGATGAAGACGGCAGTGCCAAGGCAGCTTACGATCAGAAGTTAGCTGCTTACAACGAGAAGAAAGCGCAAATAGAAGCCCGCATAACTGAGCTGCAGACTAAAAAGACCGAGTTAGATAACAAGCACACCGAACTCGAGACTGAAAAGCAGACGCTGGCCCAGACCAAGGCTGCTAAAGAAGCCGAGATTCAGAAGCAGGATACCATTTTGGCAGAGGCTCAGAGTAAAATGGATACGGCCATGGAAGCTCTGCGGCAAAATCCCGACGTTCAGAGAGCTCTGGATAATAACAAAGACCTGAAGAAGCTGGAGCAAGAAGTTTCCAAGCTGGAAAATCAGATAGCCCAAAAAGAAGAGAGCATAGCTAATATAGACACTAAGATATCCGAGGTCGAGGGACAGGATAAAGCTATCGCAGCCATGCGCAAAGAGGAAACCGACGCGGCTTTGCAGGCATCCGCTCAAGCGGCTGACTTGGACATCCAGGGCACCACTGCCAATACTCAGGAGACCGTGGCTCAGGAGAGATACGGCAAAGCTTATAGTGAGCTTTCCGACGCTGAGCGGCAGGCCATCGAGCTGGAGGTCGATGGGCGCGTTACCGCTTCCACCATGGAGCAGGCCCGGGCCATTCTCCAGGAGGACTCCAACAACCAGGCAGCTAGAGATGTTTTGGCGCGAGGCCAGGAAAGCTTAGATGCTCAGGAAGACGTTGCCTTATTGGAATTCCAAGAGGCCTATGGGAATCTCCCTCAGAGCGTTCAGGCCGATGCTGAGGCCGCCGCTAATGAAGCCATGCAGGAAGCCAAGGATAAGGGAGAAGACCCCAAGGTCGCCTACTTCAGCACTCTGGCCGAATATGTTAACGAAAGTGCCGGCAACGAAGAACTCAACCCCGAAGAACAGGCCTCTCTGCAGGAGATCGCTGCCAGGACTGACGGTTATGCCCAGGCGCTGCAGAGGGTTAATGATGGCAATGCTCTTTTGGCTGAAGCAGGCTTAACTGAAACAGCTGCTGCTACTGATGCCGTTGCCACCGACGCACCCGCTGCTGATGCCGCCACTACAGACGCCTCTGCCGATGCTGCGGGGACCGAGGCTGCCGATCAGGCCGACACCACCGCTGAAGCCGCTGCCGCAGATGCTCCCGCTGCTGATGTTGCCGCTACAGATGCCTCTGCTGACGCTGCCGGAACTCAGGCCGCCGATCAGGCTGCCGAGACCGAAGTAGCTGCCGTTGACGAGGCAGGCGAGGCCAATGAAGAAGCTGCGGTCAATGGTACGGCCTGGGAGGGCGTTGATCCCACTTTAGGTGAAGAAGATCGCCCGCTTTACATCGAGCAGATGAACGCCGCTTACAGCGCTCCCTTGCTGGAGCAGGGCTGGAGCATGGTCGATGTTAGGGACAGCGGCTACGACATGATTATGAAGAAGGGCGATATGCAGATCGCCGTGAAATGGGGGGACATCGGCGCTCAGAACACGGAAATGTTCATGCACGGCCAGGGCGACAATCCGGTCAGCAATACGGGCAAGAGTCCTTTCGAGGGCCATTCCGGCGACGCCAACTTGGTCGTCTTTGAGCTGAATGTGAAATCCGGTGAAGACTGCTCGGCCAAATGGGGCAAGGATGCGCAAACTCAGCTGGCTTGCGAAGCGGCCCGTCCGTTCGTGGAGCACGGCAATGACATAGGCATCACCTGCCATAGCGCTGGCGGTTACTGCGGCGTGCATGCTGCTGAAAGCATCCTGAATGGCGAAGCCGGAGCTTTGCAGGAGGACCAGGACGTTACTCTGCGCCTCTTCGACGCCGTTCCCCGCACCGGCGGTCAGCAGCTGCTGGCGGGCTTGGCCGAATCTCATCCCAACGATTTCAATCTGGAAATCTACAGCTCTACCGCCCATAAAGCTGAAGATGAGAAGAAACTCAGCAGCTTTACAAGAAGAGCTACATCTGAAGAAGATGTGTTAAAGCTTTGCCAGCGCGATCGCAACGGCGATCAGGGCGGTTTGTCCATCACCGGCGTGACCAGAAAAGCGGGCGAAGACCTGTCTGAGCAATACTATAATGTCTCTTATCGGGAGTACGACTGCGCTCACGGTGAGCTAAAGAACTATATCGCCGGAGATATCGGTTTTAATTAATAACATTCCGGCATAATGCAGAGAAACATCTTGCGGGGCGCTTTTCGCAAGGTGTTTCTTTTTGTTTGTAAATTTTATGTAAATTGTGATTGATAAACTTCGTTAATGTCGTGATAAATGATGTGAATAAGTAGGTTTAAATAATTAGGTTTAGGAAGGAAAATAATCATGGCTGGTGTTAACGCAAATTACAATATGATGGTGGCTGACGGAGGCGGTTATGTGTCCTCTGCGCGTTCGGCTGGTTCTGCCGGTTCATCTGCTGCTGTTGGCAGTGCTGGGGAAAGTTCCGGGCCTAGCGATGCTTCTAACATCAGCTCCTTTTCCAGTGTCGGAACTGATTTCGATATGGAGGGCGATATGAACGCCCTGTACGAGCAGAAAGCTCAGGCTGAAGGTGAGCTAGGCGAGCTCAAAGGGCAAAGAGATGAAGCTCAGGGGAAAATTAATGAGCGCAGGCAGGAACTGACCGAGAAGAGGACTACGACTGAAGCTGGTCAAGAGAGTAATAAGCAGCTAGAAGCTGTTCAGACTGCTTACAATGAAAAAGTGCAGGCTAAGAACACTGCGCAGCAGGAACTCACCTCTTTAGGCACTCAGTGCAGTGCTAAAGATCAGCAGATAAACAGCAATGCTCAGCAGCAGCAATCTGTGTCTTCTAGTATTAGTGCAGCTCAGAGTCAGCTCTCTTCCTTGAAAGCGGCTCAGTCAAGCGGTGGCAGTAAACAAGCGGAGGGCAGTTCCGATGCGCAGGCTTCCGGCTCACAGGGAGTTGATAACAGCGGCGCGATAGCCGCATTAGAGGCTAGAATATCTGAGCTAAATGCAGAGCTAAATAGATTAAAAGCTGAAGCGCAAAATTTACAGAATGAAAAGGTTCAGCTGGAGCGCCAGCAGGGTACAAAGCAGAATGAAGTTTCCCAGCTGGATATGGAAATTCAGGTCATTCAGCAGCAGCTCAATGAAGCGCAGCAGGCCAGAGCTGATGAAGACCCTAAACTGCAGAGCGATTTTGAGAATGACGGCCAATTGCAGGATTTACAGGGTCAGCTTGACGATTTAGAAGGACAGATAACAGCTAAAGAAGCTGCTCTCAGTCAGCTGGAAAGTCAAATCGCCGAAGCCGAGGCTAAGAATTCCGCTTTGCAGTCTGCCCGCTTGGAAGATGCCGAAGGTGATTTCCAGTCAGCTGCTTCTAATATGGATTTTGATGTTGAGGACGCTGAAACGACGGCGCAAAGTATTGCTGCCCGGGACGTATTCGGCAAGCGTTACTCAGAACTGACCGATGAGGAAAAGGATTCTTTGGAAACGCGCGTTGCTGGGGAAGTCACATTGGCGGCGATGGAATCTGCCCGCGAAATACTCAAGAATGATCCCGACAATGCTGCAGCTCAGGCAGTTATCGAACAAGGCGCTAAATATTTGGATGCTCAGGAATTATCGGCGCGTTCTAATTTGTATGGCAGCCTGGATAATATGCCTGCTGGCTTGCAGGATGGAGCAACAGCGGCTATGGAAGCTGCCCGCCAGAATGCGCCTGCCGGTACCGATCCAGAAGTGGCCGCTATGGAAGCGCTATCCGCTTATTTAGAAGAGAACGTTAATCCGGAAGATTATAGTGAAGAAGAGCTGGCTGCGCTGGATGACATAACTGGAGCAGCAGGTCAATATATCGACTCAAGAGAGTGTTCCGCTGACGGAGTTGAAGTTTTGAATGAAGCTGCTGAGGCTATGGCTAACAGCGATTTGCTGACTATGAAGGCTCAGCTGGCTGCTGAAAAGGGCGTAGATGTCGATAAAATAATTGTTTTGTCGGCAGGTGACGGCAATGATGACATTCAGATTAGCAATGGCCCTGATGGTGGTTTGTGTGTTTGGGTTGGTAATGAATTGCATGAATTTACCGCAGAAGAAGCCCAGTATCTGCTCATCGACGGCGGTAAAGGCAATGATACGATTTATGCTGATTATGATGTAACCCAGGATTTGCACATCTTTGGCGGTGCAGGCAATGATACAATACACGGTGGTTCTGGCAACGATTTCATCGGTGGCGGTGACGGTAATGATAAAATCTATGGCTGGGATGGCAATGATACCATTTTAGGCGGCAAAGGTGATGATACCGTTGATGGTGGCTGGGGCGATGATATGGTCTTAGGCGGCGACGGTAAAGATAAAATTTCTGGCGGCTATGGCAATGATATATTAGACGGCGGCGCTGGTGACGATACTATCAAAGGCGGCGCTGGGAATGATACCATTACGGGCGGTGATGGAGATGACGACATCGACGGCGGCGATGGTCACGATAAGATCGCTGGTGGCCTTGGCAATGATAAAATCTATGGCGGTCGCGGCAATGACTATGTCGATGGTGGCGAAGGCAATGATTATATCGATGGCCAGGGTGGCGATGACTTTATTTTAGGCGGCCTTGGCAACGATAAGATTTTTGGCCAGGGCGGCAATGATATTATCTCCGGCGGTGATGGGGATGATGAAATCAATGGCGGTGACGGCGATGATTTCGTGCTGGGAGATGCCGGCAATGATACAATTCATGGCGGCGCTGGTGAGGACACTTTGTCGGGAGGAATCGGTGATGATTCTATCTACGGCGGTTCGGGAAACGATACCATAAGCGGCGGTGACGGCGACGATTTCGTTGACGGCGAAATGGGCGATGATAAAATCTGGGGTAATGCTGGCAATGATTGGCTGCAGGGCGGAAGCGGCAGTGATACCATTTATGGCAACTCAGGGATTGACAGCATTTATGGAGAAACCGGCAGCGATTATTTGTACGGTGATGCAAAAGATGAAGAAATCAATGGCGGTTCCATCTTTGTCAAAGACTATATCTCCAAAAACGCTGATGTAGCCAATGAAGAGTTCAGCTTAGATGATATGGACCTTGAAGCGCTCATAGGTCTGAAAGATGAGAGAGCCAAAACGGGCGAGGGAACTGCCAATTCTAGTGGTATGGATGCAGCCTCATGGGCTTCTGCGCTAGAGCTGGGAGTTAACTATGACGAAGCTCTGAAAAAATATGGCGGTAAGGTCCATATTCCAGCAGATAAAATAGAGCAGCTTAGCAAGTGGTGCGGCGCTGCCAGTATAGCTGGAGGTATATTAGGCGTAGTCTCTGGCATTTCTGACTTTGCTGAAGGCGATGTCATGAGCGGTATCGGCAATACTGCTTGTGGCGTAAGCGCTCTCACAAGCGGGACTGCATTTAAGGTGTCTGAGCGTCTAGCTGGTATATACAGCGGGCATAAAATTCTAGGCACAATATCTGATGTAAGTGGAGTCGTTGGCGGGGCTGTTACTACTTTCACTGGAATTGCCGACGCCTTCCATGCCTTTGAGAATGGGGACGGCTGGTCGAAAGTGTCTAGCGGCTTTGAAATTGCAGCTGGTGGAACAGCTGTGGCTGCAGGAATTTACAGTTTAGCGGCAGGAGTAGCCTGCCCTCCGCTATTGATTGTTTCAGCAATCTGTATGGGTGTTTATTTAGGAGTTGACTATTTCAATCCTAATAAATAATATCTAGCCTGATTAAGGATAGCAATCTGATAGCAATCTATATGTAACAAGCGCTCTTACGGTTTTGTTAAAGCTGTGGAGAGCGCTTGATTTTTTATCTATTTATGTTTACAATACAATTATTACTAATATGTTAAAAAACTGCATGGCGCTGTGATTTGCGCCGTGCCAATCTTTAGAGTCCAGACAAGAGTTATGCTAAAAATAAACAAGATGTTCTATCTAACGGCGGCTATGCTGCTGAGTGCGGGAATTAGCTCGGGATGGGCTAATCCGCAGCAGTCTGTTTCTGCTTCTGACAGAAGCTGCTGTGTATGCCAAACTGGTTCCGGGAGGTGTTGCCATATGATTAAAAATAAGCCTAAAGTGAGCTGCGGCAAGTTGGAGATTTATGCGAAATTTCCCTCACAATACGTGAAAGAGCGCACGGTGTCTGTTTGGCTTCCCGACGGATATCAAATCGGAGAAAAATGCTGCGTGCTCTACATGCACGACGGCCAGATGCTTTTTGATGCTGACACTACCTGGAATCATCAGGAGTGGCAGGCCGATGACGTCATGGGCAAGCTGCAGGCGGAAGGCAAGATAAAACGCTGTATTGTTGTGGCGATTGACAACACGGAAAGCCGTCTGCAGGAATATTTCCCCAATAAAATAGGCAGCAATTTGACATATAAACAGCGTAAGGAAGCTGATCTACAGCGCTTTCAGGGCGATGCTTATCTGCAGTTTTTGGTCAAAGAGGTTAAGCCTTTTATCGACGGTCACTATCAGCCTCTGACTGGGCGTGAGAGCACGTTTATCATGGGATCGAGCATGGGCGGTCTGATCTCGTTGTACGCTATGTGTGAATATCCACAGATTTTCGGGGGAGCGGCCTGTCTTTCCACACATCTGTCTATGCGGGATTTATCTCTGGGGGAGGATAGTGACGTTTGGGCGGCGGCTTTCCGAAGCTATGTTAAAGAAAAGCTTCCTCAGATAGATGGCAGTGCGCTCTATATGGATCGCGGCTCTGTGGGGCTTGACGGTTCGTATGGGCCTTATCAGGACCTTATGGATAAAGTTATTGAAGAGAATAAATGGGAACGGACCCGCTTTGAAAGTCGGGTTTTTGAGGGCCATGAGCACATGGAAAAGTTTTGGGCTCAGCGCTTGGATCAGCCTTTGCTCTTTTTGCTGGGGACGAATAATACCGTGTCACTGAACGTGCCCTCGTTGCCCACTGTCACTAAAAACTCTCTGTTCGATTGATAGGTAATGTCGTTTAGTTAGCGATCAGCTAACCTGCATTTGCCGGATCGTTAGACTTTAACGGCTATTGTTGGCTGCTGCTTTTGCTCTGGAGCCGCGCCGATATGTTGGGTATCTCTGCTGGATGCAGAGTAATCGATTTTTGTATAAACCTTTTTGCTTAGCAGCATCTTGGCCTAATTATTAATATAACGACTTGACAAACAATAATCCGCAGTGTTAGTGCTGCGGATTATTGTTTGTCAATGTAAAATTCTCGCTTGGGCCTTGACTATAGATATTATGTCGTGAAATGGCAAAAAAGTGGGCTTTGGGGGGTAAAGTAGTTCATTGATTCTGTTAGTTTTGCCAGCGTAAGTACCAATTATGGCGCATATTCAGATTATAATCCTTCCGGCAATGTTTCACGTGAAACAGGCGAAGCTGAAACTAATTCAGCACTTAGTGACAGCAGTACCATTGGTTCTTTCGGTCCTGAATATTAAACTGGCGAACTCAGCGATCTGTATAGCCGAAAAAGCCCAGACTGAAAGCGAATTGGGCGAAATTACGGCTCAGAAAAACGGCGTCCAGACCAAGGTCAACGCTCGCAGGCAGGAAATAGTTCAAAACAGGCAGAGCGGCGAAGAATATTCCTCTGAAAACGAAGCGTTGGGCAGTGCTCAAGAGGCGTACACTCAGACCGTCAGCGCCCGCGCTGAAGCCCAGCAGGCGCTCAGTCAGATTCGGCAGCTGAGCAGCGCCAACGATCAGGCGATCAATAGAAATGCCCAGAACCAATCTCGTGTTTCTTCGAACATTAGTGCACTGCAAAACCAGTTAGCTTCACTGAGAGCAACACCCCAAAATGATGGCGCTGCAAGTGAGAGCCTGAAAGTGGTTTTGCTGCGGCGGGCAGCAGTGTAGATCAGAGTGATTTGCAGTCGAGCATCGCAACTTTACAGGAACAGCTGTAGCAACTTAAGGAAGAAGCGGACGGACTGCAGTCTATAATAGAAATTACGCCTTTACCGCCGCAGAGGGTATGGTCAATTTGCCTAACTGGCAGGAAAGCCTGAAAATAAGCGGCCAGCCTGGAATAACCCGAGAGTTTTTTGATCTGGTGTATGTCTCGGGAAAACTGCACATTGATGATATTCTGCCCGAATCATACAGGTCCGCACCGGAAACTCCTGAAGTATCCGGCGGCTTAGCTATCGCGGCGGTATGCTGTTCCGGCTGTCCTGTCGCTGCCGCTTGTTTGTGGGCTGCTTCAGGAGTTTGCCAGCTGGCCAGTTATGCCGTAGAGTATGTTCCAGACTACATGGAGGAAGCGGCTTTCGTAGCCATGTATTTGCTCTGGGGCGATGAGATGAGAAGCATTGTGTTCGAGGATCAAGTCAGGGAATTGGGCGTTGCCCGCTATGGGGATAGGCTGAGCCTAATCAATAGCCCGCAGCCGTAAACTGCTGTATTATATATATTTTAAGTCTTGTTTTTTGTAGTGTATGTCGTGATACTTGATAAAATAGGGTTTTATTAGTTTTAGGAGGATAAGTTTATGCAAGTCCAAGGCACTACTGTAAGCGGTTCATCATCTGTCTATACCACAGCTTCTACGGGAGCGGCTGCTGCTACCCAAAACGTCGAAGAAACTACTTCTTTACCCAGCGACAGTGCCAGCGTAAACGCTTTTTCCTCTAATTTAAAAGAGGGCTTTGATTACGGCGCAGACCTCAACAAGCTGTATAGCCAAAAAAGTCAGGCTGAGAGCGAAAAGGGTCAGCTTCAGGGCGATCTCAACAGCGCGCAGTCTCAGATTAGCGAGCGCAAACAGCAGATTATTCAGGAGAAAGCGCCCGATAAGGAAGGCGATACTCAATTCGCCAATGTCAAAAAACTGTACGATCAAAGCGTACAGGCTCAGAAAACAGCTCAGTCCGAGCTGAACAGTATCAATAAAGAGGTTACCAACAGCGATCGGGCGATCAATACTAACGCTCAAATGCAGCAGACAGTTTCCTCTAAGATTAGTGCAGCTCAGGGTAAGCTTTCTTCTCTGAGAGCTGCATCCAAATCCGGCGGTGGTCAAAAAGCAGGTGAAGCGGGCGAGGAAAGCGCTGAGTCTAAGGGCAGCGACAACAGCGCCGCGATAGCTCAGTTAGAACAAGAAATTGCAGATCTGCAGGCCGAATTAGATAATCTGAAAAAGACAGCCCAAGACCTGCAGACTCAAAAGGCTAACTTAGACCGTCAAAAAGCTACCAAACAGGCTGAACTCAATCAGTTAAATGCCACTGTGCAAACGTGCAAAGCTGGCATGGATGAATATCAGAACGGCAAGGCTGAAGACAGCTCAAAAGTCAGCAAAGCTTTTGAAAGCGACAGGCAATTGCAGCAGATGCAAAAGAAATACGATGATCTGCAGGCTAAGCTGTCCGCTAAAGATGCAGAAATTGCCAGCCTGACCAGCCAGATTGCTGAAGCTGAATCCAAGAATGAAGGTCTGCAGAATGTCCGCGAAGAGCAGGCCGACCTTGAGTTCAACGAAGCTGCTAAGGCCAGCGGTTTCAATGCGGAAAAAGCTGAATCCCGGGCGCGGAATTCCTTGGCTCAGGACGAGTACGGCAAGAGTTACGAAGAGCTGACCCTTGAGGAACAGATGGCTATCGAAGCCAGAGCTGATGGAATGGTCACCCTGGAAGCTTTGGAGCACGCCCGCAAACTGCTGGAAAAAGACCCGGAGAACGCGGCTGCTCAGGCTGTGGTCGAAAAAGGGGCCAGAAGTTTAGATGCCCAGATGGAAGCCACTGTGGCCAATTTGGGCAGTAGCTTTGAAAGTCTTTCGGCCGATCTGCAGGAAGGCGCTCTGACTGCCATGCAGGAAGCTAGAGATAACGCCGCCGAAGGCGCTGATCCAGAAACAGCGGCTATGGAAGCCTTGGCTCAGTACATAGTTGCAATCTCCGAGAATCCCGATCTAAGTGATGAAGAAATAGCCGCTCTGCAGATAATGGCCGGGGCAACCGGAGATTATCTGGACGCTATGGAGACGATGTCTAAAGGCAATGAAATTCTGCAGAAAGCTGCCGAATCGTATAGCAATAGCGAATTGGCAGCCATGAAAGCCGACTTAGCCGCACAGATGGGCGTTTCCGTCGATCAGCTAATTGTTCTTTCTGGCACGGACGGAGATGATGAAATATCGATCCGAAATGATTTCTGGAACGGCGGTCTCTACGTTACAGTCAACGGTGAAGAGCACTATTATACGGCTGACGAAGCCAAATATCTTATTATCAACGGCGGTGCCGGCGACGATTCTATTGCTGCTGAATGGGGCGGCGGCGTAGAACAGGATTTGCATATCTTCGGCGGTGCCGGCAATGATTTTATTAGGGCCGGCGAAGGCAACGATATGATTTACGGCGGTGCCGGCGAGGATAGAATTTTCGCTGAGGGCGGTAACGATTTCATCTCTGGCGGCGCAGGCAATGACGAAATAGATGGCGGCGATGGCGATGATGTTATCTCTGGCGGTGCTGGTAATGATTTGATTGGCGGGGGTAATGGCAATGATATTATCTCCGGCGATGAGGGAGACGACGAGATTTATGGCGATGCTGGCGATGATCATATTGAAGGCGGCGATGGCAAAGACACCATAGAGGGCGGCGCTGGCGACGACACAATTGTGGGAGGTGCTGGTGACGACACACTTAAAGGCGGCAAAGGCAACGACACAATTTTGGGCGGCGACGGCAATGATACCATTACAGGTGACCAGGGTGAGGATGTTATTTACGGCGGCCTAGGCGACGACGATATCAATGGCGGGGCAGGCAATGATTTGATCTTTGGCGAGCAGGGAAATGATACCATTCACGGCGGAGGTGGCGATGACATTATTTCCGGAGGTGCTGGCGACGACCATCTCTACGGCGATAATGGAAGCGATAAAATTTACGGCAATGCCGGCAACGATTATTTAGATGGTTATACAGGCAAGGATATGCTGTATGGCGGAGAAGGCGAAGACGAGTTTGCCGGCAATACTATATTTGAAAACGATTTCCGCGATAAGGATGGCGACGGCGATTTCGCTGATTACAATACGGCCATGGAAATTGACGGCGAAGAAGTGGACATGGCCACTTTAATGGCCTTGGCCGCTGGTGATGCTTCCGCTTTGGAAAAATTTTCCGGTTTAGTTAATAACGCCGGGAAAGTCGGCGAAAAGGTAGGGTCTTTTGCCGAAAAAGTGTTCGACCCTACCAAGATTCAGGCCGCTGCCCAGGAAAAGCTTAATCTTTATCAGCAAGCACTCCAGAAGGTCGGCGTTTCCCAGGAAAAGCTGCCCATGATTAGCGAGCGTTTGAATAAAGCCGGTTTAATTGGCGGTATTTTGCGTATGGCAGCCGGAGTTGGGGGTGTTATAAACGGTGTCCAAGAACAGGATGTGGGCAAAGTAGCCAGCGGTTCTGGCGATTTTGTCAGCGGTACCAGTACAGCTACTGGAGCATTTAAGAATCTGTACCACGGCTCAAAGATTTCGGCCGAAGGTTTGAAGAGGCTGGGAACTTTCTCCAAAATCGCCGGTGGGGTGGGTGGAGCTATCACAGCTTTTTCCGGGATTTGGGAAGCCATTGAAGGCGGTCAGAACGGAGACGGATGGCAAACAGCTTCCGGCGTTTTTCAAGCTATATCGGGTGTAGCAGGAATTGCGGCGGCTATTCCTGGCGGTGCCGCTATATTCGGTCCGATCGCCATAGTCTGTTCGTTAATCCATTGGGGTATTGATTACTTTAATCGATAGAATAATTAGGTATAGCGTTTGCTAATTTTAGCGTTCCGCTAAGCTGTAGAGGCTGAGTGGAACGTTTTTTTATGGAAAATTTAGGCGAATGGTCTTGTTTTTTCTCGCTGGTGCAGTGATTAAGGCTAAGAATAAATTCGAATTATAGGCGGCTTTTAACCGTATTTAGTCTTGCAATAATACGCTGCTGTGAGCTTTGGAGGTAACAGGTAATGTCAGTATCGGGAATTAACGGCGCAAGTTCAGCATCTGAGGTCTATACCAGTTACAGCGCTGCCGAGGTTAGCAGTGCGCCTACGGCCTCTGCTGCCAGCGATAGCTCCAGCATAGGCGCTTTTTCTTCTGCTTTGGGCGATAATTTTGACCTCGACGGCGGGCTTAACGATCTGTACAGCCAGAAATCCCAGGCTCAGAGCGACTTAGCCGGGCTTCAGGGGCAGAGAGATGAAGCCCAAAATAAAATCAGCTCGCGCAAACAGGAGATTATCACTGAAAAGAAGGGTGATGAACTCGATAGTACTGTTAAAGATCAGTTTGAGAGCGTGCAGGACAATTACGAACAGACCGTGGAGGCCCGGGACACCGCTCAGGGTGAGCTGGATCAGATAACTCAGGAAAACAGCTCTAACGATCAGAAAATTAATAGCAATGCCCAGCAACAGCAGCAGGTGTCTTCGCAGATTAGCAACGTGCAGAGCCAGTTAGCTTCGCTCACTCCTCCTACGCCTCCCAGCGGCGGCGAAAGCAGCGAAAGCGGCGGGGAAGGCGGAGATAATTCCAATTATGAAGCTCAGCTCAGCCAATATAATTCTCAAAAAACTGCTTTAGAACAGCAGTTACAGCAGCTGCAGGCTGATTTGCAGAGACTTCAGACTGAAGCGCAGCAGCTGCAGAGCACTAAAGCCCAGCTGGACCGCAGCCAAAGCAATAAGCAGCTAGAAGTTGCCAACCTTGAAGCTTCGGTGCAGACACTGCAGGCCGCTATGGATAGTTTTCAGCAAGAGCAGCTAGAGGGTGATGCAGATTTGCAGAGGGCGGCAGAGGAAGACGATGAGTTAAAAGCTCTGCAGAGCGAACTTGAGGGCTATGAACAGCAGATAGCTGAAAAAGAAGCCGAACTTAACGAGATCAATGGCAAAATAGCAGCTGCGGAATCCCAGAATGAGGGGCTGCAGACCGTGCGCGAAGAGGAAGCTGACCGCGCCTTCCAAGAAGCTGCTGCGGCGACGGGGTTTGATGTGGCGGGGGCCGAGGCAAAAGCTCAGGATTCCGTCGCTCAAGAGCAGTACGGCAAACCGTATGCTGAGCTGACCGATGACGAAAAGCTGGCCATTGAAGCCCGCATTGACGGAGAAGTGACCCTAGAAGCCTTGGACTTAGCCCGGCAGAGATTGGAGGAAAACCCCGATGATCCAGAGGCCCAGGCGGTTATTGAAAAGGGCTCTAAGAGCTTAGATGCCCAGGCCCAAATGGCTAGAGCCAAGGTGAACAGCAGCTTTGCCAATCTGCCCGAAAGTATGCAGGACGGTGCTTTGGCGGCTATGGATGAGGCCAGAGCCAAGGCCGAGCAGGAGGGGACTGACCCGGAACTTGCCGCTATGGACGCGCTGTCCAAATATGCGGCTGAAAACTCCGAAAGCGACGCTCTTAGCGCTGAAGATAAAGCTGCTTTGCAGGAACTCACGGGTGCAGCCGACGATTATGCCACCGCCCTGGATACTGCCGCTAAAGGGGTGGAAATACTTCAGCAGGCCGCTGAATCTTATGCCAAGAGCGATCTGGCGGCTATGAAGGGGCAGCTGGCTGCCGAACTGGGCGTCGATCCCGATCAGCTGATAGTTTTCTCGGCAACTGACGGCGATGACAGCATGGAAATTTATGGTGCTGAAGATGGCGGCATAACTATTTATCTAAACGGTGAAGAGCATACCTTTACTGCTGAAGAAGCCAAGTATTTAATTATTAACGGCGGTGATGGAGCTGACTATGTCACCGTAATGCCCGACGTGGAAGTGGGCCTGCACATGTATGGCGGCGCTGGCAACGATCACCTCGAAGGTGGCCGCGGCAATAATGTTCTATACGGCGGTGATGGCCGGGATGAAATCATCGGTGCGGGAAATAGCAACATCATTTATGGCGGCGATGGAGCTGACTACATCGAGGGCGGTTTTGGCAACGATTCCATCTTCGGTGGTGAAGGCGATGATGAAATTCGCGTTTGGGGCGGCAACAACGTTATTTCCGGTGATGGCGGCAATGATTGGATAGAAGGCGGCGACGGTATTGACGCTATTTCCGGCGGTGAGGGTGACGATCACATCACAGGTGGAGGCGGAGACGATATGATCTCCGGCGATGGCGGCAACGATTATCTGGACGGCGGCGACGGCAATGACTATTTAGACGGCGGCGAGGGCGACGACGAGATTCGCGGACGGGCCGGCGACGACATGATCCTGGGAAATGGTGGCAATGATACGATCAACGGCGATGGCGGTGACGATTTCATCTGCGGCGGCGAGGGTAATGATAACATTAAAGGCGGTGCCGATAACGACGTTATTTTGGGCGAGGGCGGCAACGATAAAATTGAAGGCGGCAGTGGGGACGATACCATTTCCGGCGGTGTAGGTGATGATAAACTCTACGGTGACGGCGGCAATGATACCATTTACGGCGAAGATGGCAAGGACCATATAGAAGGCGGCTGGGGTGACGATGAACTCGACGGCGGTGCGGATGATGACGACATAGACGGCGGTCACGGTTCGGATCATATCTATGGCGGCGCAGGAGCGGATACGCTTAAAGGCGGGTCCTGGTTTACCACGGATTACATTGACGCAGATGGCTCGCTAATGCAGACCTTGCAGATTGACGGTGAAGAAGTAGACGTCGCCACCGCTTTGGCTATGGACGCGGAAAAGCTCTTAGAAGCTCAGGGACAGGTCGATGAAAACGGCGATCCCATTGAAACAGCCCTCGATGTCAGCGATAAGACAGCTACCGTGCTGGGCAAAGGCAACACGGCCGCGCAGAAATTAGAGCAGCTGGCTTCCAAACTGCACATCCCCGCCGATAAAGTCGAAGTCTTGAGCAAATGGCTCAATAAAGCTGGTATCGCCGGGGGCATCTTAGGCGGAGTCTCCGGTATAGCGCAGATTGTCAACGGGGTTAACAGCGGGAGTC
The DNA here is from genome assembly GCA_030535355.1 of bacterium. Lineage (GTDB taxonomy): Bacteria > Vulcanimicrobiota > Xenobia > Xenobiales > Xenobiaceae > JAFSXO01. The sequence continues at coordinate 530 of JAUNIO010000075.1, read as the reverse complement.
TTTCTAAGGTCGTCGGCGGTGCCGGAGACATAGCCAGTGGCGCTGGCTCAGCGGCCAATGCGGCCAAGAGCCTCTACTCTTCCAGCAGTAAAATCCCGGCGTTTATGGGCAATGCGGCCAGAGTCGCCGGCGGTGTCGGGGGAGCGTTGACCGCTTTCTCGGGTATTTTGGATACGTATGAAGCTATTGAGAACGGCGATGGCTGGGGAATTGCTTCCGGCGGTTTCGAAATAGCCTCTGGCGGTTTGGCTATCGCGGCGGCCTGCTGTCCCGTGGCGGCTCCGGCCTTGCTGATCGTTTCCGGTCTATGTATGCTGATCCATGTCGGCATTGATTTCTTCAATCCCAATAATTAAAGGCAACTGATTAGGCAGCAAGTGCTTAGAAAGCCTGCGGCAGCATACACGCCGCAGGCTTTCTGGCTTTTTTAATACTATTCTAATTTTGGTACTGCTTATATTGCTAAGATACTTAGGGTAATATCATTTAGTTAGCGATCAGCTAACCTGCGAAACTATCTGACTCCCCCT
>JAUNIO010000011.1 GCA_030535355.1 bacterium | reverse complement strand
TTTCTCGCCCATGTCATTTAGTTAAGGCTCAATGACATGGGAAATGTTGACTCATGTACAATTACCGCCACGATCATGTCCGCGCACAAGCAAGCATATGACACAAGTTAGACCTCAATTCCCCAACAGTCTTGGGCACCCCCTCTGTCGCAGCCGCGACATCTCCCCCTCCCATCCTTTAGGGGGAGTCAGATAGTTCACAAGTTAGCTGATCGCTAACTCAATGATATTACCTTTTTCTCGCCCATGTCATTTAGTTAAGGCTCAATGACATGGGAAATGCTGACTCATGTACAATTACCGCCACGATCATGTCCGCGCATAAGCAAGCTTTTGAATTTTGGCCGTAGAGGAGAGGATTCTCTGATGGAATGCACCCAGGAATGGTATTATAAAGAGATTAATCGTCTTTTTGCAGAGATTATCCCTCAGAAAATGCAGTCTCAGGTGCGTCCTGGTCAGGTGGATATGGCGCTGGCCGTGGCTGAGGCCCTTTGGGAAGGCCATAAATTAGCCGTAGAAGCCGGAACCGGCGTGGGCAAATCCTTGGCCTACCTGATTCCCGCCGCCTTGTGGCGCCTTCAGGGCGGTGAGAACGCTCCGGTCATTTCAACAAAAACGATCAATCTGCAGGGACAGCTGATGCGCAAAGATGTTCCTTTTGTGCTGGAACTGCTCAAGGAACAGTATGGCGCTTCTCTGCGCGTAACTGAAGCCTTGGGCATGACTAATTATATTTGCCGCCGCCGTCTGGCGTTTGCGCTCAAGCAGCGTCAAGAATTGACATCTGCTCAGAGAACGATGCTGGACAGGGTGGCGGCGGTGGTCACCCGCATCGACGACCGTTACAGTTTATTCGCCGCTGAAGAAGACCCCGAAGCCGCCGATTTAGCGGGGACAAAGTCCGAGTGCAATGTCGATGCCGCCACTTGGGCTTTGGTGCGCTGCGATAAATGGATGTGTCCCAAGAAACGCTGTCCATTCTATAACGATTGTTTCCTGTACCAGAACCGCCGCAACTTGTTTACCGCCCATATTATCGTAGCCAATCATTCGCTGGTACTCGCCGATGCTTCACTGCGCCGGGACGGAGCCAGTGGTTTGCTGCCTAGCCAAGAAATCCTTATTTTTGATGAAGCTCACCATATTGAAGACGTGGCTACGCAGCAGCTCAGCTATAAGTTTATGCGCGGTGAATGCTTACAGATACTTAATAAAGTCCAGAATTCCGAGGAGCGCCCCGGCGAGGAATCTTTGCTGACGCGGCTGCACATGGCTATTAATGAAGGCCGCGATCTGCCTAATCACAGCGCCTGGATCAGCGTGCTTGATCGTCTGGAATACGGCTGTTTGGACAATCTGCGTGATGAACTGTTTCAGCTGTTTGACCGTTTGCGGGATACTTTTTCGGTCAGTTTAGGCCAAAATGGCGGAAAAATGACGCTTGACCAGCGTATGCTCGACGATGCCGGTGAGTACGGGATTAGCCTGGGGGAAGAAGCTCAGCGCGTATTGAGCCGTTTGCAATCCTGTGCGGATTTGCTTAGCGAAGCTGAGCACCTAGCCAAGGCTGGGGAAGATAATGCGCTTCAGGAATTGAGCGAAGATATAGCTCTAGCCCGCGAGCAGGTTGTCTATTTGCGGGAAGCGCTGCAGCATAGCCTAGACATAGAAGACGAAATCTGGATCAATTGGGTAGAGACTATCCGGTATGCTAGGCCGCGTTTGGGGCAGGAAACCGAATACATCGACGTTGGCCTGAAATCGGCCCTGCTGCATATAGGACCCAGTTTAAATGAATACCTCTTCAAAAATGCTAGATCATTAATATTAGCGTCAGCAACTTTAAAAATCCGCAATAAAATGGATTTTTTTCTGCATAGTATAGGCCTATCTTTGCCTTCAGCTACCGAAAACGAAAAAGAAGCCATTAAAACGCTGAGCTGCGATAGTCCCTTTGATTACCGCCGACAGGCACTTCTGGCTGTAGCTACCGACTTGCCCGATTATCTCACTAAAAGCGCTGCGGGCTGGATACAGACTGGGCTTATAGAACCTTTAGCCGATTTAATTACCGCTTTGCAGGGAAGAACTTTGATGCTGTTCACTTCGAACGCATCGCTGCAGTTTATGGGGGAACTGCTCTCGCAGCGTTTGCTGAGCAGTGGAATTCGCGTTCTAATTCAGGGACAAGGTGAGCGCAGTGCGTTAGCCCATACTTTTAGCACGGAACCTAAATGCCTCTTGCTAGGTGCCGATTCATTTTGGGAGGGCATAGACGTTAAAGGCGACGCCCTGCAGTGCGTAATAGTGTTTAAACTGCCTTTCGTATCTCCCGAAGAACCCATTCACAAAGCCAGAATTGCCAGCGTGGAGGAAAAGGGCGGCAATCCTTTTTTAGAGTACCAAATCCCCTTGGCGATTACCAAACTGCGCCAGGGTATGGGCAGACTAATCCGCAGCACTGAAGACAGGGGAGTCGTTTTGATTTTAGATTCGCGCTTAGAGACCAAATATTACGGACGAAATATTATCAATTCTTTGCCGCCGTTTACCTGTCAGCGGGGGCCGTTAAAGGAATTGGTGGAAAACAGCTTGGCTTGGATTGGAATTCCTCGCCTGCAGCGGGAATTTGTTTTTTGAGGGATTATCTATCCTTCTGCAGACAGGCTGTGAGAACGCTGCTGATCGTAAAACGGCAGGTAGAGTTGGAGCAGCGTCGTACAAATTTGTATTGATTGATTAATTAGTTAACAAAATAGTCGATAACATTGAGGTGCATTATGCGTTGGTCATATAAATGCGGCAAATTGCTGGGAATAGACCTATATGTTCACGTAACTTTCTTTTTGTTGCTGGGTTATTTTCTGATTAGTGGTTTGCTGAAAACTGACAGCATGATGTTTGCTCTTTTTGAAGTGGGTTTGGTGCTGATTACTTTTACCATTGTGGTCATGCACGAAATGGGTCATTCGCTGGCGGCTAAGCATTTTGGCATTGCGACGCGCAATATTATGCTTTTGCCCATTGGCGGCGTGGCTAGCCTGCAGCGTATGCCGGAAAAGCCCAAAGAAGAGCTGGTGGTGGCTTTAGCTGGCCCGGCGGTAAATCTGCTGTTGGCGGCTTTGTTCTCCGGCATCCGCTATTTGTACAGCGGAGTTGCTTTTAGCTTGGGCTGGGGCAGCTGGGAGGCTGGTTTGATCGATCTGCTGCTGCATTGGCTGATAATGCTGAACTTAGGTTTGCTGGGCTTTAATTTGCTGCCGGCTTTTCCCATGGATGGTGGCCGTGTGCTGCGCGCCTTATTGGGATTTAAATTTCCCTATCTCAGAGCGACGGAGATCGCCGTGTATGTGGCTAAATTTTTGGCGGCCGGTTTTTTCGTTTACGGCTTGACGGGGCGGGGAAGTATGATGCTGATGTTCATCGCTTTCTTCGTGTGGAAAGGCGGAAGCGATGAACTCAATATGATACGCCAGAGAGAGATGATGCGCCAGATGGCCGCTCAATATGGGGGCAGCAGCGTCGATTGGAGGCAGGGCGTGCTTTTGCCCAGCGGCGAGCGCCTGGTTTTGGTCCCGGGGGCTATGGGCTGGCGCTTAGTGCGTTTAGTGCCTCAGCAAGCTGCGCCTAGACAGGGAGCTAATATCGACACGGAAACCCTCTTCCGCAATGTAGCTGCTTCGCAGCGCCGCGAAGATAATGATGACAGTGAACCGAGAGCGAGGATTATCGATGTCGAATAATTATGGCAGTTCCCCTAATGAACGCCAGCGCCGCGCTGAACTTGTAGCTGGAGTACTCGATAGAATTTATCCCCAGGTAAAGCCAACTTTAGATTTTATTAATCCCTTTACTCTTTTGGTGGCCACGCTGCTGTCAGCGCAGTGCACTGACAAAAAAGTCAATGCGGTAACTCCTGAGCTTTTCTCCCGAGCCAGCACCCCTGAAGCTATGGCCGCTTTAGGTGAGAAAGGAATTCTGCCCATTATTGTCAGCTTAGGCTTAGCCCCTACGAAGTCGCGCAATCTCGCGGCTCTAAGTCAAAAACTCTGCCGAGAATTTGCTGGAGAAGTTCCGCGCACTTTTGCTGAGCTGGAAAGCCTGCCCGGGGTCGGCCATAAAACCGCTTCTGTAGTGATGGCGCTGGCCTTTGGCGTTCCGGCATTTCCCGTAGATACGCATATCCGGCGCCTGGCGCAGCGCTGGGGGCTGAGCGCCAGCGCAGACGTGAAGCAGATAGAAGCCGATTTAAAAGAGCTGTTTCCGCCCGCTGACTGGTATCGCCGCCATCTGCAGCTGATTTATTTTGGGCGCGAATACTGTCCCGCTCGCCAGCACGAGGCGGCTAACTGCCCCATCTGTAGTTTGCTGCTCTAAAGCTGGCTGGGAACAAGGCCATTTAGCACAGCATTGCTGATACGGCGCTGATAAGGCGGGCTGTGAAGCAGCGGCTTTTTAGGCAGGGGAAAATCATGATGATTTAGCGGCTCATAATCTCGCGATAAAGCGCCAGGGTCGCTTTATTGGCGGTATCATCGTGAAATTCTTCCTGTACCCGTCTATAGCCCGCTTCGGCAAACTGACGGGCTTTGTCTGGATTGTTCAGCAGATCGAGCATTTTTTCTGCAAAAGCCCGGGGATTGTGAGCGGGGGCCAGATGCCCTGTAACTCCGTCGATGACCACGTCAAGCACACCGCCCACTCCGGTGCAGACCACGGGGCGCTCTAAGGCCATGGCTTCCATGGTGGCGATGCCTAAGCCTTCATAATGGGAGGCCAGAGCGTATAAATCGCAGGCAGCCAAGATGTCCAGCATATCGTCGCGCCATCCCGCTAGAACTGCGTGCCCCTGCAGCCCCAGCTCTAGGAGCTCTTTCTGCAGCTGCCCCTGAAGGTGCCCACCGCCTACGATGACTAAACGCGCCTGAGGCAAAATGGCGCTGACTTGCTGAAAAGCGCGCAGCAGATCGCTATGGCCTTTGGCTTCTTCTAGCCTGCCTACCGAACAGATGAGCGGAGCGCCATCGGGTACCGCAAATTCCGCGCGTATCTCAGCGGCGCTGCGCTGCCCGGGAGCGTTCTGCCTGTGATAGGGCTCGTATTTGCTGTGGTCCAGCCCTTCGCGGATTAAGGTGAGTTTTTCGGGAGAAGCTATTCCTAAGGAGGTTATTTGCTGGTAATTCGGCTGAGATACGGTGATCAGATGGTCGCAGAGATATTGGGCGGCGAACTTTTCCAAATATTGATAGAATTTGATGAGCCAGGGACTGTGGGCGGCGTTTTGCGGCAGTTCGTGAACTGTGTGGACGATGTGGGGCACTCCGCAGAGACGGGCGGCTAGGCGTCCGATAAAGCCAGCTTTGGAAGTGTGAGTGTGCACCAGTTGGGGGCGCAGGCGGCGAATAAGCCGGATGAGTTTCAGCAGGGAGATAAAGTCCTGGAGGGGAGAGATGCGTCTGGCGATGGGGATGTCGATGACTTCAGCGCCGCTGGCTTCGAGATCGGCGCGAAACTTGGTGACCGTGCAGGCTAAAACCACGGGATAGCCGTGCTCTCTAAGGCAGCGAAACCAGGAGCGCAGAAAGCACCAGGGAGTGAGATCGACGGTGGTGATGTGCAAAGTTAAAGGCTGGTCTTGATCCATGCGTTTTGCTTCGCTATGGGGGCTGACCAGCCTTTAATCGATGGTATAAATGTAAGACGGCTGTTTATAGCAAATCAGTGAGTGCGGCCATAATTGTAGCAGTTGGCTGTGCCATCGTACACTGTGCTGGCATTAACCCCAGTGTAGCCATCTTTTCTGTTCTTCTGAGCCTGTTCGTAAGTTAATTCCCGCATCTGTACACCGTTCAGCTGATCCGAAGATTCGGCGAGAATGATGATACCTTTTTCTGGATTATTGTAAACGATCATCATCGCGTGCTGAGAGCCATTGGTATATACGTCACCGGCCTGAAGTGAAGTGTAATCTTTGGTATTTTTTACGTTGATATCGTCGTTGGAGTAACCTAGGCCTAGCTGGCCAACATTCATGGAATAAATATCGTCCGGGTGCGCCTGGTCCAGTGCCCAGCTGACGAAGTTAGCGCAGTCAGATTCAACGGCTGGATCAATATCTTTGGCAAGGTGACTAGGGGTACTGGCATCGTTGTAAGGTAATTTCACCCCATAATCAGCAGCTATTTCCATAATGGTGAGAGCGCTCATGCAGGCTACTGCACGTCCTTCGTATTGTTCTTTCACTTCCTGCAGTCTGCTCTCCACATAGGCTTTGGCCTCTTCTTTCGTTATACCATCATGTTCGGCCATGAAATCATAAAAGTCATCGTAGCCATTTTTCTTCATGCTGATATAATCTTCTGTGTGATTTTTGATGTAATTGCGCTGCTTGGTATTTTTAACATTGTTATAGAGGACTTGGCAGTTCTCTTGTTTCTCCATGACAGCGCTAAGCCGCTGGAAGTATTCTTCGCTCTGCAAGAATTCGTCTCCGCGCACTTCGCTTACAGCCAATTCATTATCATCTAAAATTACTTCTTCTATGATAAGATCATCGTCTTCATCGGCGTAGCCCAGCGCACTCATTTCCTCTTCGGTGTAGGGAATTTCATTTTCGTCGTCATCTAAATCGACGAATTCTACGATTTCTTCATCTTCATTATTATTGCCGAAAACGCTGATCTCAGCCGCGTCTTCCTGTTCCTGAACTCCTGAACTGCTGCTGGCAGCACTGTCGGTTTCCCTGGCCTGGCTGTCGGTCTGCTGCACCTGTGCGCTGTTCTGATTGGCATATACCTGAGTATTATTATTGCTGCCAGAAACTTTATCCATGATTGACCTCGCAATACTGTTTGCAAAATAGCTGACTTGACTATGCAGTTCATCCTCTATATCAATACGACGGCAATTAAAGTAAATAGTAAAAATGTTAAAAAAGACCCTTCCGCTTCATATGCGGAAGGGCTGAAAATTACTTGTGCACGTTTCTTATTCAGTTGGCAGATACAGCTGAACGTTGGCAGAAGCAAATAGACAGTTGGAATAATCTTAAGGTCTGTATGCTGCTGCTAAAGGCTGCGGGGCCGCTAGTTAGTGGTATCTTTAAATACCATCCATCTGATGGGCTCGCTGTAGGCGTTGCACAGGTTGGCCAAGGAAGGATCGGTCTCAGCGGGTACGATCATGGGGCATGATTCGGGGGCCCGCATGGTGGGCAGGAAACGGCTGCCGGGATTGCCCAAAGAAGCATTTTGCACAGCCTGCAGCTGAGCTTGCAGCTGGGCCAGACGCGCCGCGCCGTTGGCATCTTTGTTCTTGCCCGCCTTTAGCACCTCTTTGCCTAAATAGTCAATAGCTTCGGCCTTGAGCACATCAAAACGCTTTTTCATGGAGTCTAAAGATTGGGAACCTTGCGGAGTGCGCATCCAGGCTTGGTTCAGCGCTTCCAAGGCCCAGACGGGCTGCTTGGCTTCCTGCTTGTTGAGGGACAGAGATTTGAAGGCCTGCGCGTGAAGCCAGCGGTTGTGCGGCCCAACTTCGCGCAGGGCTTTGCGGGCGTTTAATTCGCGCTGCGGTTCTTTAGGATCTGTGTAGCTCATATATACCCAGTAAGCGGGGTCCTGACGCTCTTCCAGAGCTTTGAGATCGGCGTCGGACAGCTTAACTTCTGTCTGAGCGGGATTCTGGTCGAAAGCGATGAGGGCGCGCAGAGTGTTGAGCTGCGTGCGTTCCCAGGGTGCCGAAGCCACCGACAAGCCCTGCTGGCAGGTCGCCAGTGCGCTGGCGTAATCGCCCATTTGGTGCTGCATTAGCGCTAAATGATAGAAACTTTGGAAGTTGGGGTCTTGGCTAATCTCTTCTTTTAAGAGATTAATTCCCTCCGCTGCTGTTCCCGTCATCATAAAGAGATTGGACAGCGCGTAGTGCAGATCGCCGTTGTGCGGTTTGAGGCTGCGGGCGGACATATATTCAATTTTGGCGTTTTCATAGTCGCCCTGAGCTACATAGACATCGGCAATAGAAGCGGAGATGTTGGGGTTGCTGCTGAAGGTCTTTTTCGCGGCAGTCAATTCGGGCATAGCTAAATCGTAAGAACCCAAGGCCGAATAGGCCAGCCCGCTCCACATAATGGCCGTGGGGTTGGAAGAGCGCAGCGTTTTAGCAACTTGGAAATGATTGAGAGCGTTCTGATAATCGCCGTTGTTGTAGGCACCAATGCCGGTCATGATCTCGCCTGTCGGAGACACGGGGTCCAGATCGCAGACTTTTTTCATGAAGTTCACGTAATTCGTGTAATCTTCGGGATTGTCAGTTTTGCACCAGCGCTCAAAATAGGCGATGCCGCAGGCATAGCTGGCGGCAGCCTGCCCTTTGCTGGTAGCCTGATACTCGGGTATGACGCCTATGCTTTGCTGAGCTAATTCCACAGCTTCATCAAACTTGCCGTTTTTTACGTGATAGTTGATGGCACGCTGCAGAATGGCACCGTAAGATTCGGCAGCGCGGTGATTTTTAGGACTTAGTTCGAGTACCTGTTTGAGCTGGGCCAAAGCTTTAACGTAATAGCTCATATTGGCCAAAATCATGGCTTTAGCCTCGTGGCCGTTGGGGTTGTCCGGGTTGGCTTCAATGAACTGATCTATGAGCCTATTAGCCAGTTTGTAGTCCTTTTTCTGATAAGCTTCCAGGGCTTGAGTGTAAAGATTGTTATCAGCCAAGAGCGGCTGACTCATGGAGCATAACAAACCCGCAATTAAGATGTACTTGTATAATTTCATGATTGCTTGCCTTTCCATGCTTATGCTGCGACGTTTAGCGCCGACACCTGCCCGCTAGGCTTCAAGTTAAAGGCCTAAAGCGTGACTCTTTTTTTAGCGCATTTTTAGCGCATTACAATAGTTTGTTTTCGGAGCGTAGCAGTACATTGCCTTCTTTATTAGTCAAGTTTATTAATTAACTATTCTTTAACCTTTTGCTCTGTATTCGCCAAGCGCCATTTACTAAGGCTTCAAAGCCATTTACTTAAGCTTCGCTGACAGGGGAGAGGCAGCTTGCATACAATCATCACCGCTCTCACGCCCGCATATAGTTTGGCCTATAGCATAAGATAACTATTCGTCAAAAGTTTACCTGTAGGGTGTAGGCAGGCAAGATCGGTTTTCTTAATCTACGATCTGCATTTTTATGATCATATTGGGCTTAACAGTTTGCTGTTTTAGGAAGCTTTCGCCATCTTCCCATAAACTCTGCTGAGGCAGGCCCGTGCTGGGATTGCCTACAGAACGAAACTGCTGGGCTTTGTCCAGCCCTTCGCTGATGCGGGCAAAGGTGGTGAAGCCCTGCTCTCTTAAGAAGCTGTTGTTTCCGTAATTGATAAAAATCTGGGTGCTGTTGATATTGCGCCCGGCTTTGGCAAAGGCTAAAGTGCCTGGCAGCAGCTGGAACAGACTCGGATCGTCGTCAAAATATTTGTGCTGCCAGACCTTGTGCTCGGGACGCCAGTTGATGCCAAATTGGGCTACAAAGGGCTGAGGCATGCGGACTACTCGGAAAATAGGGGTGTTGTCGTAGAAGCCGGATTCTACCAATTCCAAAAAGCGTTTGGCAGCGTTGGGCGCGGCCTGAGGGTAAACTTCAACGGTGATATCGCCGGCATCTGTAGAGATGAGAACCTTTTTTACTTCAGTGATTGGCGGGGGAGTGACTCCGGGAAATGGGACTAAGCCGCGGTAAGGATTGGCGGCGTTTGGATTCGGTTCTTGGGTAGTTTTCTGGTTTGGGTTGGGGGTGGGCTTTAGCTCAGCAGCAGTCTTTTGATCGTTGGCCAGCTCCTGGCGCTTGCTGCCAGTTTGCGGCTGGCTATTTAAGCTAGTCTGCGGAGCGGTTTGGTTAGGTGATAGGGCTTTTTGGGGGGATAAGGCAGATGGTGAGGTTTCTACAGGCTGGCTGCCGGACGGTCCTGCCGCCGGAGAAGTGTTAGCCGGATGGGCGGCTGAGGTTAGGGCGGTAGGAACGGCAGAGGCAGAATTAGGAGTAGGGTTAGGAATAGATGATTTAGCGGCGTTGGCGGAGGCTGCCGGAATAACGGAACTGGAGCTGGGAGTGGCTTGAGAAACGGGTATCGCAGTGCCTGGGGCTGAAGGAATACCGCTTGAGGAAGGCGTTTTAGCCGCCTGGGTAGGGAAAATGTCTGTTAAGGTGCGCAGCGGCTTGCTGGGATGTTTGTATTTATTGGCCTCTGCCAAGCGCTGGGAGGCCAGATCTTGCTGGCCTAAAGACTGGTAGGCGCTGGCTAGAGAAGCTAAAAAGGCGGGATTGGTTTTGAGTTTGTTGTAAGCCATACCGTATCCCTGCGCTGCTTGCTGAAAATTATTCAGTTTGGTCAGGGTCATGCCTACAAAAGCTAAAGTGTAAGGATCGCCCTGCCGGGCGTTGAAAGCTCTCTGAAAGTGGGGCAAGGCTGCTGTATATTCACCGTTTTCATAGGCTTTAAGACCTAAAAGCAGCATGGCATCGGGGGAATTGGGATAAGCTTTAACCAATCTCTCCCAGGCGTTTTTGGCTTTTTGGTAATCCTTGGCATCCTGAGAATAGCAAAAGCGGTCGAAGAGGCAGTTGCCTAGGAGATGCATTAGCGTTACATTCTGCGGAATTAAAGCGGCGGCGCGTTCGCCCAGAGCGATGGCCTGATCGCTGCGGCCCTGCGCCTGCATTCTCTGCATCGCCTGGGTCACCGCTGTGCTGTAGGCGGTTTGCCTGTTAATGTCTTTGGGATCGGCTTTGTAAGCTTTTTCCAGTTTGAGGATTTCAGGGTCGATATTTTGCTGAGCCAGCATAAAGACGCATCCGCTGCTCTTTTCCTCTGTGCGCCAGGCGGAATTATCGGCAGGAACTGAGTTTGCGGTATTAACCAAAGCTAGGAACAGCGTTCCGGTTAAGATACTGCGCAGATGTTTCATGGAGGCTCTCCTTATTCTAGCTATACTGTAATAACATTTAGGGAAACGCTGATTAATTCAGCGTTTCCATAGCGATCAGCTACCTTTAGACCGCCTGAACTGTCTGCAAGAGCCTGCGCGGCAATTCAGGCGGTTCTTCTAATATATATCGATGCTGTACTGCCTTTTGTGCTGGGGCAGCGCGTTGGCCATGAGGGTTAGCTGATAACCTGGGCCCTGAGAATCATGTTGGGCTTTTTGGGCAGGCTTTGCAGATATTTATCGCCGTTATCCCAAAGCTTTCCCTGATCCAATCCCATATCGGGGCTGCCGACGGAGACGAAGGAGGTCGCTACCTCATAACCTTCAGTTACTCTGGCAAAGGTGGAGAAGCCGCCGTTGTCTTTTAGGAAACTGTTGTCACCGTAGTTGATGAAAATTTGGGTGCTGTTGGTGTTGGGGCCGGCTTTGGCGAAGGCTAAGGTACCGGGCAGCAGTTGGAACAAGCTGGGATCGTCATTGAAGTTGTCGTGCTGCCACTTCTTGTGCTCCGGTCTCCAGTTGATGCCAAACTGAGCCACGAAAGGACGGGGATTGTTGACAACGCGGAAGATGGGGGTGCCATCGTAGAAACCGGTTTTGACCAATTCAATGAAGCGTTTGGCGGCGTTGGGCGCAGCCTGAGGATAGACCTCGATGGTTAAGTTGCCGGCGTCGGTCTGGAAGCTGACGGTGACCACTTCGGTGATCTCGGGAGCTTTGCTGGGGCTGAAGGGGACGAGCCCGCGGTATTTTTCGGCCATTTTTTCTATGTCTTCCTTTGATGGTTTTCGGGAAAAAAGTCTTTTAAACATTTTATTTTGGGGAGATGTCAGCGGATTATTCTTTGATAATTTCCGCTTTAATGATCATGTTGGGTTTTTCGCGGAGCGACTTAAGATAGCTGTCGCCGTTAGCCCAGAGGCGTTCCTGATCTAAGCCCATGCCGGGATCGCCGACCGATTTAAATTTTTTGGTGTTCTCATAGCCTTCGATTACGCGGGCGAAGGTTGTGAAACCTTGGCCGCGCAGGGCGCTGTTGTCGTTGTAGTTGATGAAGACCTGAGTGCTGTTGGTGTTGGGGCCGGCCTTGGCGAAAGCTAAGGTTCCGGGCAGCAGTTTGAAGTAACTGGGGTCGTCGTTGAAGTTTTTATTTTTATATTCGGCCATGCCGGGACGCCAGTTGATTCCGAACTGAGTTACAAAGTTGTCAACTACGCGGAATATAGGAGTATTATCGTAGAAGCCCTTTTCCACCAGTTCGAGGAAGCGCTCCGCAGCGTTGGGAGCAGCTTCGGGATAGACTTCGATGATCAAATTGCCGGCGTCGGTGCTCATATTGACCTTTACCGATTTGGTAATGGCCGGGGCCTGGTGGACATCGTCAAAGGGAACCAAGCCGTATTTATTGGCTGTTTCGGAGGCGGACACGGGAGCGGCAGTGGCCGCAGGGGGCTGCTGGCTGCTGCCGGGATCGTTTTTGGTAGTGGAAGGATCGCAGGCAATGCAGGTGAGGGCTAAAGCGGCGGTTACCGCTAAGGGGGCTTTGAGAGACTTGAACATGTTATCTCCTTGATTGGCTGACATTTCATTTAGTTAGCAATTAAATGATGCTGTAAATGATCTCGTTCAGGCACATGGTATTATGCTGTGGGCCTAATTCCTAAGCGCCGTTTTCTATGATCATTCATCCTGAGGGCAGACTTTGTGCCGGAGGCAAATTCCAGCTGTTTTTTATATGGGACACATCGTTAAAGCACACCAGCGTGGCGCAGCTTTCAGCGTAGCGGATGCGCACGATGCCGGTATTGTCCAGTTCTATGGTCCAGTTATGCTCAGGTGTAGGCATACCGAAAATATCCCACAGGCAGCAGCGGATTACTCCGCCGTGGGTAAAGACGATGATGCGTCCTTCTTTAGGGCGTTCGCTCTGCCAGGCTTTTACGCGGTTGGAGACGTCGCGCAGAGATTCCGGGCCGCCGGGGAAGGGGCGGTTATACGGGTCTTTCCACCAGTTGCTCACTTCCTGCTGCAGTTCCTGGGAGATCTCGTTCCAGGTCTTGCCTTCCAGAGCGCCCATGTGCAGTTCGCGCAGGCGGTCATCGAGTTTTATTTCCCGTCCGGGCAGGGCCAGGCGGGCGGTTTCCGCGCTGCGCTGCAAATCGGAACTCCAGCATTCGTCGAAGGGAATGCCCTCTAAACGGGGGGCTAACAGCCGGGCAAGCTGACGCCCATTTTCGTTGAGGGGCAGGTCGGTGTGACCTTGCCAGCGTTTTACCGTATTCCAATCGGTCGTACCGTGACGAATCCACCATATTTCAAGCATAAAGTATTAACTTATTTTTTTGTGGAAACTGTCCTGCAGAATATAGTGTTTTGCTTTTGGGCTTTCTCTGGCTGTTTGGCTTAACTTTGCTTATGCAAGTTGCTGTATCATAATATTATAATTATATACTAACGTCTGCTATAAAATCTGCTGCAAACTTAAGTCATGAGCCTTCAGCGTTAATTAAATAACATCCTATAGCGGCCAACATAATCGTTAGTTTGCGCTAATTGACAGTGGTTATAACAGAGCTTATAATAAAAAAGTGCTACCGATAGACGGTTGCCCTCAAGTAATGTCATCAAATGACCGTTACCTTTGGCTGGGGACGGTCATTTGCTTTAAGTTGCTTTAGTTAGCGAGGACTAAACCCAACGCCAACCCTATACCAAAACAAGTCAAGCCGAAGCTCAAGATGGTTAGCATTTTTTCAGCTGTAAGCATCTCTTTAGCCCTCCTTTCTTGAGTTTCCCTGGCGGGTTTTCAATAATCAGAGGGTCAAAGGCCCTCTGCGCCGAGAGGGCAACCGTCTACCGTCATGGCAGCACCGAAACTATACTAGCACAGCGTCCGGGCAATTACAATCTTAAATATAATTCATAACTGGTTTGTTATTACTGGCCGATTTGTGTGTTAAAAGCCGTTGCGCTTTGGAAACTGGTGCCCAGCGCTCTAAAAGAATTACATTGCTTTGATAGTACGCGTCATTAAAATACCGTCTTTTTTTGTACATAAATCAAAGCTGCGGCCCCCACAAAGAAGCAGCCCAAAATCAGCCCCTCCAAACAGGAGATGCCGTAACCTCCCAGCAGACCCTGCAGCCAGGCGATGATGCACATTGCGCCCCAAGCTGTTAAAGTATTGAGCGAGCCGAAAGCTGTCATGTCGCCCTCAATGGGGAACATCTTGGGCACGCTAATCACTAGAGCCATGGAATAAATGCGGTCTAACAGCATGAAGACCGCGATTAACGCTACAGCTCCTTTGAGGCTTAACCCTCCGAAGATGAACAGAGGCAGGATCAGCGCCGATAGGCCTAAACTGGTGAGAAATGTGGTTTTGTGCCCCAGCCAGCTGATAATGCGGTTGGTGGTGAAGTTAACGGCAGCTTCTGTAACTCCGATGATCAGCAAAGCGAAGCTGATATCCTTAAGGCTGAGGCCGTAATGCTCGGCAAACCAAATACCGCAGAACGAATAAAAACCGAAATAAGCCATGCGGTTGATGGTCGTGCCCAAATAATAGGCGCAGGCGTAGGGTGCGGCCAGAGCGGTGCCGTACGGTTTTAAGATGCGCATCAGCAGACCGCACTTCTCGTTTTGGGGCGAAGCTGCCCCGGCTGCGTGTTCATCATACTCCTTTTCGGACTGTTCTTTTGCCGCTCCGGTATTCTCTTTTTTCGCGCCGCTGCTCTCTGCGGCTGCTTCGGCATCCGCCGGGGCGGGTGCGGCCTGTTCGGCTGCCGAAGGGCGAGCCGGAACTGAGGGGTAAAAATAGTAGAGCAGCCAACCGCTTATGGCGGTGAGGGCCGCGATAATCCAAATCGGCAGCTGCCAGCTGAAATTAAAGGCCATTAAACCGGCTGCCGGTACGCCTATCGCTGTCGCCAGGGGGCGGGCGGACATTAAAACGGCGATCATCGCTGGAAAATAGGCTTTGGATACGCCGTGAAAGGTCAGCTGCCACATGACTGAGGCTACCAGCCCAGCGCTGAAACCCGCCAGGCAGCGCAGAGCATTGGCCAGAGGAAAGCTTGCTGACAGGGCAAAGAGAACCTGAGTCCCGGCGAGCAGGCCCACCACGTAGGCTAGGCAGCGCTTAGCGGGAACAGCCTGCAGCAGGGAAGGGCCGAAGAAGAGACCGATTACCGTGCCGCCGGAACAAAACGAAATTAACCATAAAGCCCGAGCTTCGCTAACTCCAAAATGCTGGCTGATAGGACCGACCATAGGGGCTATGGCGTTGTCGATGGAGTTAAAGGCGAAGATTAAAATAAAGGAAAAAACGACGGCCAGCCTTTCACTCCAGACTGATACTGGCCCCGCTTCTTTAGAGTGGTTTATTTCTGTCATGGTTTAAGCAACAACTGGGATCGAGCCGGCGCGTCAGCTAAAGCTTGCCCTCGATTATGGGGCTGACCGTGCGCCAGACCTCGGAGATATAATGCTGATCGGGCCCGAATATGGCCAGCGAAGTTTTTCCTGAGCGAGGAGGATTGGTAATGATCAGCCCGCGCTCTGCGTTCGGAGCATCTATAAAAACTTTTTCCCCGCGCCATTTTACTTCGCTTAAGCGCATACTGAGGCGTTCGAAGGAAGGAAATCCGCAGGGAATGGATTCCCGGCAGTAAAGAGTCTGCCGATTCCAGCGCTTGCCGAAATAGGACTTGGCGAACTCTACTACGTAACCGAAACCGTTGCGCCGGAAATTGCACTCTAAAACCACAGGCTTATCGTGCTGGCCGGCTACAAAAGCCCAATCTAAATTCATCAGCCCCCGGGCACCGCGCTCCCTGGCAATTTCCGCGAGCTTCAGAGCCCCTTCATAAACGGCTTCTATGTTGAACTCCCTGTACAGAGCTTCCGCGCCGGGAGTGCGGAAAGGAGCGGTGAAACCGCACCAGCCGCCGTTTTCAAAGATTTGCCGATCGCAGCCCAGCAATTCTGTCCCGCTGTCGCTGATGCTTACTAAAGACCCTGAGACTTCGGTAATGTTTAAAAAGGGCTCGACCATGACAGTGCCGCTGTTGTACCAGTCTTTGATCTTGGCCTGCAGCATACGGGCCGGACCCGATAAATTGCCCGCTCCGCCCGCGTATTTGGTTTTGCGCAGCATGATGCGGTGAAAGCGCTTTCCCCAATTGCGCAGCTCGGCGTTCAATTCGATGGCATTGTGGGCAGCGTGCCCGGGGACGACTGGGATTCCAGCATTCTCCGCCAGATGTTTAAAATACAGCTTGTCGTTGAGGCTGTCTATGAGCCCGCTTTTAATGAGGCTAGGATTTGTGCCCTGCAGGGGTAGCCCTAAAGCTTCGGCTAGGCGCAGCACGGTAGGCGTTTCCATGAACGCTTCAATATGCCACGCTTCAGGGCTGCAGTACCTGCGGAGTACGCCCATGGCGTGATCGTTGGCTAAAGCCGCATCGACCAGCAGGCGCGAATCGGTAAGGCCGGCATCGACCACGTAGGCCGTTTCGCTGCCTAAACCTATGAGGCGATCCATATAAGCGCAGAAATCGCTGTCTAGCCGCCAAGGCACCAAAAGCATATCTCCGGGGTGCAGCTCCGCCAGAAAGCGGGCAAACATGCCCGCCGATTTTTCCCCGTAATAATAGCTGAAAAGCAGATCGTCTTGGGGCAGAGCTTCCTCGACGTTGGCGACCAGCAGTTTATGCGTAGAATTGACCATTGCAGAACATTTTGAGAGGATATTTTTTGAGGTTTTTCAGAGTCTCCACGTTTTTCAGGGAGCAGATGACGAATTCAAAGCCGCCTTCTTTGAGAGCGTTATAGACCTTATCGACCGATTCTAAGAAGATAGGTTCTTTGGTAGCATAAGAAATAGTATCGTCCTGGGTGGGCAGAATTTGCCGCGCGCCCAGCAAATCGTAGCGGTCCTGTAAATCCTGCCAGACCTGCGGGGAGAGCGCTTCGGACATGGAAGCGGTAATGCCGCCGGATAAGAGCAGATACGACCACATAACCCGCTTAAGCCCCAAGCGTTTCAGTTCCTCCAAGAAGGGTTGTAAAGCCCGGGGATCGTCGTCGATGGACGCCACAAAGGGATCGAGATGCACTGTGGTTAAAACTCCGCCTTTTTGTACCTGGGCCGCTGCTTCTAAACGCTGGGCTGTGCCCAGCAGATGAGCATCTAGGCCTTTGATGGGGGAATCTGCCCACATGCCGGCGGGGTGGACGGCAACATTGTAGGAGAACATTTTAGGATTGGCGGCCAGTAGCTCTATCGTGCGCTCATCGGGTACGCCCTTGGTGGTGATGATGACCCGATCCAGCTTGGACTTAGCTAAAATCTCCATAATCTCATAGGAGAGACCATCGGCCACGTAACCGGGCGTGAAGATGTCTGTGAAGCGGCAGAGCTTGAGAATGTGCATCTCTCCGCTATTGACGCCTTTTTCGATGGCTTTCAGCAGCTGGGGCCGGGGCATCTGCAGAGTGGGTTCGGCAAATTTGCCGTTCAGCTCTTTCAGGCTGTTGTGCACGGAGCGGCGGCTGCGCGCGTAACAGTAGGGGCAGGAGTGGCCGCAGCCCACCCATGGCTCCATGTAGTGGTATTTGCCGTACCAGCAGGTGCCGAGCGATCCCGGCGCAAACAAATCGACTTTTTCCATAAATATATTCTTGACTCCGTTGTTTTTCAGAGATTAGCTTTCCTATGCAATTTATGCGTTTATGGCTGCCGCGTTTAATGCAGATTGACAGAGTAGATAACAAGTTTTATAATTGATAAAGAAAATGCTGCCGATAGACGGTTAGCCCTTAAGTAGTTCGTAAATAACCGCTCACTTGTGGACTAGGAGAGCGGTTATTTGCTCTTTTTAGCCAAAATGCCGCCGTAGAAGGAAGAGCGCGGGCGCAGTTCGGTTACTTTAAATCCGATCGCTTCCAGTTCCTGGGTCCAAAAGCCGATGCCGGTGGGATGCTCATTCAGGAAAGAGTTCAGCAGATCGCCGCGCTTTTGCTCCCAAGCTTTTCCGTAATACTGAGCGCATTCTTCCAGCAGCTCATTCATGTTTTCTTGGATATGCCCGCGCTCAAACTTGAAGAAGATGCCGTCTTCTATGTACAGTTTTGCCTCCGGCGCAATTAGCGGCGCTAGGGCCTGGAGCATTGCGTGTTTTTCCGGGTCGGTCAGATGATGCAGGGCTTTGCGGGAAAAAATTGCGGTTATGGGAGGAAGTCCGTTTTGCTGCCGCAGAGCAGCCGCGCAGCTGACGAAGTCCGTACAGATCGCCGTGGCGTGGGGAAATTGGCGCAGACGCTCGTTGGCTAAGCTGACCTGCAGCGGGGAGATGTCCACGCCTATGGCGCATTTTGTCTCGGGAGCAGCTAGTTCTAGGAAATCGCCGTTGCCGCAGCCCAAATCCAATACGGTGTCTTCAGAACTGATGCTCAAAAGTTTTAAGTACGCGGCAAATTCCTCCTGCGGAGTTTGATAGGAATTGTTATAATAGCGCACGTAATCGTCGTTTAACCAGTTTTCTTCCATGGCAAATCCTCAGTGGCGTGAAGCTGTGATGGGCTGTTTTAATATTCCGTAAAGCGGTAACCTATGCCGCGCTCGTTAAAAATGTAGCGGGGATTGGCTGGGTCGGCTTCGATTTTTTTGCGCAGATAGTTGACGTACAGGCGCAATAATTGGGTATCGTCGCGGTATTCCGGCCCCCATACTTTGGAGAGCAGGTTTTCGTGGGAAAGCAGCTTCCCGGGATTATTGATGAAGTGATGGAGCAGTTTATATTCAGTGGGGCGCAGATGCACTTCTTCCCCGCCTACGATGACTTTGCGGTGATCGAAATCCACGCTGAGACGGTCATCGACGGTTACCAGGTTGCGGGCTAAAGGGGCCGGCGCTTCGGAGCGGCGCAGCACAGCTTTAACCCTGCTGACCAGCTCGCGGTGCCCGAAGGGTTTGCCGATGTAGTCGTCCGCCCCCAGTTCCAGGCCACGCACCCGGGAATCTTCATCATCTTGCACGGTCAGCATAATGCAGGGAATGCCCAGCGATTTGCGCACGTCTTCCAAGACTTGGAAGCCTGTCATATCGGGAAGATTGACATCGAGCAGCGCTAAATCAGGCAGTTCGTTGCGAATGCGCTGGATGCCCTCTTTGCCGGTCATGGCAGCGGAAACGATGAATCCCGCGCTTTCTAAAGTAGTCCTAATTAAATCCAGTACGTGAGGCTCGTCTTCAACTGCTACCAGCCGCCGTCCTTTGAATTCATTATCGCTGGCCATTGCACATCTCCTTAGTCAAAAGCTTAATATTATTTACTGTTCTTTGGGAAGGCTGAAATAAAAGCAAGCCCCGCCAGATGGGGCGGTTTCCACGCCGATGCGCCCTCCGTGAGCTTCGATAATTGCCTGGGCGATAAATAGGCCTAAACCGCTGCCGCGCACTTTTGTTTCCGATCCGCGCTGAAACATACCGAAAATTCTTCCCTGTTCATCTTTGGCAATGCCCGGGCCGCAGTCGCTGACGCGCACTAAGATGCTGGAATACTCCTCTGCCGCGCTGATTTCAATATATCCCCCCGCCCCGTGTTTTAGAGCATTCTCGATGAGGTTGGTCAAAACCTGCTCAATGCGGGATGGGTCTCCCCAGACGGCCGGCAGTCCCTCGGGGTAATTAGCCGTGATAGTCACTTGTTTTTGCGCGGCCATCGCTTCGAAACGGCGCAGGGCCCGTTCGATGAGCTCGCCTAGGCTGACAGCTTCGCAATGCAGTTTGATGCCGCCTGCCTGGATGGAAGTAGCCTCCAGCATCTGCCGGACCATTTTTTGCAGACGGTCGCCTTCGTCGTAAATGACTGCGGCTTTTTCTCGAATGACCTCAGGGGATAATTCCAATTCGGGATCGCTGAGCAGGCCAGCGAAGCCTTTGATGACCGCGATGGGAGTCTGCAATTCGTGCGACATGGCGGAGAGAAATATTTTCCCCATCCGCTCTAATTCTTTGCGCCGCGTAATGTCGCGCAGGACCATAAACCATCCGCAGATTTTATTGCGCCTGTCGCTTACGGTAACCCCGCTGACTTCTACATCGATAACCATTCCGGAACGGGCTGTCAGCTCCCCTTCGAGAGGGTCTTGGAAGATCGCAAAGTCCAAGATATTCTTGCTCTTGCTCAGCGCCAGGCTGTTCTGCTTTTGGCCGTGTGTGCCTCGGGCTTGGGTGAATTGCAGCGGAAAAATTTTATAATAGGGCTGCCCGACAATTTCGGAGACTTTCCATCCGCTTAGCTTTTCTAAAGCCTCGTTGACGCCAACTATTTTGCCTTCCATGTTGACCACGACTATGCCGTCTTTGGCGTTGCGCAGCAGCGATTCGTACCAAAGCCGATCGCGCAGCAACTTTTGCAGCAGAGCGGCATTGTTGAGTACTACGTCTAAGTGGTCGGCTACTAAATTGTATATTTGTGGGGATTCTTTGACAAACCCCGGCACTTCGCCGCGGTGAAGCAGGCAGAACATGCCCAGAGGCTTGCCTGACGCCACCACCGGTATGACGACAGCGTTTAGCCCCCCTAATTTTTCCCGGATAGCCTCAGTCTCAAAGCGGCACTGCAGTTCGCTTATCGCTGCTAAATCCCCGCTGGCGATTTCGGGCGCGAAGCTGGCCAGTTCGGCGCACAGGCTTTCCTTGGACTGAATCGGCACACCGCAAGTTACAAACTGGGGCTGTTCAGGGTTCTCGCTGCCCCAGGTGGTCAGGATGCCGCCCTGGCCGCCGCTGGCAGAAATGAGGTCGTTTAAATTGGTAGAGAGATCGTTGATATTGGTTTGTTTTAAATCAATCTGCAGGCTGAGATCGGGACTGTATGTGCTCATAATATGACAAATATAGGCTGCAGCGCCTAGCGTGCGCCACTTTTTTTAACCTGCGATATTCTGCAGGCTGCTAAAAGGCGGTGTCAGATAGATTGTGCAGCCGGATATTATTAAATGCCGTTCAAAGACGTTTGCTCTATTATATGGTCTTATGAACTTGAATTCCTTCCACGTGGATGGCGCTTTGTGGGGTGGCTGGGCAGTAATGCTCGCAGGCACCGCAACCGATACAGCGGGCTTCGTTGACAGCGGGAACGCGTACCTGCCGGCCTTGGTATTCGGAGTTAACCATGGTTATGGCCCCGGCCGGGCAGCGCCGCGAGCACAAACCGCAGTGCACTCCATCTTTGACTGTTACGCAGGCCTGCAGGTTGAAGACAGCCCGTCCGATCTGCAGAGAACTTTTGGTCTCTTTGTCGATAGGCTTAATGGCTCCTGTAGGGCAGACATGCGAGCAGCGAGTGCAGCCGGGGCGGCAAAAACCGCGTTCATAGGTCAGCACTGGCTGCGCAAACCGAAACTCCGAAGAGGCGGAACTGGTCAGAACCTGATTGGGACAGGCGCTTACGCAGAGCTGACAGCCCGTGCACAGACGCTGGAAATGCGCATGGCTCTGCGAACCTGGGGGCGTGATATATTCCTGGCGGGGATAGGGCGCTTTATACTTGGCCGGCGGGGCTATATATTTTTTAAACTTTTTTTGCGCCTGAGCCGCACTGGCTGTGCCCAAAACTGCTAAACCGCTGAGAAAGGCGCGGCGGGTTATTTTGCCGTTACCGTTATTTGCCATATCTGATACCCTCTACTTTGCAGGTTTGCCAGCAGCGGCCGCAGACTACGCAGCGGCTGTTATCTATGGTTTTGGCGCTGATGTCAATGCAGCCGCTTTTGCAGACGCGTTCGCACATCTTGCAGGAAACGCATTTTTCTTCATTGAGGCGCACTCGGCAGAGCGAATGAGAACTGATCAGCCCTAAAAATGTTCCTACCGGGCAGACGGCATTGCAGTATAGGCGGCCTTGGAGCCAAGCCGTGGCGGTTATGCCGATCAGGCTGAGAACCGCTACGGTTAAAACGATGAGGCTGTGGGGCCGCAGGGGGACGCTGGCAAAGGCGTAGCTGTCCTGACTGGCAGCCTGGTAGGCCAGCCAGTTGTTGCCCTGACTGTAGAGCGGAGAGAATATCTCTGCCGCTATGCGCCCATACATGCCGTAGGGATCGAGAAGACAGGCTATGTTTAGGAACCCGCAGACTGCTAAAGCTATGAATACTATCAGAGTAATTAACCGCAGTTTGCGGTACTCAGGAGCAGGGGAATAGGGTTGCTTTTTGGGGGTACGGTGCCCACAGCGGGCCATTATATCTTGGAAGATACCCAGCGGGCAGATATATGAGCAGTAATGGCGCCCGCCCAGATAGGTGATCAAAAGTATGGCCGCCAAAGCGAAAAAATTCAGGGAGAGCACGGCAGGTACCAGCTGCCACTGCGCCAGCCAGCCGCAATGGCGCATGCCCCAGCCGCTGATGTCGATAAAGGCGCAGTTGATGGCCGCGAAACTCAGCAGCGCTAAGGCAATGCGTATGTAGCGATAGTTTTTCATAGACGTTCTCCTTAGTTGCCGATGCGGTTGCCAGGGCGGTTGCCGGGGCGGGGATGCTGAGTCTTAGGCGAACGCAGCGATTCGCTGAGCTGGTAAATTTTTTGCATTTCGGCGGGTATAGGAATCTTTTGGGGACAGGCGGGAAGGCATTTTCCGCAGGCAATGCAGCGGTCCGCCTGCTGCAGGGGATTTAATGAGCGATTGTAATCGATGAGAAATTCCCGGCGATATTTTCGGTATTCGGGGTCCTGAGCATTGCTGGGCAGACGGTTCTGGGCTACGCATTTATTGTAGTGGTTAAATACGCCGGGAATGTTGACTCCGTAGGGGCAGGGCATGCAGTAATTGCATTCCGTGCAGGGGATGGACCATGTCGAGCGGAAGGCTTGCAGAGCTTTTTCCAAGGTGATTTGTTCCGCTTCGCTGAAGGGTTTTAGAGGAGAGAAAGTGCGCAGATTCTCCTGTAGATGCTCCATGTAGGTCATGCCGCTGAGCACGGTGAGCACATGGGGATAATTGGCAAAAAAGCGGAAGGCCCAGGAGGCGGGAGTGGCTTCTGGATCGGCGGCTTTGAGAATTTCTACAGCCTGCTGGTTGAGGCGGGCTAAGCGCCCTCCCAGCAGCGGCTCCATAATGACCACGGGTATATTGCGCTCGGCCAGCTGATCGTACATCCATTTGGCGGGAATCAGTTCTTTGCCTCTGGCGGCATCGCCATAGAGCCAGTCGTGGTAGTTCATCTGAATCTGCACGAAATCCCAATCTTTAGCTAGATCGTTCAGCGCATAAGTGAACAGCTCTTTATTGCCGTGGAAGGACCAGCCCAAACTGCGGATGCGTCCCTGTTTCTTCTGTTCAAGAAGATAGTCGAGCACGCCGTACTCTACATATACGCGTTTGGTAACTTCGAGATCGCTGAGATTGTGCAGCAGATAGTAATCAAAATAATCGACCTGGCATTTTTTGAGCTGCCCTTCGAAAATTTCTTTGGCGTAGTCTAAAGACGTTATCAGCGGAGTGGGCATTTTATCGGCTAGGAAAAAACTGCTGCGCGGATAGCGCGACAGGGCTTTGCCGATCATGATCTCCGAAGTGCTGTTGTGATAAAAGTGGGCGGTATCGTAATAATTTATGCCGTGTGACCAGGCGTAATCTACGAGCTTGTAGGCGTTTTCCTCGTCGATGATTTTATTATCGGGATTATTAGGATCGGGCAGGGTGGGAAAGCGCATACAGCCGAAACCCAGCATAGAGATTTTTTTGCCGGTACGGGGGTCGGTGCGGTAGGTCAGCTGCTCAGGGCTGACGCTGGCCGCAGCCTGCGGAGCGTTTACTGATGGGTTAATAGAGGGAGCTGGAGTGCTGCCCGCTGTTCCCGTTTTTTCTTGGCACCCGGCAGTCTGCAGGGCGATGAGGCCGAGCAAGCCGCTGCCTATCATGCCTAGGGCGCGGCGTCGGTTCATCTCGGCGGAATCCTTAGGTTGATTGCTGTCCATATTGTTGCTCCAAATTATGTGTATTTTTATATTTTAACATTGAAAGTTCTTGTGCGCAAATAATATTTGTTAATCCCGGCCAGTGCTGTCTGGTTGACTAGATTTACTATTAGAGATAAAATACAATTTCGAGAATAGTATTATTTATTATTTCAATATCGCTTATCATCATTTTGGAGCAGCTGGTTCAATGAGTTTCCTAATGTCCCTTTTCGATTCGAATGAACGTGAAGTCCGCAAAATACGCAAGATCGTTACTAAAATTAATAGTTACGAACCCGAATTTGAAAGACTGTCCGACAAAGACTTGCGGGCTAAAACCGACGAATTCCGCAAACGCCTGCAAGATGGTGAAACTCTGGATCAAATCCTGCCCGAAGCTTTTGCCGTGGTGCGCGAGGCTTCCAAACGCACCCTGAAGCTGCGTCATTACGATGTGCAGATGATCGGTGGCGTAGTGCTGCACCAGGGGCGCATCGCGGAGATGAAAACCGGTGAAGGTAAAACCCTGGTAGCGACTTCGGCGGTGTATCTAAACGCTTTGGCCGGGAAGGGCGTGCACGTGGTGACCGTCAACGATTATTTGGCCAAGCGCGACGGACGCTGGATGGCACCTATTTATCATTTTCTGGGTCTGAGCGTGGGCATTATTAACCACGACACGGCCTATATGTACGATCCCGATGTGGAACTTGACGACGAAAGCATCAATCATTTGCTGCATATACCCCGCCGCAGCGCTTATGAAGCCGATATTACCTATGGCACTAACAATGAGTTTGGTTTCGACTACCTGCGCGACAATATGGTGCTGGATATCGATCAGCGTGTGCAGAGAGAGCGCAATTTTGCTATCGTTGACGAGGTCGACTCCATTTTAATCGACGAAGCCCGCACCCCGCTAATTATATCCGGGCGTGGCAGTGGCTCCACTACTATGTATTCCCGCTTTGCCGAGGTAGCCAGGAACCTTAAAAAAGATTTGCACTACACAGTTGACGAAAAGGCCAAGAGCGCTCCTTTGACCGAAGAAGGCGTGGCCAAAGTTGAGCAGATGCTGCATATAACCAACCTGTACGATCAGGAAAATATGGAAGCTGCGCATCTGATGAACAACGCCTTGCGGGCTAAAGAATGTTACCGCAACGATATTGAGTATGTCGTTAAAAATGGAGAAATCGTCATCGTCGATGAGTTCACCGGGCGTCTGATGTTCGGGCGCCGTTATTCTGACGGTTTGCACCAGGCCATTGAGGCCAAAGAAAACGTGAAGGTGCGTCAGGAAGACCAAACTTTGGCGTCTATTACCTTCCAAAATTACTTCAAGCTTTATTCCAAACTGGCGGGCATGACCGGTACAGCAGCTACTGAAGAGCGCGAGTTCCGGGAGATTTATAATCTCGACGTGGTAATCATTCCCACCAACGTGCCCGTAGCCCGCAAAGACCTGTCAGATCAGGTTTACAAGAATGAAAAAATCAAGTTCAAGGCGGTTATCGAGGACATTAAAGAGCGCCACGCCAAAGGCCAGCCTATTTTGGTGGGTACGCGTTCCATTGAAAAATCAGAAGTTTTGTCCGGGATGCTGCGCCAGCTGGGCATCAAACACGAAGTTCTGAACGCCAAATACCACGAACGCGAAGCGCATATTATAGCGCAGGCTGGACGTTTAGGGGCGGTTACCATCGCGACCAACATGGCTGGGCGCGGTGTGGACATTAAATTGGGCGGCGATCCTGCCACTCCCGAAGAAGAAAAGGCCGTAAAAGACGCGGGCGGGCTTTATATTTTGGGTACGGAACGCCACGAATCCAGGCGTATCGACAATCAGCTGCGCGGACGTGCCGGACGCCAGGGTGACCCCGGAGCTTCCCGCTTCTATGTGGGTTTGGACGATGAACTTATGCGCCTGTTCGGATCCGAGCGCATTCAGAATTGGATGGAAAAACTGGGTGTCGAAGATGAAGTTATCGACAATCCGCTGATCACCAAAGGCATTGAAAACGCTCAGCGCAAAGTAGAAGGGCATCACTTCGATATCCGCAAAAACGTGCTCAAATACGATGACGCGATGAACGAGCAGCGCCGCGTTATCTACGAGGAGCGCGATCGCATTCTGAAGGGCGAGGATTTGCGCAAGCAGGTACTGGCCTTCGTAGAAGACATCGTCAATAAGCTGGTCGATCAGTATATTCACCACGAAGTCGATCCCAGCGAGTGGGATATTGACGGTCTGTGGGCGGCCCTCAACGAGCAGTTTGTGCTTCCCGAAGATGCTAAGATCGAGGATATTAAGGGTAAAGTCGGCCAAGAGGTCATCGATACGGTGCTGGGCTGGACGACTAAGGTCTATGAAGAAAAAGAAGAGCGCTTAACTCCGGCTTTAATGCGCGAATTGGAAAAGTATGCCCTTCTGAAAGTTCTCGACGAAAAATGGATCGAGCATTTGGGCAATATCGACATGCTGCGTGAAGGCATTGGCCTGCGCGGCTATGGCCAGAAGGACCCGCAAGTCGAATTTATCCGCGAGGCTTTTGACGAGTTTGAAGGTCTGAAAGCGCGAATTTGCGAGGAAACCGTGCGCTATCTGTATCGTGTGCAGGTGCGCAGCGCTGAACAGGTGGAACAGAGTGGGGCTAACCTGCAAAAGGAAGCTTCAGGGCGCGTGAAAGGTACCAACCGCGACGAGAGCGGGAAAGGGCTGACCGTAAAACGCACTGCGCCTAAATTGGGGCGCAACGATCCCTGCTGGTGCGGCAGTGGCAAGAAGTGGAAGAAGTGCCATTATCCTGAAGAGAGATAAGCTCTAATTAAACAGGCCCAGCGCAAAGCGCCGGGCCTGTTTAACTAGAACAGGATATTTTTAATTAATATTTTGCGGCTCGCAGCCCAGGCGGGCGCGTTCTTCCAGCCAGGCGGTCATGAATTGGCTGACGTCGCCGTCTAAGACAGCCTGCACATTGGTGCACTCCTGGGAGGTTCGCCGATCTTTGACCATCGTATAGGGCTGTAGGACATAGTTGCGGATTTGGTTGGCCCAGGCGGCCTCTCTGTTCTCGCCCCGTACGCTATCCAGCGTACTCTGCCGCTGCTCTCTTTGCATGGCGTAGAGCCGTGAGCGCAGCATGCGCATGGCTACTTCGCGGTTTTGGTGCTGGGAGCGCTCATTTTGGCAGGCTACTACCACTCCGGTGGGGATATGAGTAATGCGGATGGCTGATTCCGTTTTGTTGACGTGCTGCCCGCCGGCTCCCTGAGAGCGGTAGGTGTCCACTTTGAGGTCTTCGGGACGGATGTCTAGGGCCACTTCGTCGCTCAGTTCTGGGACGACATCGACTTTGGCGAAAGAGGTGTGGCGGCGGTGGGCGGCATCGAAGGGGGATAAGCGCACCAGGCGGTGTACGCCTCGCTCCGAGCTGAGCCAGCCGAAGGCAAAGCGGCCGCTGATAATCATGGCCGCGGAATGAATGCCGCCTTCTTCAGCGGGGGAGTTCTCCACCATTTCCGCTTTGAAACCTTCTCTTTCAGCCCAGCGCAGATACATGCGGGTTAACATGCGCGCCCAGTCCTGGGCATCTACGCCGCCGGCTCCAGCGTGTACCGTCAGAATGGCGGCGGACTGGTCGAATTCGCCGTTCATTAAAGAGGCGGTTTCCGCTTTTTCTAAAACATGCAGCAGATCGCGGTAAGCGTTTTCAACTTCTGCGGTTTCTTCTGCGTTATCGGGAGAGGCCATCTCAGCAAACATCTCCAGCTCTTCTAAGCGGCTATGCAAGTCGTGCCACTGGTCGATTATCGCTTTGTATCCGCTGAGTTCAGCGTTGAGCTTCTGAGCCTGTTTGGCATCGTTCCAAATTTCGCTTGTGCCGAGCTGGGCCTCAATCTCTTGGGCTTTTTGCTGGGTAGATTCTACGTCAAAGATAGTCGCGCATACGGTTTACGCGGGCGCGCACATCCGCAATGGGTTCAGCGTAACTAGCTATCATCGTGGATCGCCTTTCATCAATAAAATCATCAATAAATCTTAGTTCGTATGCTTCAAACTTACTTCAGCCAACTTTTGCTTCAGCTTACTTAATTTAATTCAGCTTACTTACTTCAAGATTACTTTTACTTCAGCTTTTACTTCAAGAGACCAAGAAAAACCTTTTGTTGGCTGTTTAATTTGGGCGGTGCTGATCTTGCTTGCCTAACCGTCAAGATAACTTCTAGCAGGTTTGACTTTTAGGGCAGCGTTTAAATATTGCCAAACCGTATAAATGTATTCACATTAATTTAACTTAATTTTTGTTAACTGTTCGATAGGCAAAGAAGGATTCTAAAATATGCGTTGAACTAAATGTCCGTTCAGAACCGAGCAAGTGTCAAAACACCTGCCTAACGACGTGAGGAAACTTGGATAGGCTCAAGTTGAAATGCAGGTTTCTTGGCAGGGCTGGGGTTCTGGATATTTAATTTACATTTTTATATATATCCAAAATATCTTAGGAGGATTCGCAATGAACTTGCGTATCAAATCGTCCGTCGCTGCTGCCGTATTTACCCTCGGTTTAGCGACTCCGGCTTTTGCCGCTCCCCTTTCTTTCCCCGACGTGCCCGCCAATCACTGGGCCAAAGACGCCGTGGAAACCTTAGCTGCCAAGCACATCGTTGAAGGTTATCCCGATGGTACTTTCAAAGGCAACCGCGCCACCACTCGTTGGGAACTCGCTATGGTTGTCGCCCGCTTGCTCAAACAGATCGAAGACGGTCAGAGCAATTTCGCCACCAAACAGGACCTCGAGGCCATTAACCGCTTGGCCAACAGCTTGAAAGATGAGCTGGAAGCCCTCGGTCAGCGCGTGACCAAACTCGAAGGCGACGTTTCTAAACTCGATCAGCGCGTGACCGAGTTAGAGCGCATCACCTTCTACGGTAGCTTAGAAGCCCGCTTAGCCGCTCAGTGCTTCACCCGCGGCGGTAAGACCCCTCTGACCGACAATGAGCCTAACGTTAATGGTCACGGCTTCAACACCGATTACGAGCACACCATCGGCACCTTCCATGCTGCTCAGATGACCCCCGCCAACAGCTTCGGCGTCCTGCCCGTGGCTGATCTGACCCGCGGTGGCGTAGGCCTCAGCAATGGTACTGGCTTCAGCATGAAAGCTATCCTCGGTGTGCGCATCCGCGTCAGCGATGACGTCGATGCCGGCGCTGAGTTCGCCGCTTATTCCAGCGTAGGCGACAGCATGGTCGACGCTATGTGGGGTGTTTCCGCTCCTCACAGCTGCTCTCCTTTCACGAGCAACTATAGCGCTTCTTCCAACCAGCCTTACACCCGCATGGTCCTCGACAACTTCTGGGTCATGCACAATCCTTCCGGCACCAAACTGACCGTCGGCGCTTACAATGAGAATCACGTCGATAACATTCTGTACGCTGGTCAGCCCAACTTCGGCGCTTATGGCAACAAGTACCTCGACAACTTCGGTTTCGATGTGAACGGTTCCACCAAGCTGTATGACTGGGGTGTGTTCCGTTGGGAATTGATGGGCACCCGTTTAGGCGATGGTTCCCGTGATGAGGGTGGCTGGGTCAACCAGTATCAGACCAACCTCCTCGCCGCTGACCTCGGTGTAGAGTTTGGCGCTGGTCAGGTTAAAGTCAACTTCATGCATGTTGCCAACGAATCCGAGAATGGTGACATCTATGAAATCGGCGGCGTGGTCGGCAGCGATGGCTTTAACAACTACGCTTATGGCATGACCACCGGTATGGCCGGTACTGCTTTCGATGGCATGAACGGCACCTTGCAGTGGGTCAACCCCGAGATGTATAGCGAAAACTATACCACCGTTCCCGTTGGTTCCGACGGTACTATCATCGGCACCGATGATCGTCCTATCACCAACGCTGGTAACGCCGGTGACATCGGTATTGGTACTTTCGGTCCTCAGCAGATGGTCGGTTTCTCTGTGAAAGCTGACTATAAGTGGGACATCGGCGAGAGCGGCAACACCATTTACGCTGCCGGTCAGTATGCTCGCACCCAGTATAAATCTAACAAGAATAGCAACTACACTTCCAACGGTAACGCCTATAAGATCGAAGTTGGTACCAACCTCTTGGACGGCGACCTCGACCTGGCCATCGGTTATGTCGGCACCGATCCTAACTACGACCCGTTCGTGAACGTGAATCCTTACTTCAGCGGTTACGGCACCTTGAACCGCACGGACTTCATCCACATGAACCAGTATTCCAACCTCTGGTCCTTGCACGATGTGGACGAGTTCGCTCACAACCGCAAAGGTTTCCTCTTCAACGGTCAGTGGCGTTTCTCCGAGCGTCGCGGTTTAGTCTGGGCTAAAGCGAAGATCCTCTCTCAGACCAAGACCAGCCTCTATGATACCATGTACACCTCCGCCGCTACCGGCGAAGACATCATGGGCTTCAAACCCGGCTTCATGGACCCCGTGTTCTATGGCTATGCCTCTCCTAACGTCTATGGCGCTCAGAGTGAGGACTCCTTTGTCGGTTTCGAACCCATCGAGGGCGTTAACAACCGCGGTAAACAGTACAACTTCGGTATTGGTGCCAGCTACAAGTGGGAGAACCCCCGCTTGAAACTCGATGTCGGTTACGAGGGTAACAAGTATAAACGCAACGTCAAAGGTTTAGGCGAGTTGGTTGACAACGGTGCCAACCAGAACTTCGTCGACCTCAGCAACAACGTGCTGCACGTCGGTTTAGGCTGGGAAGCCAACGACAAGTGGACGCTCCGCGCTGGTGTGGATTGGGCTAATGTTCAGGGTCACTGGGATCCCGCTGGTCAGTACAACACCTATGCTCGTGTGACTGACACCTACGACTTCGATAACATCAAAGTCAACCAGGTCGTTCCTTACATCGGTTTCGATTATGACATGACCGCCAATACTCAGTGGAACTTAGACCTCCGCTACTACGATACCAAGGACGGCGTCGACATGTCTACCTTCGGTGGTCCCACCACCCACAGCGATACCGACACCTATGCCGGTTACACTGCTCACCCGTTCTCCTGGTACGGTTGGCAGGTCACCTCTCAGTTCAAGATCAAATTCTAATCTGAACTGTTAGGAACCTAATAATCACCTAAGTGATTAAAAAGAGTCCGCCTCGTGCGGGCTCTTTTTAATGTTTTAGCAGGAAGCTTTTGCCCATTATTAAATATTTAGTGGCAATTTTTATGGGAGGGCCTATTCATTTATGGCCAATTATAAGAAGTATAAAGGCACTATCGGTATTCTCACTGGTGGCGGCGACGTTCCTGGACTCAACCCCGCTATTCGCGGCGTCACTATGCGCGCTATTCGCAACGGTTACAGAGTGATCGGCTTGCGCCGTGGCTGGGCTGGCATTACTGAATTGGACCGCGCTTTGCTGAGCAGCACCGATCCCGATGTAGTGGCTGACCGCAAGAATTATTTTATTGAACTCGATGAGGAAATTGTTTCCCGTATGGCCCGCGAAGGCGGAACTTTCTTGCATACTTCGCGCACCAAGCCCAGTAAGATGGGCGTTGATGAAATTCCTTACCACTTGCGCGATACTTACAGCGAAGAAATTAAGTCTGAATATGCTCGCCGTGAAGAACTCAAAGAGGCCAGAAAATCTGGTGATGCCGAGCGCATTAAAGCTGCTGAGGCCAAAGAGGCTGTAACCGTTGATTTAACAAGTCACGTGATTAAAAACCTCGACGCTTTGGGCATTGACACCCTGATCCCCATCGGTGGAGATGATACGCTCAGCTATGGCCACCGTCTTTATACCGAAAATGTCAACGTGGTGGCTATCCCCAAGACTATGGATAATGACGTGCCCGGTACCGATTATTGCATCGGTTTCTCGACCTGTGTTTCCCGCACTATCCGCTTGGCCAATGAACTGCGCACAGCCACGGGTTCGCACGAGCGCATCCTGGTCATGGAAGTTTTAGGGCGCAACGCTGGCTTTACCGCTATGCTGCCTACCATGGCCGGCGCGGCCAGCCGTTGCCTGATCCCCGAATATCCCTTTGAGATCGAGCATATCTGCCGTTTGGCTCTGGAAGACCGCAAAAAGAATCCCAGCAATTATGCTAGTATTCTCATCTCAGAAGGTGCCACTATCAAGGGTGGCGATATAATTGAGAGCGGTGAGGCTGATGCCTTCGGTCACAGGCGCTTAGGCGGTATCGGTGCTGAAGTAGTGCGCCAGATGAAAGCTATGATCCCCTCTATGAACAATGGCAAAAAGGTCAACTTCATCGAGCAGAAGCTGGGCTATACTACGCGTTGCGGTGATCCAGATGCTATCGACTCTATCGTGCCTATGGCCTATGGCAACCTGGCTATGGAACTGATCCTCAACAAGAAGTTCGGTCAGTTGGTGGTTTTGAAAGACGGTCACTACGATTACATGAGCTTAGACGTTCTGGTGGCTGGACAGAAGGCGAAGAATGTCGATGTAGATACTTTCTATGTTAAAGAGCGTCTGCGCCCCAATTATGAGCGCATTCAGGATATGCCTCTGTTTATTATGACGGCTGGCGTTTTCTAAGCTTTAATTAGACCTATCGTTGAGCGTCGAGCCTTTCTTTGGGCTCTGGCGCTTTTTTTTAGCGCTTCCTTAGCCGTAGCCGCGGCTTCTCTTCTTGTCAACTTAACATTGCTTAACCGGCTAAGGATGTTTAGCCGCAGAGCCTGGCTTTCTGGCGTCAGCTTCTGCCCGCTGCGCGGCTTCGCTGCGCTCAAAGGCTATGCTCAGCAGAGCTGCCGCCGTGCCAGGGCAACAAAAAGCGGGAGCTAGAAAGTTCGCAAGTTGGCTAATTGCAGACTAAATAATATTAGTTCTATCGGCTAATTAAAGCGGCTAAACCGCTGGCGTGGATAAAAATGGGCATTAGACAGGCTGGCGTAAAATTCATTACTTTTATTTTGGTCAGTCCCAGAATGTTGAGGCTTAAGGCCACCAATAGCAGCGATCCTACCGTGCTTATATCGGTTATTACGGCATCTGTAAGAAAGGGGGCCAGCCAGCCGGCTGCTAAGGTCAGGCTGCCCTGAATGATCAGTACTGAGGCTGAAGCCGCAAGGACCCCTACTCCTAGGCTAGAGGCAAACATTATAGAAGAAACCAGGTCGAGAGCGGATTTGGCGTACAGCGTACTGGGATCGCCCTGCATACCGTCCTGAATGCATCCGACAACGACCATAGCCCCCGAACACCACAAGAGAGTTGCAGCTATAAAGCCTTCACTGAAGTTAGAATTATTGGATTCTGTTGGCGGGAGGTCTGGGTTGGAGGAAGTGGAGGCTGTGCCGCCAGCAGCGGAGGTGTGGCTGAGTTTAAGCTTTATATAATCGCTGAAACGTATCAGCAGGGCATCCAGATCGGCTAATTCGCCGACAATAATCCCCATGACCATGGCAAAGATTAGCACCAGAGGGTGGGTCTTGCTGCTGAAGCCCATGATGCCCAGAAATGCTGTGCATAGCCCCAATCCCTGCATAAGCGCACCGTTAAGGCGCTGAGGAATAAAGCGCCCTAACCCCATACCTATGAGCGAGCCAACTATAACTGCTATGGTGTTTACTAAAGTTCCCATGTTGCAGGTTCTCTCTCTATTATTGCGGGTAACCGTCAAATATGCTGGTTGCTACGCTTTTGAGACACGTTAATGTTTACGGTAAAGCTAATTTTAGGGTGAGTTAGATAGTTTCGCAAGTTAGCTGATCGCTAACTAAACGACATACCTTTAGGGGGAGTCATAATGTGCCTATGTTAAAGCATACCAGCTGTTGAGTGTAAGCGCCAAAACTATGTTGGGCGCTTACTATTGCGGGTATATTCTTTTCTTCAAAGGATGCTCAGACGGCTTCTGTTTCATTCTAGGGGCGCGTCTCGGTTGGGCATGGGAACCTTGCGAGTCGAATCCAGGTTCGTCTGGCTGAGCTTCGGCGTTGGGTTCGGTAGGCTGGGCCTGGGCATCAGCATTGGGTTCGGAAGGCTGGGCCTGGGCATCGTTATCCGTATCTTTAGGCACTGTAAAGGGAGAAAGCTCTTTGGACGGGGGGATAGGCGAGGGCGGGGGAGGAGCTTCGTGCGACTTAAGCTCAGACTGTGGTTCGCTATCGCTCGAATCTGCCCTGAAATGCGGAGAAGCGTGATCTTCGCTGGCAGTTTCTTCGTCTGTCTCGCTGGGAAGCGTTACTTTATCTCTGGTATCTGAGGGTGGGGGATAAGAAGGTTCGGATCGCGTTGGGCGCGGGCGGGCCAGCGAGCCAGTGCGCAGGCGCATTAATTCCGGACTGGGAAATATTAGTTTGTCGGGGTCTGGCAGTATGCTGACAGATGTTGTGGAGTATATACCGCTCATCATCCAATACTCAGCGAGCCTTAAGGTTTCGTTGGCTAAATGACCGCTTCGCAAAAGTTCCTGCGCTTCGGAGGCAGATAAAAAATGCAGGCCGGAACGCAAGGCATCGCGGACATCTGCACGTTTAAGGCCGCTGGCTTTGGCTATGGAGGAGTAAGTCGGCCCGGGCATGGTATTTAAATCTTCCAGGCGGTTAAACCAAATTTTAGCCAGCTGAGATATAACTTGCTGCAGTTTTTGCTTTTGGGATTCGGACTGGGGTGTTTTCAGTACGCAAACTTCAATTATACTGGGTGATTCCCAGTCGGCTAGGGCTGTGTAACCGCTGGCTTGCAGCGATGTCAAGGTGGGTTCGGATATGACTAGGGCCTCGGCTTGGCCGCTGCGCAGCAGTTCAACTGCTTCTTTTTCTTTGCAGGCTCCAGCGAGCTGTAGGGGATTAGCGCTGTCCATGCTGGCATCGGCTAAAACTTGGGCTAGGTATTCTCCTGTGGAGTTGGTAATACAGGCGATGTGGCGGTTTTGCCCATTTTGCGCTTTGTTCCAGGCCGATGAGCAGACGATGCCCTCGTTGCCTTGGCTGATAGCGTAAGGAAACGCTATGAGCAGAGAAGAAAGCGGGGCGCGTTTCGCGAACTGGTCTAGACTCACTAAGGCGAAGTCAATTTGGCCGTGCTCTAACGCTGCCCACAGCGATTCATTGCTAGCAAAGCGAACGGCTTGTAGGCCTAGTCCCTGAGCCTGGCTGTGCAGGCTTATAGGCGCATAAATAGAGAGAGCGGCATTGCGGTCGCATAAGCCTATTTTTATGTTGCTGCGCTTATCTTTATGCGTAAAAAAATGGTTCTGTTCGCCAACATAATTAAATATGAGCTGGCGATTGGTGTAAAAACGGTGGACTAGGAAGATTAGCCCAGCGCAAATCGCTAGAAATATCAACCATTTGATTAGTTTGGCAAAAAAACTCTTCATAATCTATTTGGCTTGGGCAATAATGCTCTTTAACAGCGATTCGACCGTATCCGCCCAAGCGTCAACAGCTTCGATGGCTTCTCTATGCAGGTCTAGAAGTTCCTGAGTGTCGTTGGTGTCGGCTATTATTTTAATAATGTTTTCTAATTTTGTGGTGGTATCTAGATAGCGCTGCAGGGCGTGAGGATCGCGGGCGCGCCTGGCTAAATCTTCGACTATGGCTACAGATTCGCAGGCCTTGGCGGAAATATCCAGGGAAACATCTTTGTCTGTGGCTAAGGCCTGCTGGCAGAGTACGGCTAATTCGCGGGTAACTTTTTGGATTTGCAGAATTCCGGCAATAATTTCATCTTTATCTATGGCAGCGGCAGAACTGTTTAATTCGGGCTGATTGGTAGGCATAGATTTCTGAGACCTTTCTAGTTCTAGGTAACATTCTTCATAACTGAGATCGGGAAAAATTGGGCAGCGCTCTTCCAATTTTCGCAGTCCGGCTTCGTCTGCCCTTCCCTCGCGAAAATCGTCAAAGAGCTTGTGGAAGGCGGCTAGATGTCTCCTAACTTCTTTGCGGGCAGCTTTGCTGTCTAGATCGTTGGACAGGAGGGTAGGCCAGTCGGAGCTTTGGGCTAGCATCAGTTCGCGCGCGGCCTGGTTGATAAGACGGCGTTTAAAATCATCGCGCTGGTGGCCTATTTTGGCCATTTTTAAAAGGCGCTGACCAGCCAAATAATTGTGTTTATATATCCACGAAGAACGTTCGTTCAGCCAGTTGGCGCTGAAAGAGCCAGCATTGGCAGAACCGGAATTGGGAGTGCACTGCTGAAGCGGCTCCAGATGGCACAGCGAACTAAAGTGGCTGCTTTGCAAAGGTATATCTGGCTGAGCTAATAAGCGCAAAACTTCTTCCAGCCAGATTATTCCTTCATACCAGCTTTGCCCAAACATCTCCGCAGGCAGAGCCAAAGTTATGACTGCGGGAGTTCCCAGCTTTTGGGCTACCCACTGAGTCTGCCGGCAGCGATTTTCGATAAAGGTCTGGGCCTGCAGTTTAGCTGACGCCATAGCCTGCTGGAAATTATAGATTTGCTGATGTTCTCCAGAACGCGCCCGGCTATAGTAGGACTGGCTGTATATATGGGACTGGACGGGCGGTTTGGCTGATTTTGACGCAGCATCTGGGATTGGAGCAGGTGTCTCGGTTCGCAGGTACTCTGGGTTATTGATAAAACCGGTGCGGCTGTGCAAAATGTCCAGCTTGGTCTCAATATCTTCGCCAAATACTATTAGACCATCTGGGGCTACAATGGGACGAAATGTAGCTGCCTGAGGACGCGGCACCCCGCCTAACACGCAGAGTGCTGGTGCTAAAGTGTAGCGTATGCCGGCGCTGTATAGCAACTCGCTTATCTCTGGCGTATAACCGCCATCAAATGACCAAAAACCTCGCGGAGGCGAACTGAAATATTTAGTATAGCTCTGACAGCCGACTTTGATCTGCCCCCAGGCTAATGACGGTGATGAGCCCAATAAAGGCAGGTATGCCCCTGTAGCGCTGGCTGCTAAAAGCTCTAGATGGCCGCAGTGAACCAACCTGTTGATTGTGGCGAGAACGCGTCCCTGATAGCGCTCGCGGAAGAGTTCAATTCTATGCTGAATTTCATCGGCAAAATGCTGAGCTAACGGCCTTAACGGAGAGGAATGTCCCATCTTTCCGAGCTCCTGCTGAGCGTTGTCCCAGCGCATCTGCAGATACTGGGAGAAGCGCTCAGCCATGGCCGGAGAGGCGATCATTTCCATGACCACGGGACTGATGCTCAGGTTTACACAATACGGTATGCCTTCCTCAGCGAGGCGGTCGAATAGCTCCAGAATAGGCAGATAACTATTAAAAAGGGTGTTGCACAGCCAGTTATCTTGATAAACGGTGTTAGCCGTTAACGGTGCCATATATGGCAGATGGGCATTTATGAAAAAGCACAAATAACCGGGGGAAACGGTGACCGTCATGTCAGCTTCCTATTTAAGGGCAGAAATACCCAACTGCGCATCGAGCTGCTCGCCTAGTCTGACCAGAGAGGGCGGCTCGCTATCGCGGGGTGACTGGGGAGACAGCCTGCGAAATATGCGCGAATAAAGTGCGGGTACAGGGGGAAAATCTTGATCGCAACGCTGGGACAGAAAAGCTCTGGGCAGCGATATGAGAGTCGAGCGCGTGACGTAATATGAAGTCGATTCGCGATGATAGCTTAACTCACCGTAGATATGCACTGCGCTTAACTCCTGCAGTTTGACACGGCTAGAACTGAGTTTTTCTAAATTGATATAATCGGTGGTCGATGGACCCGAAACATCTATGGGCAGACCTTCAAAGTCTTCGTCGAGGAGCTTTAGCGTCAGAATAAGGCGGCAGTTGTCAAATTCATCTTCACCGATAAAATCGCGCAAACGGTTTTGCGTGGAGTAGGAGATATGCCAGGTGGCGAAAAGCTGCCAAGGGGTTATAGGAGCTAACATGAGCATATCTTCTCTAATTACGCTGGGAAGATCGGAAGGCTCACCCAAAGTCTTATCGGAACCTTTTGTTGCGTGAGCATAGCGAAATAGCATAGTTAAGTTATAGAGTATAGAGAATCCGCGGATCGCTGTTCAATTCGCGGTAGATATTGTCGAGCTGCTCCCGGCTGACGGCATTAATTGTGGCGCTCACAGATAAATATTTGCCTTTGCTGCTGGTGCGCAATTGTAAATGCTCAATTCTTAGGTCGGGAGCGTGCTTAACGATTAAACTGTGGGTGTGAGCGGCCAAATCATCGGACTGCAATCCTATAGCTTTGATGATGAATTCGCAGGGAAAAGCGATCTCGGCACGTCCCTGCAGCTGCAGAGGATGAGAATGGCCTTGCACTGTCTGCTGAGGACAGGAGCTATGGCTGCAGTCTTGGTGGGCTGGAGTAGGGGAAAGGCTAGCTTTTCCCGGTCCCTCTGACTGCAAGAGGGACTCGGCTGCATTGGTTTTGTCTTTCATGGCTGTTCTCAAGGCTTAGTGGTAGCCTGCGCAGTCGCTGCAGCCGCTGCATCCTCCGCCACAGCCCATATCTAAGCTGCCAGCGGCGATTTCTTCTGCTGTGCCCGGACGGACGGAAACAACTTCAATAACAAAGTGTAAATCCTGGCCGGCTAGCTCATGGTTGGCGTCGAACGTTACCTCTTTTTCGCTAACTTCAGCAATGCGGGCGATCATAGGGCCCTCGTCAGTCATGAGGCGGGCCATCATGCCAACTTTAGGCTCGCCAGGGCCCATAATCGCACGGTCTACCTTAAAAACTTTTTCTTTGTCAAACTCGCCGTAAGCTTCTTTGGCGGGGATAATAACATCGAGTTTGTCGCCGTCTTTGTGACCTTCGAGTTCTTTCTCCATGCCGGGAATGAGATTTTGGTGACCGTGCAGGTATTCCAGAGGCTTCTCACCCGATTTGTCCAGCAACTTGCCGTCTTTGTCGGTTAATGTGTAATGAATAGCCACAACTTGGTCTTTGGTGATCATGAAAGAACTCCTTGAAGATGATACAGAATAATAACCTTATTTGTTCGCGATATGCTTATCTACACCTGCGCATAAATACCGTTTGCTCCAGGCCATTAACTAAAGCAGTTTAGCAGTTTATTTGGCGTGCCGCGAAACGCAGCAACAAGCATAGTTGACTGCTATGGCATGACATTTACGGCATAAACGGGAAATATACGCAGTAAAGGTTTTATGTTGTAGGTTTCGAAACTTTTAACAGTGTCATTCATAGTTATCTTCGCTGCCATTGTTATTTTGCTTTTCTTAAGCGCATTGTATGTAGCTGCTGAATTTGCTACCGTATCTGTCAAAAAGGTCAAGATCGAGGCTTTGGCTGAGCGCGGTAATTTTTTAGCCGGCAAGCTTTTGCCCTATATCGAAAATGCTAATTCTTTAGATCGCTATGTGGCCACCTGTCAGATAGGTATAACTATATGTAGTCTGGTCCTCGGTGCCATCGGTGAGCGCTGCCTAACCCCTTACCTGCGCCCTCTGCTGCTGGAAGTCGGCGGGGAGATGCCTCTGGGAATTCCCATCAAGGTTTGGTATAGCGCTCTCAGCGTGCTAATCATCATGCTGTTTACCGTGCT
This sequence comes from bacterium, assembly GCA_030535355.1. GTDB lineage: Bacteria > Vulcanimicrobiota > Xenobia > Xenobiales > Xenobiaceae > JAFSXO01. The sequence goes on along the minus strand of JAUNIO010000011.1, from coordinate 27,075 downwards.
GCAGCTCGTTCTCGGAGAACTTCTGCCCAAAGCCGTGGCGGTTCGCTACACTGAAAAAGTCGCTTTAGGCCTGACACTGCCAATGATATGGTCACTGAAGTTTTTTGGTGTGTTTATCAGCGTCTTGAACGGCTCCAGCGAACTGCTGCTGCGCCTGTTGGGAGTGCCTCTGAAGAATCAGCGCCATGCGCATTCGCCCGAAGAACTGTCGAGCTTGGTTGAGCGCAGTGATGACATCGACGCTACTGAGCAGAAGTTTATTGAAAATGTTTTGCGCTTTAACACCCGCACTGCCCGCGATATCATGGTGCCGCGCAGCAATATGCAGTGCATTGACGTGACTACGCCCCGCGATGAGATATTGGCCATGGTCGTTAAATCGACACATACGCGTTTCCCCGTTTACGAGGGCTCTGAGGACAATATTATCGGCATTTTGCACTTAAAAAAGCTGCTTCAGGCCGATCTTAAAGGGCAGAAACTTACCGATCCCAAAAAATCTCAGGCTGCCCTTAAGAAGATGATGATGCACAATGTGGTTTACTGTCCTTCTTCGCTCGGAGTAGATACGGTTTTGGAAAAACTGCGCGCTTCACGGGCGTATATGGCGGTTTTGGAAGATGAATACGGGGGGACCGAGGGCATTCTGACTATTGAGGACATTCTCGAAGAAGTTTTGGGCGAAATTAACGATGAATTTGATCCGCAAAATCAGCAGCAAGACGAGGATGTGCGGGAAATTAAACCAGGAGAATACATAGTAAAAGGATCGACCACAGTCGATAATTTGGCTGAGAATTACGACGTGGTCTTTAATCTGGAAGATGAGCACGCTAAAGAAGTGCATACGGTGGGCGGTTTAGTTATGCACTTAGCGGAAGCTGTTCCCCGCGTGGGCACGGTTGTGCATTGCGAAAACTACGTCTTTGTAGTTCTGGAGATGAATAAGCGCCAGGTGCTCAAAGTGCGTCTGAAGCGCCAGGATGGGCAATCATGAATACCGTGCTGATGCTTTCTTTGCTTATACTTCTCATCGCTATTAACGCTTTCTTCGTCCTGGCAGAGTTTGTGGCTATTTCGGTGACACCTGTGCAGCTAGAACAGGAGGGCAAGGAGCATAAATGGGCCCGCAATCTGCACGACGTTTTAATCGACAGCGTGAAGCGCGATCGCTACATAGTTGTAGCCCAGTTAGGAGTTACCTGCGCGAGTTTGGTCCTAGGTTATGTCAGTGAAAAAGCGCTGGCCCAGCAGCTTTTGGCGCTGGCCGGCTGGCTGGGATGCGAAGTGCAGCACGTGGCCGCTCACGGTGCGGCTACTTTTCTGTCCTTGCTGATAATCACCTATTTGCATGTGGTCCTGGGAGAAATGGTGCCCAAACGTTTAGGCATAGACAACCCCATGAAGTATGCCCGCCTGATTGAGAGGCCGATGTACTGGTGTGGAGTTATCTTTTGGCCTTTGGTTTGGTTTCTTAACGATTGCATAAGCAATACGGTGTTGCGCAGTCTCCATCTGCCTGTTTCTCAGGAGGTGGAAAAGTATTCTCCAGAAGATTTGCTTTTGGCTTTTGACGAGAGCAGCGAGCGCGGCCAGCTGGAAGGTAAGTATAACGATTGGTGCCAAAATGTCATAGAATTGAGCCAGCATACTTTGCGGCAGGTTATGACCCCGCGCGTGAAGGTCGTAGGGATTCCTAAAGAAGCGACGATCGCGCAGGCTTTGGCCATAGTTGATGAAGAGGGCTACAGCCGCTATCCCATTTACGATGGCAATTTAGATCATATTGTGGGTATGGTGCATGTGCGCCACCTCTTCAAAGCCCGCTGGGACGGTGCTGAAGGTACGATGGATGACATCAAGCGCGAATGTGCCAGTTTCCCCGAGAGCATGGACCTTAACGACGCATTGGATAAAATGCGCACCAACTGCTGGCACATGGTATCTGTCGTAGACGAGTTCGGTGGCATAGCTGGTATAGCGACGCTGGAAGATATCATCGAAGAAATTTTTGGCGAAGTCTTTGACGAATTTGACAGCGAGGAAATTGAGCCGATTAAGGCAGATGACGCCAATGGTCCGGGATGCTGGCTGGTGGAAGGCTCGGTTATGCTCGACGACCTCGGCGAAGAAGTAGAAATTGAGATTGAACGCGAGGAAGTCTATACGGTCGGCGGTTTAGTCATGGACCAACTGGATCGTCTGCCCAAGCGCGGCGATAAGGTGAGCATCGACGAGGGGCTTGAATTCGAAGTTTTGGAAATCCGCGATATGGTGCCAGCTCTTTGCCGGGTGCGCCTTCTGAATCAAGCCCAGAAATCCGAATAAAGGTAATATGTTTGCTTGGCGATCAGCTAACTTGCGAACTATCTAACTTATGATATGCTAATAATTTCAGTTAGCTGCTTTATGGCTAGATATTGTCAGTCTAGGGAGAGGTTTTGAGTTATGTCCGATATTTGCGCTTTGTTGGCCCAGGAATTTAAGTGCGGTGTCAAAGAGGTCAGCAGCGTTGTCAAACTGATAGATGAGGGCAATACCATTCCTTTTATAGCTCGTTACCGCAAAGAAGTTCACGGAGGTATGGACGACCAGCTGCTGCGTGAACTGAGCGAGCGTTTAGATTATTTGCGCCGTTTGCAGGAACGCCGGGATGAAGTGGCGTCCTCCCTGCAGTCTTTGCAGAAGCTTACTCCCCAACTGCAGCTGGCTTTGGAAGGCGCTGCGACTTTAGCGGAAATAGAGGATATTTATCGGCCTTTCAAGCCCAAACGGCGTACGCGGGCCTCTATAGCTAAAGAGAAAGGGCTGGAGCCTTTAGCTCAAAAAATCTGGGCCCAAAAAGAGCGCAGTGGGAGTTTGGAAGAATGGGCACAGGCCTATGTTAAACCCGAAAAGGAAGTGTCTGACATAAGTCAGGCCTTGTCTGGAGCTAAAGACATCATTGCTGAATATGTCTCCGATGACGCTGAAGTGCGTCAGCTACTGCGTCAGTTTGTGCAGGAACGCGCTATGTTTAAGAGTGTGGGGGCAACTGACGGCGATAGCGTGTATAGTTTGTACAGCGATTTTCAGGAGAGCGTCAAGACTTTGCCCGCTCATCGCATTTTGGCTATGAATCGCGGGGAAAAAGAGAAGGTCTTAAAGGTAGCTTTGGCTTGGGATGATGAACGCGCTCTGCAGCAGATTTTGCGCAAAACTGTATGTCCGGGCAGTGCAGCCGGCGCTTTTGTCGCCGAGGCCGCCCGAGATGCTTATGGCAGGCTGATCTCTCCGGCTATCGAAAGAGAGGTGCGCTCGCAGCTGACTGAAAAGGCCAATGCCCAGGCCATTAAAATGTTCGCTCTCAATTTAAAACCTCTGCTGCTGCAGGCCCCGGTCAAAGACAAAGTCATTTTGGGGTTCGATCCGGCTTATCGCACGGGCTGCAAGCTGGCGGTGATCGGGCCTACAGGAAAAGTTTTGGACACAGCCGTCATCTATCCCACTCCTCCCCATAATGAAATAGCCAAGGCCAAAGCAGTTCTCAAAGAGCTGATAGCTAAACATCATATAGAAGTTATCGCTATCGGCAACGGTACAGCCTCTAAAGAGTCGGAAATCTTTGTAGCCGATCTGCTTCACGAAGTTGAGGGTGTGGCTTACGCTATGGTTAATGAAGCCGGTGCTTCCGTTTACTCGGCCTCTAAGCTGGCTGCGGAAGAATTTCCCCAATATGATGTCTCTTTGCGCAGTGCGGTGTCTATTGCCCGGCGTTTGCAGGACCCTCTGGCGGAGCTGGTTAAAATCGACCCCAAATCTATCGGCGTTGGCCAGTATCAGCACGATGTTCCTGCGGCCCAGCTCGACGAAACGCTGGCTGGTGTAGTTGAAGACTGTGTCAACAGCGTGGGTGTCGATCTCAATACCGCTTCGGCTTCTCTGCTGCAGCATGTAGCGGGGCTCAGCTCCGCGACAGCTCATAATATTGTCAAATACCGCGAAGAAAACGGGCCTTTCCCCAACCGTAAGGCTGTTCTAAAAGTAGCTAAAATTGGCCCCAAATGCTTTGAGCAATGCGCAGGTTTTCTTAGGGTGCCCGACAGCCCCCAAATTCTTGACAATACCGGTGTGCATCCCGAATCGTACGGGGTGGCTTCGGCAGTTTTGGAACGCTGTGGCCTAAAGGCTAAAACGTTTACTAAAGCTCAGTGCGCGGAACTAGCCCAGAAGACCAAGAATCTCGATATGGCATCCTTAGCTAAGGAATGTCAGGTCGGGCTTTTGACGCTTCAGGACATAGTTAAAGAGCTGCTTAAGCCGGGCCGAGACCCTAGAGAAGAGCTAAATCCAGTGCTGCTGCGCACTGACATAATGAGTATGGAAGATCTGCAGCCGGGCATGAAACTGCGGGGTACGGTGCGCAATGTCGTCGATTTTGGAGCTTTCGTCGATATCGGTGTGCACCAGGACGGTTTGGTGCATATTTCGGAATTGGCCGATGTTTATGTCAGACACCCTTCTGACATTGTCACCGTTGGCGATGTCGTAGATGTCAGAGTGCTCAGCGTAGATGTGGGCAAAAAGCGCATCTCGCTAAGTATGCGGGAACGCGAATAATGGGATGATCTTGGCTGCATTTTATGTGACACCGCGTGCTAATAATGGTATAATTGGCAGAGACAGTTTCTAGTCAGATGCTGACGCAATAAAGCCAGGTGCTGAGTTTGCGAATATGCAAATACAAGATGTCGCAACTGCGACAAATGGGGGGCAAAGCTGTAGGGGAATCGAATGTTAGCCTGACCATTAAATTAGCTATAACTCAAACATTAACGTGTCGCAAAATGTAGCAACAAGCATATTTGACGGTTACGGAGGAACAAACATATGGCCTACGATGCTTCTGATTACTCCAATTCTAACAATAGCGAATACAAGGAGTACGACCTTTCCAACCCCTATATGGAGCAGTCTTCCAAGAAAAGAAAGCCGGATCACGAATTAAGCGCTGCTGATCGCAAGTACTATAAATCTTTGAAGACCCGCTATCGCGGAGATGAGCATATAGATTTCGACAGACTAGGCCGGAGAGGCAGCTGGGGCTGGGAGATTTTAGAGTTTATCTGGGATTTTTTTATCCGCCGGTAAAGTGAATTTTTGCGGGTAGGCTGATAGTAAGCATAAAAAAGGCAGCATTTGGGCTGCCTTTTTTATGGGAAATGGTTATACGTTACGTTTGGGGTGTACTTATAAAAGCGAAGTGCCTAAGCTCAAAGGTTCGACCGCGAATATCTTAGCCAGGGTGGCACCGATGTCGGCCATGGTTTTGCGCGTGCCGAAGTCTATACCGCGCGGGACCTCTAAGGACGGGGAATACATTAAAATGGGCACGTATTCGCGGGCATGGTCAGTGCTGGGGCTGGTGGGGTCGTTGCCATGGTCGGCGGTCAGGAAGACGATGTCCTCTTCGGTCATGCGGGACATGATCTCCTTGAGATAGCCGTCAAATGTTTCCAGAGCCTTAGCAAATCCCTGCGGGTCCTGGCGGTGGCCATAGAGCATATCGAAGTCTTCGAAGTTGGTGAAGATAAAGCGGCAGTCGCTCTCCATGGCTTCCAAAGTAGCGGCAAAGTGATCGGCGTTGGTCTGAGTGCGTTTTTTCCAAGAAAATCCGCGCCCGCCGAATACTTCGGGCACTACGCCCACACCGGCGACTTTGATGCCTTTAGCGGCTAGACGGTCAATGGTGTTTTCCGGGGGATCGATGGGGAAATCTTTGCGGCGTTCGGTGCGGCGGAAGGCTCCGGGCTGTCCCTCGAAAGGACGGGCAATTACGCGCTGCACGCCATGTTCTCCAGTTAAAAGCTTACGCCCGGCTAAGCAAATTTCGTAAAGCTTTTCAATGGGATAGACATCTTCGTGGCAGGCCACCTGAAATACGCTGTCGGCGCTGGTGTAGAGAATGGGCTTTTTGGTGCGCATGTGCTCTTCGCCCAGCTCAGCTATGATAGCGGTGCCAGAGGCCGGTTTGTTGCCTAAAACTTCGATGCCAATAGCTTCTTCGAAAGCCTTGACGAGATCGGCGGGAAAACCATCGGGGTAGGTGGGGAAGGGCTTGGGCACAGTCGCGCCCATCATCTCCCAGTGGCCGGTGACGGTGTCTTTACCGCCCATGGAAATTTCGGTTAGGCGGCCAAAGGAACCAATAGGTGCCGCTACAGGCGCTCCGCCTTCGAGCGGCAGGGCATTGCCTAAGCCTAAAGAGCGCAAAGTGGGAATTTTTAAGCCGCCTACGGCTTTGGCTGTATTAACTAAAGTATTGCCGCAGCAGTCTCCGGTATCGCCAAAAAAGGCGGCATCGGGAGCTGTTCCGGCACCGCAGCCGTCCATAACAAGAATAATAGCACGTTTAATCATTCAACAACTAGGGGAAATCATTCCCCTCCTCCAAATAATTGCTAGTAAATAAAAAGTTCTGCAAAGAAACAGTTATTCTTGCAGAACTTTTCGAGTGCATTTAAGGTTTAATAATTGCGGCGGGACGGCTGGCGTGAAGATACGCTGAGGTTTACTTACATAACGTACGTTACTTGCGTTACTTACGGGGTTCCTCTACTCTAACTTCCATCTTATAAAATACGCCCTTCGCTCCCTCTTCGCGATCGACTTCGACTTTGGCCCTTAAGCTGTTTTGATTTAAGAAGATAGTAGGCATCTCCGGGGCATTGTCGTCAGTGATCTTGCCTGTAACCTGCCAGCCCTTTTGTTTAAAACCGCTGACTACGGCTTCATAGCTCGATTTGGCGGTAAAAGTATAGTTCTTTTCCAATTCACTGCGCTCATATTCGGCAGAATACAATTTAAGGCCGGGAATGCGGTCTATCCAATCCAGGCTGTTTTTGCTGAGGGCGGCCCAAGCCGCGGAAGTGGTTAGGGCGAGCGCGAAAGCTATAAGTAAGAGCTGTTTTTTCATATAGACCCCTATTGATTATTGTGCATAATTATCATCTCCAATGTCATCAAGCCTTAACGCAATGCCATCGGATAAAATAATAATTCTGCTAAGAATCAGAGACTCTTGCAGAATTATTAGACGCTTAGGTACGGTTCAGCTCTAGTTGCCGCGCTGAATACCATATTCCCAGGGAACAGCTAATCGTCGTAGTCGTCATCGTAGTCGTGGTCGTAATCAGGGGCTTTGATCTCAACTTCTAATTTGAAATAATCTCCCTGATAGCCATATTTGTGATCTACGTCGATTTTGGCTCTGAGATTATTTTTCACCAGGAAAACCGTAGGCATATTCGGTGCCCCATATTCAGGAACTTTGCCGGTGATCTGCCAGCCTTTTTGCGTAAACCCGTGGACTACGGCCTGATAACTGGATTCTGAAACAAATGTGTATTCTTTTTGCAGCTCATCGTGATCGTAATCGATCTTGTGCAGTTTCAGACCAGGGACGCTGTCGATCCAATCTAAACTGCCTCTGGGAATTGCAGCCAGAGCAGCTGAAGTGGCTAATGTGAAGGCCAAGGCCGCAGTGATTAGTTGTTTTTTCATAAGCGCCCCCTGCTGACCGTACCACGGTCTCAAAAGTGATGGCGCCGTTCACCTGGGTGATCAGCGCCATCATTATACTGCTATTTCAGAAATGTAAAACTGGTTTTAGCTTAGGGAATCATAAACTACTGCTGTTGTTTGCCGCAGTTGATAAAGCCCATCACGCAGGCTTGGTTAAGACTGTAGGATTTTTCTCTGACCGAGTCGCTGGAGTTGCCCTCAATGGTGTAAATCGTGCCGGTATCGGGATCGTAACCGGAGACCACGCCGATGTGCTGAGCAGTTCCATCGCCGTTCCAGTCGAAGAGGATAGCATCGCCGGGCTGAGGCTCGTAACCGCGTCCTTCCCACAGACCTTGACCTTTGGCCCAGCTGCGGATTTCGGGGCAGTAATTGATGTTCGCGCACGAAGAGCTGTCCAAAACTCCGAAATCTTTGAGCATGTTCATGGCGTAAGCCGCGCACCAAGGGGTGGTCTGGCAGTTGATGCCGCTCTTTCTGGTGATCTCGTTGATCTTGGCGGCATCGGAGCCGTTATGCTCGCTCAAGCCGACCATGCCCTTCATGGCCTCCAACATGCTGGCGATGTTCTGCGACATAGCCCCGGTCTTCACCTGAGCGTACAGAGCAGTGGTTTCGTCGGTGGCTTTGGTGCGGGTCTCGTCAGCTTCAGCCAAACCAGCCTCGACCATGAGATCGTAGCCTGTGTTGTCTCTCTGCAGCGTCTTGGTGTAGTCATCGGTCTTAACGCCGAGTTTTTCCATAGCCGCACGGCCCTCGTCATCGAGATCGGCGCTGTCCTTATTCTCGCTGACGAACTTGGACAGGGCGTTCATGGCGGCGAGGTTGGCGTCTTCACCCTTGGCTTCAGCCTCTTCGATGGCTTTTTCCATGGCTTCGCTGGCACCGTCGCGCATACCGCGAGGCATCTCGTCAATGGCGTGGCTCAGGCCGCAGAAAGCGACATCTTTCTGAGCATCGAGGTTGCCCTGGCCCTTTTCCAAAACCTCTTTGGCTTCTTTATTCTCGGGATCGTCTTTGAGCTTGTCCTTGGCCCATTCCATGGTCTCAGTGGTGACCCGGCCGTCGACCTCAACTTCGATGGCGCGTTTCTCGTCTTCGGTGAGATCAGCGTAGGCTTTGCCGTATTTATCCTGAGCCACAGCCTCTTGGGTCTTCTGAGTGGAACCTTCAATATCGGCACCCGCATCTTTAGCGGCTTTCTGGAAGGCCTGATCGGCTTCTTCTTCGCGCATAGCTTGGACATTTTCGTCCTGAGCTTCCACTTCAGAGATCTTAGCGTCGATCTTGTCGATGTGCTGCTGTTTTTCTTGGACCTGGGTATCTAGCTCTTTAATATCGGCTTCCAGCTGCTTCAGCTCTTCATCTTTTTCCAGAGCTTCCTTGACCTCGGGGCTGTCCTCCTTCAGCTTTTCCATGGCCTGGTCCATCTTGTCCTGAGCGGCCTTCATCTTGCCGTCCTGCTCTTGGATCTCGGCTTTCTTTTCGGCTTTGGTCTGCTCTAACTGAGCTTTGGTCTCCTGGAGCTTGCTGAACTCTTGCTCTAGCTGAGATTTTTTATTGTTTAAGTCGTTGATTCTGTTCTGAATCTCATTCTTTTTATCGTTGTAGGCCTGAAGCTCAGACTGGTAAGCGGCCTGAGCGCTGCCGTCTTCATCATCGCCACTGGGAGGTGTAGGAGGCTTCAAGGAAGCCAATTCATTTTGGGCTGCGCTTAATTCAGAAGCGTTCTGGGCTTTGGCGTTGGCATTGGTGCACAGAGCCTGTTCGTTGGTGCAGGATTCCTGTTCAGCTTTGGTGAGGTCGTTCTGGGCGGTCTGCTTGGCAGTTTTCGCTTCATTAAACTCTTGCTTGGCTTCCTCGTAAGCTTCGAGTTGCTCTCTCTGCTCCTTAGTCGTTTTGTCGCCTAAAGCTTCCTTGGCAACTTCCTCTTTACGGTCGTTGATCTTGCCCTTCTTGTCGTCGATCTGATTCTTGAGATCGCCTAATTCGCCCTCTTCTTTGGATTTCATCTGCCGCAGTTCGTCGAGGTTCTCGGGCAATTTTTCTTCCTGGGCGGCTTGCTTGGTATTTCCAACGTTTCCGCCGCCTCCAACACCTCCTGCGCCTCCGGCACCGCCGGCTCCTCCAGCGCCGCCGGCTTCATTGGCGTTGCCGGCGTCCTGAGCTTGCTGGACCTCTTCAGCGTCTTGAGGCTTTTCCTCTGTGGGCAGTGCTTCGCCTTTGTTATAGGCGTTCAAAGCTTCGTTGATCTTCTGGAACTGCTCGTCGGAGAGTTCGTCGACGCCTAACTCGCTCAGAGATTTGCCCAGCGAAGACTCTTCGCCGTTCTTGTTCTTGTTGATCTCGTCCTTAAGGAATTGGTTAAGCTCGTCTTTGGTCATAGCCGGTTCGCCGTTCTTTTCGCGTTCGGCGTTGGCTGTGTTCAGATTGTAGAGAAGCTCGGTGAGGTCTTTGTTCTGCTGCTCGGTGAGATTATTAGGGTCGAGACCTAGCAGAGAGGCCACGTTGTCTTTGGTGAATGTTTCGGTGAACTTGCTGTAATCTTCGGCGTTCTCCGTGGCCGCATTGCGGGGAGAAGCGTTGGTCTCTTCGGTTTCGGCAGTTTCGGCGTCGCTCTTGCTGGCCGCTGCAGCCTGCTCTGTTAAGTCGACGCTGTCGGCTGTCATATTATCTAAATTCAGAACTGGGCCGCCTTTAACGGTTCCATTGCCTACAGCCTGCAGGGCGGCGTTAGCAATCTCCGCGAAGTTAATGTTCGGCATCTGTATGTTGGGCATACCGCTGAGTGGGTTCATAAGCTTACCTCCAAAAGATATTTTGATATCTTATCACGACAAATTTGCAAAAATTAATAGCATTTTATTATTATTTATCGCAGCTCAGCTTATTTACTAGATTGTTCTTTGCCGTTCCTGGTTCTTTCCAATGTCATTTAGAAAAGCGTACAAAAACAGCGCTGGTATTTGTGAAGCTACCAGCGCTGTTCTCTAACTAAAGGGCTGCAAAAGTTCGCTTGCCCCGATACCTACGTCTTACTGCTGAGCGCCTACATCCATGAATCCCATGACGTCATTGCTGCCCATGCTGTAGCTTCTGGCGGCTACGGAGTTGCTGGAATTGCCTTCCAGGGTGTAAATGGTGCCGGTCTCGGGATCGTATCCGCTGACAATACCGATGTGGTCCGATGAACCGTCGTGATCCCAGTCGAAGAGGATGCCGTCACCGACCTGCGGCGCGTAACCGTTGCCGCGATCCTGCCAAATACCCTGCTCGTGGGACCAGTTGTAAATGGTGGGGCAGTAGTTGACGTTGGAGCAAGAGGAAGTATCCAAAACACCGAAATCTCTGAGCATACCCATGGCAAAGGCTGCGCACCAAGGCAGCGAACGGACGTCGAGCCCGCTCTTGCCGGTAATCTCGTTGAGAACTGCAGCGTTGTTGTAAGGCGTGCTGCCCAGCAGCTCTTGTATTCTGGCGATCATTGCGGAGATGTTTTGCGATCTCGCGCCGCTCTTAATTTGGGCAAAGATTGCGCTGGTTTCGGCACTGGCATTTTTGCGGGTCTCGTCGGCTTCAGCCAAACCGCTTTCGACCAGGAGGTTGTAACCCTCATTGTCTCTTTCCAGCGTTCTGGTGTACTCGTCGGTCTTGATCCCCAACTCTTTCATGGCAGCGCGTCCCTCGTCATCGAGGTCGCCGCTGTCCTGATTGGCATTGACGAAGTTGGCCAGGGCGTTCATGGCTGCTATGTTGGCATCCTGCCCGTTGGCTTCAGCTTCTTCAATGGCCTTTTCTATGGCTTCGCTGGCCCCGTCGCGCATCGTTCTGGGCATGCTGTCGATAGCGTGAGTTATGTTGCAGAAGGCCGCGCTCTTTTGGGCGTCGAGGCTATTCTGACCTTTTTCCAGAACAGCTTTAGCTTCTTTGCTGTTGGGATCGTCTTTGAGCTTGTCTTTGGCCCATTCCATGGTCTCGGTGGTGACTTGACCGTCGATTTCCACCTCGATAGCGCGCTTTTCGTCCTCGGTGAGGTCGTCATAAGCTTTGCCGTACTTGTCCTGAGCCACAGCGTTTTGGGTCTGGGCAATGGAGCCTTCGATGTCCGCACCCGCTTCTTTAGCGGCTTTCTGGAAAGCCTGGTCGGCTTCGTCTTCGCGCAGAGCCTGAACGTTCTGATCCTGGGCTTCCACCTCGGCGATCTTGGCGTCGATCTTGCCGATGTGCTCCTGTTTTTCGGTGGCCTGTTTATTCAGCTCTTCGATCTCTGACTTCAGAGTTTTGATCTGCTCGTCGTTCTCGATAGCTTCCTTGAGCTCCGGGCTGGACTCTTTCAGAGCTTCCATGGCTTCATCCATTTTGCCCTGAGCTTGCTGCATCTTGGTGTCCTGATCCTTGACCTCGGCCTCTTTAGCGGTCTGGGTCTGCTGCAAGGAGGCCTTCTTCTGCTCCAGGGAATTGTACTCGTTTTCCAGCGTGGTCTTTTGGGACTCTAAGTCGCGGATTTTTCCTTCCAGCTCTGCCTTTTTATCATTGTAAGCCTGAAGCTCCGCCTGATAGCCGGACTGATCGGCATCTTCTCCGCTGGGAGGCGTGGGCTTCTGCAGGCTGGCCAGTTCGCTTTGGGCCGCGCTCAGATCGGAAGCGTTCTGGGCTTTCTTGCTGGCGTTGTCGTAGAGGGACTTTTCGTTAGCGGCGAGGTCCTGGGTAGCTCTGGTCAAATCGGTCTGCGCAGTGCGCTTAGCCTTGTTGGCGGTGTCATAGTCATTTTTGGCCGCCTCGTAATCTTTCTTGGCTTTTCTCTGCTCAAGAGTAGAAGCTTTGTCCAAGGCCTCGTTCATCAGCTGCTCTTGGCGGTCGTTGATCTGGCCTTTTTTCTCGTCGATTTGGTTTTTGATGTCGCCCAGTTCGCCCTCTTCCTTGGCTTTCATATCCTGGAGTTCGTTGAGGTCGTCGGGAAGTTTCTCTTCCTGGGTCTTATTGCTGACATTGTTGGTTCCGCCAACGCCTCCAGCGCCACCGGCTCCGCCAGCGCCACCAGCTTCATTGGCACCCTCAGCTTCGTTGGCTTTTTCGGGTTCTTTCTCCTCTTCTTCTTTTTTGACTTCGCCCTTGTTGTAGGCGTCTAAGGCTTCGTTGATTTTCTTGAACTGCTCGTCGGAAAGCTTCTCCACGCCCAATTCTTTCAATGATTTACCCAGCGAAGACTGCTCGCCATTTTCGTATTTGGTGATTTCGTCGTTGAGGAACTCGTTGAGTTCATCTTTGGTCATTGCCGGCTTGCCTTCTTTTTCGCGCTCGGCATTGGCGGTGTTCAGGTTGTAAAGCAGCTCAGTCAGGTCTTTATTCTGCTGCTCGGTGAGATTATTGGGGTCCAATCCTAAAAGGGAAGCGACGTTTTCTTTAGTGAAAGTTTCTTTAAACTTGCTGTAATCGTTGGCGTTCTCTGTCGCGGCGTTGCGGGGGGTAGAAGAAGATTCCGCTGTCTCTTTGCTGTCTTTGGCATCTTGGGCATCGGCGGCATCAGCCTGGGTCAGCGTGGCAGCCTGCTCGGTGAAATCGACTTTGTCTTGAGTCAAAGCGTCAACATTGATTCCGGGCATATTCTGGAAATTGACTCCAGCTGACTTTAGCAGTGCATCCATGTTAGGCAGATTGATATTGCCTAATCCTAGTCCTTTGAGAAAATTCATAAGCGTCCCTCCTCATTGAATACTCTATATATCACGTCAAATAATTATTTTTCTAGTCCTTGCTGAGTTTTGTTTCTGGCTTTTTGTTAAAATTTTATTGAAGTTGTGTTTTAACTGTGTTAATTAAAGTATATATGTACTATACGATATTTTTTTATAATTCAAAAATAGTAACCGTTAAATATCCTTGTTGATGCGTTTTGCGACACGTTAATGTTTGCGTTATAGCTAATTAAATTGTCAGGTTGACAGCTGATCCTCCCTACAGCTTTGGGCACTCCTTCTGCCGCAGCTGCGCCATCTCCCCTATTCACACTTTAGTAATATTATTTAGCGAAACAAAATGCAGCATCTGTACATACAGATATAGCATACAGATAAAGCGCATCACTCCTTCCTTTAGCCTCAGCAACTGGCTTTCTTGCGTCAGCTTCTGCCCGCTACGCTGCTTCGCTACGTTCAGATGCTACGCTTAGCAGAACTGCCGCAAAGCCAGTGCGGAAGACGGGGCAACGATAACTTGTTCGTGAAACATTAACTAATAACAATGCAACTTTTAGAGGGAGCAATATAGTTGGTAGATTAGCTGATCGCCAACTATATTGCCTTAGCTTTAATTTACGGCATAAAAACAGCGCCGTCATAGCTGAGATGACGGCGCTGCAGATGAGCTTAACTGGCTTATTCAATTATAAGCAGCAGCTATTTGACTATGACCACATCGCTGGCGCTGCGGCCAAAGACTTCGGGGCTGTACATCTCCTCAGCCTTGGCGGGTGGAACGATAAAGGTTCCCGGCGTGGTGGCGCGGGCTATGAAGTTATACTCATAGACACCGCTGGGTACGTAAGTGGCGAACGCTTCGGCCCGCTCGTCGCGCAGGTTGGAGTGCTCGTACCATGGGCCCCACCACCACCAGAACGGAGTGTCGCGCTTGGGCTGTTCTTCTTTCGGTAGCGCTTCAGTAACCTTCAGCGCGGGATTGAGCGATTCAATACCAGCGGGCAGAGGGTTGATCAGAGCCACGTGGTAACGGCGGCTGGGTGCCACCATGGTGGTCTTGCATCTGATGCGGCTGCCCAGTTTAAACTGCCAGCTGCCGTCCTTTAAACGCTTAACGTCATCAGGGTTGTCCGCGCCTTCATAAGTGCGCACCACTTCAAAGCCGCAGTCGAAGGGTTCCAGTTTTAGACTCTTGGGCGCGTATTTCAGACCTAAGCGATAGTAGAGCCGTCCCTCGCCCTCTTTGGCCATGACCAGATCGGTCTGGGGATGGGCAGCCAGATAGCTCATGGGGACTTTGGTCTCCTGGTATTCGGTAGTGCGCCCTTTGTAGGCGTGCTTACCGGCATAATCGCTGCCCAGCCAAATGTTGGCCACGAAGTTGGGGGTGACTTTTTCGTAGGTATTAAAGTAATCGTTGAGGGCGATCAAGATGAACGCGTTCTCCTGGGTGTTGCCCCAGGCCCCGCGTTTGCGGTGAGCCAGCAGTCCGCGCACCAACTTGGGAATGAGATCGCTCTTGGGCTGGTCGATAATCATAGCCCGCAGCAGGATACCGTCGGTGCGGCGATCGGAACCCAGGAGCAGGTAATTGCTGTCGCTGTAGGAGTCGGTAAAATTAGCGGCCCCGGCGGTTTCGCTGACGCGGTTGCTCAGCAGACGCCGTATCTCGGCCATGATGTCCTTGGCCTGCGCATCGCCGCTGGCGGCGGCATCGGACAGGGTGGGGATCAGGAAGCCGAGTGTGTCTAGAGACATGTCGCTGATCTTAAAACCGCTGACGATGTCTTTAGCTTTGGAAGGGTCAGCCTGCTTGGCTTCGCGCAGAATATCCACGGCGTAGGCGCGCAGGAAGCGGCGCTCGCGCTCGGTGTACAAGCGATCATTGATGTAGCTTTCTATATCCTTTACGTAATGCAGAGCATTTTCGATAGCTTTGCTGACTTGGCTATTATTGCCGTAGCCAGCCGACTGGGCGTAAAGCAAAGCCCGGGTGGCGTGGAGGGACATGTAGGGATAGACGCGTTCGCTGTCGTCCCACATGCGGAAGCCGCCGTTGCGCTCCTGGCGCTGCAGCAGGATTTTAATATCTTCTTCCTGCTTGGCTTTCATTTCATTCGGGCTGGGCATTCCTTCAGCTTTGAAAGCGGTTAGAACGTCTTTGAGAGCGATGGCGGTCATAATGCGCGACGATATCTGCTCCGTGCAGGAGAACGGATAGGTCTGCAGAGAGATGAAGGCATCGGTCAGTTCCTGCACCGCGGTGGATGAAGTGGTGATCTCCAGATTGCCGAACTGCGGCCAGACATCTTTAGGGTAGCTGACGGGCTGCTTAATGGCGCCTTTGTCGATCTGTCCGTAAGTGGCGAAAGCTTCGCTGGTGCAGGGCGTCCAGACGGGGATGGTCACCTCGGCGGCGTCGCTGTAGTTACCGTTAGTGATAGCGAACTGCACTTTGGCCTTGCCTGCTTCTTGAGTTTTGGCGGCAAAGCGCACTTCGCGGCGGTCGTTGGCGGGAATGGTGAAGGTCTTACCTATCGGTTCGGCGATGGTCAAATTCTGCGCTCTGGCAGCGATATTGATAGTTACCGCTTTGTCGGTTTGATTCTGTACCAGTACCGGCAGCTCGACGCTGTCGCCGAAATTGAGGAAGCGGGGGAGGGAAGGGCGCACCATCACGGGCAGGCAGGCGGTCAGCGAGCTTTCCCCGTAGCCAAATTTATGGTTGCGGTCAGCGGCGACGGCGGTGATGCGGTAGCGGGTCAGGTTGTCGGGCAGCTTAAAGGAGACTTTGGCGCATCCCTGGGCGTCAGTGTGCACAGAGGCGGCCCATAGAGCCTGAGGATTAAAATTGCTGCGCAGAGCGATAGCCGGGCCGTCGCTCTTGGGTGCGGCTTTGGCGCTCGCTTGGGCCATGCCCATGGGGGCCATGGACTTCATCACAGCCCCGCGGGGCATTGCGCCTGCAGCCATGGAATTCATCATGGGAGTGTTCATCATCGCGGATGATTCGTAGCAGACTCCGTCCTCAACCATTTGCAGCTCTTCGTTCCGGGGAGCTTCGGCGGGTTTTAAGGCGCTGGGATCGGCCAGCTGCACCAAAGAGCGCAGGTCTTTGCTGTTGAATTGGCTGCTGCGCGTGCTGTAGAACGAGCTGATAGGCTTGGGAATCTGATAGCCGATCAACGCCAGTACCGCTTCATCGACGGCTACCAAGGCCACTTCGCTGTCGCTGACTGGATTGCCCTGGCTGTCCTTGAGAGTAACTTCAACTGAAGTTTCGGAACCGGGGGCCAGCTGGGAGCTGTGCGGCTTAACCTCAAGCTTGAGGGTGCGCTCAAAGGGAGGAATAGAAAGGTTAATGTGACCTGAAGCGAAAGCGGGGCGGGCCTCGATGTCTTTGGCGGGAGTACCGTCGTCGTTAATGCGGGGCTGTTTGCCCAGGAGTTCCACCTGCAGGTGCAGATTGGGCAGGTACTCCTCTTTGATGGGAACTTTGATGGTATAGGAACTGCTCTCCATCGTGAAGCGCTGGCTGCTCACCACCCCAGAGCGGTTCAGGGTGTAAATACCTTCAGCGGGAGCGAAGGGAGATACTACCAGTATTTCCGCAGTGTCGCCGATCTTGTATTCTTTTTTGTCGGGGACTAGCTCGATTTTTTCCTGCTCGACTTTGCGGCTCTTGACTTGGGTACCGCCGGCCACCCAAATAACCAGCTGGGTGCGGTTGCGGCGTCCTTTAGCGTCGCGCACTTCTGCGGTGATGCGGTAGTGCCCGCCCTGCTTAG
Organism: bacterium; assembly: GCA_030535355.1. GTDB lineage: Bacteria > Vulcanimicrobiota > Xenobia > Xenobiales > Xenobiaceae > JAFSXO01. Next base: position 10,028 of record JAUNIO010000011.1, on the reverse strand, counting down.
GAGTAATCTCTGCCTGAATAGGCTTATCTGTGCTCTTGAGGTTTTGTTCCTGAATATCCTCTTCTATGTCCACCAATTTGCCGCGGCGGTACTCGTGGGTAATGCAGGCTGAGCGCAGCTTAATGTCTGCGCCGCTTTGAGCTTTACCGTCGATATTAGTAACGATAGCCTCTAAATGGATGGGCACTTTGCTCTCTACGAACTGGCGGGCGGGTTTTAAGCCGACGTACAGTTCCGCCGGGTGGACGAGCAGATTGGTCTTGGAACTCCAGGTCTGTTCGTTCAGATCGGTCACAGCGGCGGAGACGGAAACGGAAGTAGGGCTTAGAGGGGCGCGGTCCTCTTCGTTGGAGCTGATAAACTCCAAACTGAGGGTGTGTTTGCCGCTGGCATCAGTTACGCCTTCAAAGTTAGCGGTTACCGCTTCACTGCGCTCAGAATCCATCCAGTAGCAGTCCCACCAGGGCCGCCAGGTTCCGAAGATGAATTTGTCCCAGCCAGCGGGGCTGTAACCGCTGGGTATAGCTGACACATTCCAGCGGGCCTTGGCGCGGGGCAGGAAGCCGCCGGCATAGTACTTGGCAACAGCGCTGACCTTACTGGTATCTCCCAGGATGCTGACGCTTTGCTCGTTTTTAGTCTGCACTTCGAATTCCGGGGTGCGGAATTCCTGGATGTCAAAGGCCAGCTCCGTAGAGGCGTTAATCGTGCTGAAACGCCCTTGGGCTGCTTGATTGGCCTTCTCGTCGCTGAGAACGGCGGTGACTTTGAGATGGGCTTTGCCGAGATTGACATTGTCAGGAATGGTTATGTCAATGTCAAACCCGCCATAAGGTGTCAGCTCGCTTTGGCCTTTGGCAAATTCATTGCCGCGCGGGTCTTTAACGCTCCAGGTTATGCTCTGAACTTTAGGCAGCGCGGGAACAATGTCGCCTGTTGGGCCAGCTGTCATTTCGCGCAGCCAGCCTTTGAAATTGGCTTTTTCTTTGGGCTTGTAAATGCCGCGGTCGCTGAAAGTATGCCACTTAAAGCGATTGTCCTCTTTAGCAGAGAAGAGGGAGTTTATTGAGGGCAAGAAGGCGGAATCTTCGCCGCGCTTGGCGATTAGCAGACCGTCTTGAAAGCGTTTTGATGTTTTCAATAGACCCTGACTGTCAGTTTTGACATTGTCAATGGTGACGTCTGTCAGAGGCTTGCCTGTGGACAGTTCGGTCGCCCAGGCGGTCAGCTCGCTGGAATCCGCGTAAGCGCTAAGGCCTAAGCGAGTTGCCTGAATCCAGGTGATAATTTCGCTGTCATTATCTTTAGCCATAGGCTTTATGACGACATAAGCATGGCCTAAGCCGTCACTGTTCAGGGCTTTGCTGAGGTCGAGGCGCGTCTCCACAAAAGCATCTTTGATTTTGTCGGTTTTGATGGTGTCGGCAAAGACTTTTTGGCCGGGCTGAACTTCTTTATTCTTTTCCCGTCCTGTCCGAACCCGCCAATTCAGCTGCTCTGAGCGCCATTTAAGGAACTGCGGGTAATCTTCTGGCTGGACTTTGTACACTTCCACTTTTAATTTGGGCTGATTGATAGTGTACAGAGAATAAGTGCGCGGCCCGTGCGGATCGAGAACTACCAGATTGCCGCCCACGGTCTGAATGCTGGGTATAGCTGACCCCATTTCAAAGGAGCAGGAAGCGTCTTTCTCCAAGTCTTGGCCGAAGATGTCGCCCAAAGACCTGTCAAAGGTCACTTTGTAGGTGGTACGTCCTTTGCTGTTGCCGCTGATGGTGATACAGCTGCCGCTGCAGGAAACGCGCATGCCTTCGAGTTCGGGAGTGACCGTTATCTGGGCGGATGGGTCGAAACTGTCATCATCGACATTGTTGGTAAAATAGATGCGCCAGGGGGTTCCCGGAGGCGCCGGTTCGTTGCGCCAGCCGCATTCAGCATGGTCGAGGCGGAAGGGACCGTAGGTGTGGAAGCTGCGAGTCTGAGGGCTTGAGGTGGTCAGAGGCCCTTCAGCTGAAGGAGCGCCATTCTTGATGCCGATAGCAATTTCATGGTTTTTGGGAAGATCGCTGTCGGGCTTAAACGCTAGGAACCGGCTGCTGGGCTTATCTTTCATTATGATCTGCGCTCGGCTGTCCTCTTTGAGCTCTTTCTCGCTGGCCAGATGGAAAGCCAAAGATTTGCCTTGGGCATCTTCGAAAATGACGAAAGGCAAGATTTTCTGAGCGTCGATATCTTGGTTGAAACTTAGAATTACCAGGGGGCTGAGAGGATTGGAGGACCCGCTGGGAGAGGCGCTGATCAGCTTCAGAGCTGGGGTCTCAAATTCAAAACTGACTTCATCGTCTAAAACGAGCCCGTTGATCGATTTGCATCCCTTGGGTATGGTTACTTTGTATTTGGTCGCCATGGGGAGCCGCTGGCCTTTGGCTTCAAAGACGATGGTTTTTGTACCCATCCAGCGCCAGCTGCCTTCGGGCTGCGGCTCTAGACGTACGGGAACGTTTTGCGCGGCTCCGCTTTGCGAATCTAGAGCTACCATGGGGTGGGAGAAGGTCACAGAAACCTGAGGCGCGAGCGGCACACTGCCTTCAGGGGCAAAGCGCAGAACGCTTAATTTCCCAGGGTCTATATCTTTGTCCTGGGGAGGCGCAGGAGGCTTTAAATCTTCCGGCGCAGGAAAGGGAACGCTTACGGTTTCTCCAGTGCGCGGGGCGGGAATAGTCTCGGCGCGTTTGGCGAAATCTTTTTTCAGTCCGGCCTCGTCCGGCAGTGCAGGCAGACGTTTTAGCAAGGTTTGGGCTGAAGCCGAATCGAGAGGAGCTGTTTGGGCTACAGGCTGTGCGCTCAGGGCTTCGCCTGAGGCCTGTCCCGAAGACAGTTCCAGGGAAAGGGTAGCTTGTTTGGTGTTGGCCACGTGTAGTTCTCCTTTTTTGCCAGGGCGCGGCCGGGCCTGGGCGTTATGATCGCAGGCGACTAATCCTATCAATGATGCTAGGATCGCCAGCAAAAGCGCTATGTGGATTTTGCTCATAGGCTTGGCTCCTTAAGGCGTAAGTCAGATGTACGTCAGAATTATGTCAGGACATGTGACAGACATGCCGCGTGATGTCAGCAATGTACCGTATCTATATATTTCCGCGCTGCCGTGCGCGGACCGTGTAAAAATAACGGGCGCAGGGCGTGAAAACAATTAACTATAATATTTCGAAATAACATAATTGTGTCCTGGAATGTTTGCAAAAATGATTACTCATATATAATTATCGCCACATTCATTCTCGCGTACAAGCAAGCATATGATACAAGTTAGACTTCGATTGCCCCAACAGTTTTGGGTTCCCCCTCTGTCTCAGGCAACACCTCTCTCTAAAGCTTGAAAATATGACATTTCCGGCCTGATATAACAGGGAGGAATAGGCTCATATCTTTGGTATGTTTCTTTCACATTTATTTAAGGCACATTATATGTTATTAAGGTGAAGTGCGACATGAATAAACTGGATCCATGTTTTGCAGGTTTGGCCGGAGCTCAGGCTGCTGAGAATCAGCTCGTGCCTATCGGTGCTGAATTTCCAGTCTTTACTGAACTGCTGGAATGGGCTAAAAATGCTCCTTATACAACCACGCCGCAGCTATTTTTGCACGCATATACTAAATCCAAAGACCGGCCCTTTTTGGGGAGACGCGTGGGAGATCATTACGAATTTGAAACTTACGAAGAAGTTTATGGAAAAATCCGCAGTTTCGCGTCGGCTCTCGTTTCAATAGGTCTGCAGCCGGGTGACCGTGTGGTCAATTTCTCTAATAATCGTCCCGAGTGGGTGGTTGTCGATTACGGCAGCGCCTTTGCGGCTTGCGTTCACGTGCCCACTTACGCGACGCTGAGCACTCACGAGCTGTCTTTTATCGTCAGGGATTGCGGTGCCAAGGTCGCTGTGGCTGGTACGGCAGATCATTTGCGTAAGCTATTAGCTATAGAACATGAGTGCCCAGAGTTGGAACACATTATCGCCATTACACCTACCGGCGAATCCAGCGCTAAGCATTTGTGGAGCTGGGATGAGTTTTTGGAATATGGCAGAGTCCGCTATAGCAATAATGCTAACCACATTGATTATCTGCAGAGGGAACTGCGCCCTTGGGATGTAGCCAGTCTGGTTTATACCTCTGGAACGACAGGCGATCCTAAAGGTGTTATGCTGATGCACGGCAATTTCTGCTCTCAGGCTGATTTGGTGGAACACAGCGTGAAACCTCGCCAGGATGACGTAGAAATGTGCTTTCTGCCTTTGTCCCACGTCTTCGAAAGGGCGATAAACTACGTTTATACGGCCGCCGGCGCGGCTATCGGCTATTCTCAGGGCATTCATATGCTGATGCAGGATTTGGTATGCCTGAAACCAACGGTTATGCCCTGCGTGCCTGTGCTGCTGCACAAAATGTACGACCAAATAATGCTTAAGACCAATATTAAACGCGCGCCCACCCTTAAGTGGGCGGCTAAGGTGGGACGTTCTTATGGGGCGGCTCAGCGGGCTGGCCGGGTATCTAAGATTCTGCAGGCTCAGCAGTCTATGGCCTTAAGCCTGCTCAGCAAAGACATAAAAAAACGCTTGGGCGGCAATATGCGGGTTGTCATCTCTGGAGGCGCTCCGCTGCGCAAGGAAGTTGCCGAGTTCTTTAAAGATTTAAATGTTATGGTTCTGGAGGGATATGGCCTCACCGAAACCAGCCCAGTGCTTTCCGTTTGCCATTACGGAGAACCCCAGCCAGGCACGGTCGGTCCGATTGTCGATGGCTTAGATGTTAAAATTGAAGATAATGAAGTGATCGCCCGCGGCCCTAATATCATGCGCGGCTATTACAAGCATCCCGAAGCTACCATGGCGGCTTTTGACGTCAACGGCTATTTCCACACTGGCGACATCGGGGAGTTTGATGAAAAGGGCAATTTGCGCATTACCGATCGCAAAAAGTGTTTAATTGTTCTTTCCAACGGCAAAAATGTGGCTCCTGCCGGCATTGAGCAGCTGCTCTGCCGCAGTAAGTGGATTATGCGCGCTGTTTTGGTAGGCGATAACGCTCAGCATGTGGCAGCTTTGATCATACCTGATATGGACCGAGTTAAGGAATGGGGCGAAGCCAAAGGATTGCCGGGTACTTTGGAAGAGTGGACGCAAAATGAGGAGCTGCGCGCCATTATCAATTCCGATGTTCATGATGCCTGCCAGCACTTGTCCAATTACGAGAAGGTCAAGCGCATTGCAGTTCTGTCTCATGACTTTTCCTTAGAAAAGGGAGAGCTGACTCATTCTATGAAGGTTAAGCATCGCGTTATCGAAGAAAATTATGCTGATCTTATTAAGGGACTGCTCTCTTGAGTCAGCGGAGCAGATCGAACTGTTGATTAAGCGTCTGGTCTGTGGCTTTTGTTAGCGCAAAAAGCGGCAGTAGCGTTACGTAGAAAAAGCCTATATCGTGCGAGTGGGGGTGGAGCGAAGCGGTATCCCCCGCTTACAATAAGTCAATCCATGCGGCGTTGGTTTATAGCACTCATTAAATTGGCAGCGTGGATTGAAACAATATATTTTGAGGAAGCAGCTATGGCAAAATGTCCTAAATGCGGTTTTGAGAGCTTGGCAGGCTCAATGTTTTGTGAAAAATGCGGTCACAATATCTCAGGAGTAAAAGTACGCGCTAATCCTGACTATCAGCCGCGGCATTCGCAGGAAAAATCTTTCCCAAGAAACAGCACCACTTCTTCGTCTCCGTCGTTTGATGCTAGGCCGACTCCGGCTCCTCGGCCTATGCCTGCCGGAGCCGCGCCTACTCCTGCGGTCCGGCCTGCTCCAGCTGGGCCTCAGGCCCCAGTTCCAGCTCCAGCTGTAAGCTATAGCCCTGCGGCTCCTGCTGCGTCAGCTCCTGTGCCACCAGCTCCCGCGCCTGGGCCCGCTATATCAGCAGAAGAAGCGGCTCTGCGCGCCAATGCTTATGGAGCGCTTGAAGCTAAAAGTGGCCAGCCTGTCTTTTATATTGCCCGTGAAAGTATCAGTATTGGCCGCAGCATCGATAACGATATTTCTCTGGAAGCGGTAAAGGGCGGAAGATCGGTTTCGCGCCAGCATGCCCGGCTTCTGCGCCAATCCGAAGGAGTTTTTGTGGAGGATTTGGGAAGCTCCAACGGTACCTACGTCAATGGTAAGAAGCTGTTGCCAGAAGTCCAGACGCAATTATACGATAACGACGAAATACGCTTTGGCGCGGCTCAGTTTGTCTTCCATCTGCGCCGGAAAGGTTAAGCATCTATGTCTCTTAAAGACGGTTTTACTGTTCCTTTGGCTCTGCGCAATTGGATAGAAAATGACACCTCCTGCCCTGCCAAAACGATTCCGGGATTATTTCGCCATGTGGTTAGCCTCCATGGCAGCCGCCCGTACGTAGGACGGCGCGTGGGCAAGCGCTTTGAGTTTAAAACTTACAGCCAAATTCACGACGAAGTGCTCTGTTTCGCGTCAAATCTAGTCGAATTGGGCTTGGAAAAAGAAGAGCGCATAGCTAATTACTGCAATAACCGTCCAGAATGGCCCGTTGTCGATATTGGAACGGGCTATATCGGCTGTGTGCACGTACCCATGTACCCCACGCTCAGCCAAAGCGAAATGGCCTATATCGTTAAGGGAAGCCAAGCGCGTATAGTTGTGGTTCCCGACAGCGATCATTTGGGGCGTGTGCTTAACGTAGCTGAGGAATGCTTCCATTTGCGGCACGTGGTGTGCATAGAAGAGTTTGATCGGAACAGCCTGAAAGTTCCCGAAGGCGTGCGCCTATGGAGCTGGGAGAGTTTTCTGCAGGCGGGGCGCGAGACCTTAAAAAAGAACCATCGTCAGATTGAAGAGATGTATAATAATGTGCGTCCCGACGATGTGTTTAGTTTTGTTTATACTTCAGGAACTACGGGAGATCCTAAAGGCGCAATGCTGATGCATGGCAATTTTGTCAGCCAGGCTGTTCCTTTGGCCAAATCGGTTGTGCAGGCGCAGCCCACCGACTATCAGCTTTCGTTTTTGCCTTTATCGCACGTATTCGAGCGCATTGTTCACTATGTCTTAATGAGTGTGGGTGCAGCTATAGGCTTTTCCAAAAGCATTGCTACCGTGACCAGTGATATGGTTATTCTGAAGCCCAACATAGTGCCCAGCGTTCCCCGGCTGTTTGAAAAGGTATTTGCTAAAGCGGTGGAACAGTCTGCGGGAGGATTTCGCAATAAGGTCTTTCAGCAAGCTATAAAAATAGGCCGTCAGTACCGCGAAGCTAAAGCTAGAGGAAAGATTTCTATATTCTTAAAAGCCCAGCATGCTCTGTACGATAAGCTGGTCTATTCTAAAATTCGCGAAAAGGTGGGCGGCAATGTACGCCACTTTGTTTCCGGAGGTGCGCCGCTGCGCCGCGATGTGGCTGAGTTCTTTTTCGATGTAGGGCTGAGCATTTTAGAAGGTTACGGCTTAACCGAGACCTGCCCGGTCCTGGCCGTCAACTGTGCGGGACGCGAAAAAATTGGCACTGTGGGCGAAATCCCCGAGTATGCCGAAGTCAAAATTGCCGATGACGGGGAAATAATTGCCCGCGGTACCAGTATAATGCTGGGATATTACGGTATGCCTGAAGCCACCCGCGAAGCCATAGACGAAGATGGCTGGTTCCATACCGGCGATATCGGCGAGCTCGATGAGGACGGTTATCTGACCATTACCGATCGCAAGAAAGAGATTCTCGTTTTGTCAAACGGTAAAAACGTGGCCCCGCAGCCTATCGAATTAGCGCTGTGCGGCGATTTGTTTATAGCTCAGGCTGTTGTCGTGGGCAACAACTGCGGCTATGTGGCCGGCATTATCGTGCCCAATTTTGAGAAATTGGAAAAATGGGCTCAAGAGCAGAATTTGGAGTACACGGATCGCGATGCTTTGGTGAAGCTCCCTCAAGTGGTTAGCCTATATAAAAATATCGTGCGCCATGTCTGTGAACCGCTTTCTAACTATGAGAAATTGCGCAAAATTCACATTCTCAACCGCGAACTCTCCCAGGAGCGCGGCGAAATTACGCCTACGCTTAAAGTTAAGAGGCGCATTATAGACAGCCATCTTAAGGATGAAATCGCCGCCATGTTTGTCGGCGATTCTAAACTGACCCAAAATGACGGATAGCGGCTTGACCTAAAAATTAGGCATTCGCGAAAAAAAGGTGTATAGCTAGGTGGAGCTATACGCCTTTTTTACATGCTGATAAAATTAATGCGATCCTGATAAAGCGTGCAGGCAGCTGCAGTCTTCGTGGACATCAAGGCGCTCGCATAGGCTGATGATCAAATCTTTAACTTTTTGGGTATTCTCCGCGAAGACGCGGGCGACTTCATCCATAGTTACCGGTTCGACTAAACCTTCTGTACCTACATCGTAATCGGTGATCAGAGAAATATTTACGTAGCACATCTCTAATTCTCTGGCTAGGATACATTCGGGCACTCCGGTCATGCCTACGACCGACCAGCCCATGGAGGTGAACCATTTGCTTTCAGCTCGCGTGGAAAAACGCGGTCCCTGAATTACTACCATCGTTCCGTCGCCGTGAACATCTAAGCCCATCTCTTGAGCTACAGCAAGAGTTTGGCTGCGCAGATGCGGGCAATAGGGATCAGCAGCGCTTAAATGGACGACTTTGGGGCCGTCGTAAAACGTGCATTCGCGTCCCGAGGTGCGATCCACAAACTGGTCGCAGATGACGAAGCTGCCGGGTTTCAGATGCGGCTGCAGAGAACCTACAGCGCAGGGGGCGAGGATTTTTCTAACTCCTAGAGTTTTCATAGCCCAAAGATTGGCCCGGTACGGCACGCGGTGGGGCGGGTAGCAGTGATCGGCACCGTGACGCGGTAAAAAGGCGACTTTTTTGCCTCCGACGTCGGCGATGGTAATTTTGGAGCTGGGGGCACCGTAGGGGGTGTCAATCCACACCGCCTGGGCATCTTTAAATAGACTGTAAAATCCTGAGCCTCCGAAGACGCCGATGTCGGCATGGGGTGCGCTGCTTTGAGTCATAGGTATCTCCTGAATGGTTATTTTTTCTTGTATTTCTCTAAATTTTCTAAAGCGTGCAGGGTTTTCTCGATCTCTCCTACTACCAGCATACCGTCTCCCTGAAAGATGATTTCATTGGCCCCAGGAGAGGTAATGATATTTTCACCACGCCTTACGGCGACTACGTTGATGCCGAAGGAGTGGCGCAAATGCAGTTCTTTGAGCGTATGTTTGTCAAAGGCTGCTGGGGCTTTGAATTCGAACATCTTTTGATTAACTGTGAAGGTCATCAGCTCTTCAATGCCCGGTGTAGCCTGAAAATCGCGCGCTAGTTTGTAGGCCATGTCGCGCTCGGGATAAACCACGCGGTCCGCGCCTATTTTCTCTAAAAGACGGCCATGCAGACCGGTGCTGGCTTTGGAGGTCAGATGTTTGGCTCCAAATTCGCGCATCAATAAGGTTGTCATCAAACTGGCCTCTATGTCGCCGCCTATGGCGCATATTACGTTGTCAAACTGATCGACGCCCATATCTTTGACGACTTTTTCGTCTGTAGTGTCGGCGATTAGGCTGTAGGTTACCGAATCGGCTATTTCGTTGACAAGAGTCTCCCGTTTATCGACAGCCATGACTTCGGCTCCCAGGCTGTGCAGATAAGTGGACAGACTGGTACCAAAACGGCCTAATCCCACGACTAAATATTGACGTTTCATCGCTGCATACTCCTTGCGCTTAAGAGTATCATATTATCAAAAATAGGCCTGGTTCCTTCCCCAATGTCGTTTAGTTAAGAATCAATGACATTGGAAATGCTGACTCATATACAAATATCGCCACGCTTATGTACGGGTACCAGCTAGCCTATAACATAAGCTAAACCTCGATTTCCCCAACAGTCTTGGGCACCCCCTCTGTCGCATTCGCGACTTCTCTCTCTCACTATCTCTCTCTCTCTTTCTC
>JAUNIO010000074.1 GCA_030535355.1 bacterium | reverse complement strand
ACTTCTCCCCCTCCCATCCTGTAGGGGGAGTCAGATAGTTCGCAAGTTAGCTAATTGCTAACTTAACTGGACTGAGTCTTAACTAAATGACATTGGTTTTAAGAACAATTAAAAAGTTACGCTAAAGCTGCGCTAAGGTGCTGTGAGAGTTTCCAACAGCCCAGCGAGCAGGAGACTCAGAGGCAGCAAGAAAGAGCAGAACCAGGGCTTTACAGAATCGTTCATTAGCTTTGCTTTTAGGCAAATATGGTGTATAATTTTTCGGATATAGTGCTATGCTAGGCGCATAGCTGAGAAACGCGAAGCTTCACAATAGGCTTCGGTTTAAATTTTAAGAGACGGTGGATAAAACAGTGCCATTAGTTACGACTACTGAAATGTTTAAAAAAGCTTACGATGGCGGCTACGCGATCGGTGCCTTCAACGTGAACAACATGGAAATCGTTCAGGGTATTACCGAAGCTGCCGGCGAGCTCAAGAGTCCTATCATCCTTCAGGTGTCCAAAGGTGCCCGCGCTTATGCCAACCATACGTATCTCGTCAAGCTGGTAGAAGCTGCTATTATCGAGAATCCTGAGATTCCTATCGCCCTGCACCTGGATCACGGCGACACTTTCGAACTCTGCAAGAACTGCATCGACGGCGGTTTCACCTCCGTCATGATCGATGCTTCCTCCAAGAGCTTCGAGGAGAATATCGCCCTGACCAAACAGGTAGTTGAGTATGCTCACGACCACGGCGTAGTGGTCGAAGCTGAGCTGGGCACCTTAGCCGGCATCGAAGATGAAGTCGTGGTAGAGTCCGGCAAAGAGTCCTACACCCATCCCGAAGAAGTCGAAGAATTCGTCTCCAGAACCGGCTGCGACTCTCTGGCCATCGCCATCGGCACCTCTCACGGCGCTTACAAATTCACCGCCGCCCAGTGCACCAGAAATGCTGACGGCGTTCTGGTTCCCCCGCCCCTGCGCTTCGACGTGCTCGAAGAGTGCATCAAGAGACTGCCCGGCTTCCCCATCGTGCTCCACGGTTCTTCCTCCGTGCCGCAGGAATTCGTGAAAATGGTCAACCAGTACGGCGGCGACATGCCCGATGCCGTGGGTATTCCCGAAGAGCAGCTGCGCCAGGCTGCCAAGCTCGCGGTCTGCAAGATCAACATCGACTCCGATATCCGCTTGGCCATGACCGGCAACATCCGCAAGTACTTCGCCGAGCATCCTTCCCACTTCGATCCTCGCCAGTACTTGAAGCCCGCCCGCCAGGCCGTTAAAGAGATGGTCGCGCACAAGATCATCCACGTGCTCGGTTCCGACGGCAAAATCTAGGCTAGACCGCAAAAACATCGCAGCTAAATGATCGTAATGCCTGCTCTTTGAGAAGCAGGCATTTTTATTTTTCTCACTTGATTTTGGCCATACTTAGAAGCAATCGCATGCAGATTAAATAACAGCCTTATAGCCCCAGACTGTTTAGCAGAGTATGAACTCCCGGACTCATACAAAAATGAGACACGAAGAACAGCCTTTGACAATTACAATCCCGGCATAATAGCAGGATAAAAATATAAACGCTTCGGCACAATCGCGGTTAACGCCGTATAAATTGACAGGCAAAATTGGCTGCTATATAATAAAAGGAAGGCGCTGCCGATAGACGGTTAGCCCTTAAGTTGTGTTACACAAGTAACCGCTCACTTTTGGACAGGGAGAGCGGTTATTTGCTTTTATTGTGAATTTGGATTCCTATGGTTAGGCCAAGCACGAACCCGATACCGAAACAGTTCAGCCCGATCAAGCTGAACACTGCTAAAAGTATATCCACATATTGCATAACTTCAGCCCCCCTTTCGTTAGATTCCCTGGCGGGTTTCAAACGGCCGAGGGGTTAAAGGCCCCTCGACCTAAGGTCGTAAGGGCTAACCGCCTACCGCTATGGCAGCGCCGCAATCCAGCCAATCCAGGCAGAACTGCGCAGTTATTATACCAAATCGGATATAAGCATTCAACAGATACGCTGCAAGCAGGATTACAAATATATTACACAACTATTAAAGTATTTATACAGCACAGTATATGCGTATTTAAATAATGTATTTTTTCCTAACATTACTAGAATAAGTCACCAGCTATTTGATCTGCGTCCACTCCACATCGTTCAAGTCTCGGTATTCATTGGGATTAAACAGAACGGAATCGGTATTGATGACCTCTCCGTAACGGTTGGTCCAAGCGTAGCTGTAATTGTTGTCGGTCTGCACCGTCGTAGAAGGACAATAAGGGTTAACTTTATCCTGCTTGCCGGTGATGACCTCATGCCAGCCCTGGCGCACTCTATCCATAGATTCGGAGGTATTGCGGTTCACTTCCCGCCGGATATTATCAATATACTCATCCTTCTCGCGGATAATCTGCCGCATTCTGTCGTGATGCTCGCTGCTCGCCTGGTTCTGCATCGCGGCATACTGAGCGCAGTGCTGCACCCACTGGGGATTTTCCCGGCGCGTAGCCAAAATGTTCAGCATCGCCTTCCGGGCCTGCGGTATCAGCTCAGTGGGAGCAGCTACACCGTAACTGTTCTGCACGGTTATGCCGTGTACGGCGAAGCGCCCCATCATATGCTCCCAACCCAGCATATTGACGGCAAAATCGGCCTTATAGGGACGGCCCGCGCAGACCATGCCCACCTCGGCATGGTATAACAAAGCCGCATAATTGGCGCTCACCATAGGTGACATGCGGCTGCCCAGCATCTGCAGCAGCTGCCGGTTTTCTGGAGTATCGTTGGGGTCAAGAGCAGCGAACTCAATCTGCGGGTTTTGTATCTGCAGAAAATTGCTCAAATCATTCAGAATTCCGGCAGCCAAATTATTATTTTGCAAAATCGGAGAGCTAAGCAACGGACCTACGCCATTATAGTTAAAAGAATTATTGCGAAACCCCACGCAGCCGGTCGGCTTATGCAGAAAAACACTCTGCCAGGTAACGTTCTTCATGGGAGGACGGATAACTTGTCCCGTACCCTGCCATCTCGGCGGCAGATTATAAGTTTCCACAGCTAAACCGGTCGCCGGATCTACTAAAGAAAAGGTATTCGCTCCCATTTACGCCTCCGAAGCTGCCCCTGCAGCGCATTAAACCGCTGTGCTTGACCGAAACTAGCTTATTATCTATAATAAAAAAGGTGCTGCCGATAGATGGTTTAGCCCTTTAGTTTTTAGTTACAAAAAGTAACCGTAACTTGCAAGGTGGCGGTTACTTTTTTTGTGAGTTATTGCTATCTCGATGTCCGAGCATATATCCGGCGCTGAACGCACCGAAGCATAAGCCCAAAACCGCAATGAGACTTTCTATTGTCAGCATTACCCGAGCCCTCCTCTCCTAATCTCCCTGACGGGGAATAGGCGTGAAGGGTCACAAACGCCCCTCACGCTGTGAGACGTTAAGGGGCTAAACCGCCTACCATTATGGCAGCACCGCAGCTCAGTTCTTTTAACCAAACTGCAGGGCCATTATAACAAATCGCTATAGCGCGTTCAACCGGCAGCATAGGAAAAACCGCCAGTTGAACTCCTGCTGCTGTTACTTAATCTGAGTCCATTCCACTCCGTTCAAATCCTGATCGGAATTGGGATTATACAAAGTGGAATCGGTATTGATAACCTGGCCTTGGCTGTTGGTCCAGGCGTGGTTGAAGTTGTTATCGGTCGTCACCGCCGTACCGGGATTCAAAGGATTATTAATATCGGTCGTCTCCGTGATCATCTCATGCTGTCCCTGGCGCACCCGATCCATGGTAGCCGCAGTATTCTGATTCATCTGCTGCTGGACGTTATTGATATGATTGTTCCTATCCTGCACAATCTGGTTCATCCTGTCGAAATGCGCATTGCCCTGCTGCATCTGCTGATTATTGTACTGCATACCGTACTGCACCCACTGCTGATTCTCACTGCGGGAAGCGAGAATGCCCAGCACAGCCTTTTTAGTCTGCGGCAGCTGTGCTGCCGGAGCCACTACGCCGTAACTGTTCTGCACGGTGACATTATGCACCGTAGCCCGGGGAATCATCTGTTCCCGGCACATCAGATTAGAGATAATATCGGCTTTATAGGGCTGACCGTTGCAGGTCATGCTGACCACAGCGTGATACTGCAGCGGCGCGTAATTAGTGGGAATTCCAGCTTTGTTCTGGCTCTTCATAAACTGAATCATCTGGCGGTTTTCCGGCGTATCGTGAGGAGAAAAATCAGCGGAAACGACCTTTACGTTCTGCAGGGGCAAAAAGTTCTGCACATCCTGGAGTATATTTATAGCTAAATAATCTTTCTGAAGCCACGGGGAATTGCGATAAGGGCCTACTCCATTGCTGCTAACCGTGAAAAAGCGGAAGCCCACACTGCCCGTCTGCTGATTCAGAAAATAACTCTGCCAATAAATGCTCTGCATGGGAGGGCGCAGCACCTGCCCCGTTCCCTGCCAGCCCGCAGGCAGTCTGTAGGATTCTACGGCCATATTGGTGGCCTGGTCGATCAAAGAAAAGTTGTTGCCGCCCGCATTCGCCCCTAAATTAGCGCTCACTTGCTGCACCTGTCCGGGGGCTTCGCCATTGCTGACATACACGTCAGTTCCCATTCCGCTATTGGCCAGCCCGCCTGCGCTGTCTGGGCCGCAGTTTTCGGCAGTTGCTCCGCCATATCCGTCTGCGTTTCCAACTACACAGCCACCCTCGCGAATGCCCATCACCTCTGCTTCACCGCCGATGCCGTTCGCTTCTCCCGTCTGCACAGCCACAACATCATCGTCGTCATCATCTAAAGCAGCACTTATAGCTTCTTTAACCTGCCCGCAGCCCAGCAAGCAGGAACACAGAAATAAAGAACAAACGATTTTTCCGTAATTAAAGCGCATAACGACCCCCATTTCTTCAAACTAATTTGTAAATTAAACATATTAGCTCTTTCAGCATACTAAGTCAATTATTTTACAACAAAATATAGTTCTATTTTTGTAAATACTTTAATTATTTCTTAGCCGTTCTTTAATATATTCTGCAGCCCCATTAAGGGCCAGCGCAAATGTTTGACTAAACAGCTGAAAATAGTATAATTCGAAATTATAAGAAAATCTGTACGAGAATAAAGAATATAAGCGAATATAAGCAAGACGCAGGCCGCCGTGCCAGCAGCAGCCTACGTATAACGCTTAGGGTAACGCTTAGAGAAAAGGAGGTTTATATGGCTTATCCGGCAATGCTCAGCACGATTGGCTACCTAGGCTCAGCTATCGCTATAACCTCTTTTTTCTTGGCTTCCTCGGTGAAGCAGCGCTTCGTCAACGCCTTAGGCTGTCTTATGCTCGTCTTTTACTGTTATTCGGTACACGCCTACCCTACCACTATCTGCAACGCCTGTACATTCCTATTCGATCTTTATTTCCTGTCCAAACTGCTGAACGATCACAGGCACGATTATTATGTGGTTCCCTGCACTATCAAAGACGGAGTTTATCAGGCCTTCATCGGCCAGCACGCTGCCGACATCGCTAAGTATTATCCAAGCTTTAAGGCTGACGACCCGCAGCAAAATTTTGCCCGTTTTATATTTTGTGGTGACGAAGCCGCAGCTCTGCAGGTAGGCATACAGCAAGGCGATACCATTCATCTGACCGCCGATTACAGCATCCCCAAGTACCGCGACTGTTCCGTAGGGCGCTATGCTTATTCCCATTTAGGCGATAGCGGATTAAAACTGATAGACGTCCAGGCAGCTGACGCTCAGACAGCCGATTATTTCCGCCATGTAGGTTTTCAGCCACAAGAAGGCAAGCTGGCCCTGCGCCTGCATTACGCTCACAAATAGACAAAAAACGCCGCCCCTTGCGAACTTACCGTAGCAGCCCAAAGATATAAAAACATGGATAAAAACAACTTAATTAAAAAAGACCTCTTTAACAGCCCAAGCAACAGCGTTAGCACAACTTCCGGCAAGGGAGACAAAGCAAACTATACAGCCATAAGAATCGAAGGCAAAAAATGTATCTATTGCGGCAGCAAAAATATTTTATACTATATGTATGAGCTGGCACCGGCATCCAATGTGTATTTTTGTCAGGATTGCCACACGCCCTTCAGCCCGTCACAAAAGAAAGAAAATATCCTCTTACCTATCCTTAAAAAAGCTGTTCTATTTCTCGGCGGTGTTTTTTTCATAATCATAACTATTATGCAAATTTTGCCGCGGGACAACGCTTTCAGGATGAAATTAGCAGACTTAATTTTTGGAAACTTCATCAATCTGCTTTACAAAGACTTAAATCCCGTAAGACTTTTCATCATCTCATTATTTTCGTTGCTATTCTTATGTGTACCCATAGCCATCTTCAAAAATGAAAATAACTTAAAATAATAAATGAGAGGCGCACATGAGCCATTGCCCCTACTGCGGCAGCGATCAGATTACCACTATAGAAGATGAGCTGTACCTAGAGCAAAACTGCCACATCCGGCAATGCCGCCATTGCCAAGTGCACTTCAGCGAGTTGGAGCAGCGTCTGGAAGCAGATAAAACGCCGTTGGATTGCCAACCCGACTGCGATATGAGCAGCGAAGATTCCATCCTGACAAGAGCAGCAGTGCTCATGTCGCAAAATCAGTGGAACAGCGCTTTAGAGCTGCTCTTTGTCCACGGCTATCCCTTAGAAAAGCCCCTGGAATATCTGATTTACCGCGACGTCTGCCAGGCGGCCAGCTCCTTACAGCAAATCAGCATTTTAGCTGTTGGCAAGAATTACGATCCCCTATATGCCAGCAACGCCCAGCTCAGCCTGCTGCTGTACAATCTGCAGCACATGGACTACTATCTCCCCACCGATGACAGCGAAAAGCGCCACGATATCCTGCAGCGCATAGGAATAGCCATATACCTACTGAGCTATTCTGCCATATACACCGAAGGGCTTCCCCACACTCTGCAGGACGAGTTTATCAATTCCAACATCCAGATACGCCAGGCCATATTTCAATGTCTGGCCGATATATTTGCCCAGCAAAGCGATCCCAGCCATGAACTGAGCTATCTCAGCTCAGCGGCAGTCATGCTGCAGCGCTGCCTAGGCCATGAAAGAAGCGGTACTATATACGTACCATACAACGGCGAGCATCTCTACGTCAATCGCCAAACTGACAAGGTTAAAGCTGTTAAGCTTCCCGAGGAAATAATTGTTCCCATCGAAAAACGGCTTGAGAAGATGGCTGAGGAGATCAGCGCCCTAAAAGCCGCAGCCGAACCCGATCCCGATCCCCAGCCGCTCCCCCAGCCCTCTATAATCAGCTCGCTGATTTCCTTTAAAAGCCTAGTTTTTATTATCATCCCCGGCTTACTGCTGATAGGAGGCCTGTGTTATCTGGGTCTATACAGCGATTCAGAATACAGCATATCGCTTATTATAGAAATACTGTTCAGCATTCTTACTCTCATTCTTATAGGCATTCTTTACCGTTATACCGCTAAAATTAAGAAAAATAGCAAAGCTGTCAAGCGCACAGAAGATCAAAAACGCCGCCAGCTATACAGCAGGCTATATGGCACTAACCCATAAAAATTAAGATATTAATTTATTATTCGTAACCATCAAATATGCTTGTTGCTGCGTTTTGCGCCACATTATTCCGCCAGCCCCAAGCACAAATGCTGCAGCCATAAACGCGGCTGCACATTGCTGTTGAGATGCTCGTAAGCCTCCTGCAGGCGCTGCAAATCTTTTTCCAGCCCCAACGCGCCGCGGTTTTGCGCCAAAGCATACAGTTCCTCCGCATAATCGCAGTTGGCCACCAAGCTGCGGTCAGCTCCGGCAGCCACCAGCATAGCATCGCGGTAATACAAAATGGCTATATCCAGCAGCCCAGCCAAATCGGGCTGAAAGGAGAGGCTAGATTCCCCCGCTGTTTTCGCCGAACTCTTGTTGGGAGCCAGCTCTTCCAGCTGCCGCGCAGTCTCCAAAGCGCACCACATGTCTCCGCCCGGCAGCTGGCTGAGAGCCTGCAAAACCTCCAGCCGAAAAGCCCAGGAAGCCTCATCCTCCAGCATCTGCAGAGCCTTGCCCGGTGCGCCGCCGCTGATAGCGGCCAGCACCTCAGAACGCTGAGTATCACAGCCTCGTTCTTGCAGCGCTGCCGCCAATTCGCCCCGTTCCACCGCATTAAAACGCACTACACAGCAGCGCGACAAAATGGTAGGCAGCATCTTGCCCAGCGATTCGGTTACGAGAATTAAGACCAAATGGGGAGGGGGTTCCTCAACCGTCTTTAGAAGCGCATTCTGAGACTGCTCATTCAGCGCCCCGGCCTCGTTAAAGACAAAAAAACGAAAATTAGCCTCGTAGGGACTGGTCTGCAGATCGGAGATAATACTGCGGACCTGGTCGACAATGCCCTCATTGGGGCCACTGCGCACTAAACGCTCAGCATACTTAAAATCGGGATAATTGCCGGATTCCATGCGCCGGCAGGCGGAGCAAATCCCGCAGGGACGGCCGGCGGGTGATGAGCAAAAGACACTCTGGGCAAACCAGCGCGCTGTCAAAGCTTTGCCGGAGCCGCGCGGTCCCACAAAAAGATAACTAGGAGCGATCTGTCCCTGCAGTGCGCTCTTAGCTAAAAATTCTCGGGCGGGCTGATTGCCGATGATCTGCATATTTTAAGCCGTTATATGCCCAGCATTTCCAAGCTGACGCACTGCTTGGGATAGCGCTGCAACAAATGCGGATGCACAGCTTCCATTACCGATTCCGAAACGCTGTCTTCCTCGCGGTCGGCGTTGACCAGCACAAAGCGAGAACCGCCCTGGGCGATAGCATATTCATACCCTTCAGCTACGCGCTCGAAGAATTCAGGCCCTAAACGCTCTAAACGGTCCAAGACCCCGCCGTTCTTGGCATAGCGCTGGCGCACGCGCTGCAGACCGCGCTCCACATCTATATCCAAGTATACGGTGACATCGGGCTTAGCTCCCCAAGCGCACATAGCGTTGATATCTTCAACGTCCTGCAGAGGTATCTCGTGGCCAAAAGCCTGATAGGCCGTGGTGGCATCGTAAAAGCGATCACAGATAACGATGCCCCCGCGCTCCAGCTGCGGTAGAATCACCTGCTGCACGTGCTGCCGCCGCGCGGCGGCGAAGAGAAAAGTCTCAGTCAGCGGATCCATCTCCTTATATTCGGGATTGATTAAAATCTCGCGCACCGCTTCGCCTATAGGCGTCCCCCCCGGCTCGCGGGAAAGAATAACCGGAAAACCCGCCAAATCTAGAGCATCAAAGAGACGGCGGGCCTGAGTGCTTTTGCCCGAGCCTTCCACCCCTTCAAAAGTTATAAACAAGCCTTTTTCTGCCATAGCGCTGTCCTCAAAACCTAATATCTTTATATAAGCCCAATGTCATTTAGTCTGTGTTTGGCAGACAAGTTATCGCTTGTACCTGTTTCCGCGAAAGCGCTGCTTCGCCCTGCTCAGAGGTGCCTTTCGCGCAACCGGCGGCCATTTTTAACCGTATATGCAGAAGCTGTATCCTGTTTAACTAAACGGCATTCACCAACGATCAGCTATTCAAGACTCAAACGCACATAGCGGAATGGCTCATTGCCATAGCTGCGCGCCGTGACTCCAGCCGCCTCGGCAACTTTGGACTGCAGACGGCGCAATTTAAACTCCTGAGGCGACAAATCCACGGGACGGCCGGTGCGCTTAACCGACAAAATGCCTTTATCCAGTTCGCGCTTAGCGATGTCGCTGGCCGAAAGCGAATGGACATGGAAAAAGCTCTCCAAAAAGCTCTGCATCTGCACCCCGGTGTTGCCGCGTATATAATGAATTGGCAAGCTACGGTTGCGGATCGCCGCAAAAAACGGGTCTTTGCGCTTACCGATCCCCCGCACCGTCAGCACCAAATCACTGTCGTGCCACTCCCCCACCAATTTAGCATCAACTCCCAGGGTATCGATAAGCCCCTGCAAACGGTTGCGGCTTACCGCATAAGGGTAGATGCGCACCGTCTGCTGAACGTCAGGCTCATCAGGAGGCGGCGGCGCTAAACGGTAGCCATCTTCGGAGGTCTCATCGCGGTAAATATCGCGCCGCTCTCTTCTGGACGGCAAAACTGTATCTCCATCGCCTTCGGCATCATCGCTCAGCCAGCCAGCTGCACGCATTTCTTCCAGCAAGTCTCCGCTATCACTGCCAGCGTCATTAGCGCCGCCGTTAACTTCATCAGCCGCTGTCCCCGCCGCCCATGGCCCAGACTGCGCGGAACGGCAGCCCTCCCCAGCAAAAGCGGGATGAGTGACCTTAACAGAACCATCATCGCGGCGGCAGCGCATTTCAGGCTCGCAGACAACCCCGCGCAGGCTATTGTCCACCACCTGAGCCACATCGCGGTGCACAGCGAAGAGATTGCGCTCGCGCACCTCCACAATCACCCCAAACGTGGGGGGAGCCTTGCGCTCCAGCACTGATTTGCGGCTCTTGCGCCGTTTGGCCTCTTCATCGGACAAAGTAACCGATTGGATACCTCCGACTAAATCGGACAGGGTAGGATTCTGCAGCAGATTTTCCAGCTTTAAGCCGTGCGCCGTAGCCACCAGCATGACTCCGCGTTCGGCGATGGTGCGGGCCGCGTAGGTTTCGGCCTCATTGCCGATCTCGTCGATGACCACTACTTCGGGCATGTGGTTTTCCACGGCTTCAATCATCACGCTGTGCTGCAGGGCTGGTTCGGGCACGGGCATACGCCGGGCCCCGCCGATGCCAGGATGGGGAATATCTCCGTCTCCGGCAATCTCATTGGAGGTATCCACGATGACCACGCGCTTGTGATAATCATCGGCCAAGACACGGGCGATTTCCCGCAGCAGAGTAGTTTTGCCCACGCCAGGACTGCCCAGCAGCAAAACACTTTTGCCCTCGGTGAAAACGTCGCGCAAAACGTCAGCGCTGCCATAGACAGCGCGTCCCACGCGGCAAGTTAAACCGATAACGCGGCCCTGACGGCTGCGGATCACCGAAATGCGGTGCAGGGTTGCTTCAATGCCAGCGCGGTTGTCTTTACCGATACCGCTCAGACGCTCTACCACATACTGAATTTCCTCGGCAGTAACCAATTGGTCGCCTAAATAGACGGAACGCTGATAGAAACGGGCCTGAGCGCGGCGTCCCAAATCGGCGATAATTTCCACCAAATCGTCGAGTTTCAGCGGCGTTTCCTCCTGAGCGCTGTCCTCCAGACAGTTCTGCAGGGCTTTTCTGATGCGCTCGGGGAATACGGCTAAAAAGCCATCCATATCATCGGTTAACACGCCATAGGCTATATTGTCTGACAAATTATACTCTCCCACATCCAGCTATACGGCTAACAATAATGCCGTTAAATATTGAACGCCAGGATTTCAGCGTCATTTTATAACAACCTGCCGTAATCGCCCACATACATAAAGACATGCCGCCCAAGCAAATGAACCCTAATCAGCAGCTAACCCACACAGGCCACCAAGCCTTCCTCATTTATTCCCTCCACCGGAAGGCCCAATTCCACACTTCGCCGCAAATATTCCACCTGCTCCGCCGTAAAGCGCTCCCCCGGGCACACCAGGGAAATTCCGGGCGGATAGGTCACAATCCGCCCCGCGCTGACGCGCCCTGCCGCCTTTTCCCAAGCTACCCATTCCCGGGAAGCCTGCCAGGCCTGACGCGGCGCCATCTCCGCCGCTTCCCAAGCGGGAAAAGACGGCAGCTCTATGTCCGCACTCTGTCCCCGACCTACTTCGCCAACTTCCCGCAAAGCCACAATTAAGCGGTCAAGATCGGCCTCGGTATGAGCTGGGGTAAGGCTTATCAAAGTTTGATGCAGATCGGACATATCTACCTGTATATTATGCCGATAGCGCAGACGGCATTCCAAAAGCTGCCCGTCACACCCCGTTCCCCGGCCCGATATGGCCACCCGCGTGGGATCATAGGCCACAGCTCCCTGAGGCAGAGGACAGCTAAAAATCGTTTCCTCGGCTATGCGCTCCCGGGCCTGCCGCGCTAAGCGCACTGTGCGCTCCCATTCCTCACGCCCGCGTTTTTCCAGATTATAGCGCGCCAAATCCAAAGAAGCAGTTATCAAACTGCTGGGACTGCTGGTCTGCAGCGAGCGCAGAGCCTCCGCGACTCGCGCAGGTTCCACTCTACTGCCGTATTGCAGCAGCCAGGCTCCCTGGCCTAAAGCGTTCAGCGTCTTGTGAGCGCTCTGCACGGCCAAATCCGCCCCGGCTTCACAGGCAGAGGCGGGCAATTCTGGAGAAGCTATTAAATGCGCTCCCCAGGCTTCGTCTGCCAAAGCCAAAACGCCATTCTCGCGCAAAACGCCCACCACGCCTTTTACATCAGCTGCGGCCCCGTAACCGTTGAGGCTCTCAAACAGACAAGCCTTAATGCCACCGTGCTCCGACAGCAAGCGCTGCACTGCCCCAGCCTCCACACAATGAGCGGTTTCCATAAAATCATCGTAAGGCGTAGGCGCATAAAGGGGATAAGCGCCGGAAAGCAGCACCGCATTGTGAATAGAGCGGTGAGCGCTGCGGGGAATAATTACGCAGTCTTCAGGAGCTAACGCCGCCAAAGCCATAGCCAGTATCCCCACGGTTGAACCGTTGACCAAAAACCAGCAGCGATCCGCTCCGTACAGACGGCTGGTCAGTTCCTGAGCGCGTCCCAGAGGCCCAAAGGGATAGTGAATATCGTCTAAATCCAAGACCTGAACGGTATCAGCCGGCCAGAGCGCAGGCGGCAGCAGCCCCTCGCTCTCGGGAGCCACCCAGCGCCCTCCCCCGTGACCAGGCAGATGTAAGCGTAGCACTGAACCGACAGCGTAATCATTTAGAGCGCGGCTATAAGGCAGATGTTTGGGCAAATGAAGATTATCGCTTATCCGGCCACAGTAGACTGCTTAGCGCTGACTTTATGGGCCAGCTCCTCTACGCAATGGCTGATCCAAGGCATCAGGCCTGTTGAAAACGCGGGGCTTTTCTCCATAAAAACGTCTTCCAGTAAAAGCCGCCGCAGTTTGGTGTCCATAATATACTGCAAATCGATCAGAGATACCATAATGCTGGAGATGTCCTGAGCAGGCTCGGTCTTATGCAGCTTGCGCAATTCGCGCACGTAAGTTACGCAGCAGCTGTAAGTCTGAGATAAACGCTGGGCCAGCTCGGAAGAAACGCGCTCGGTGACTCCGGATTCGCAGAGCTTTTCCTTAATCTGACCGCTTAACGCCGTGCACTCCGCCAAAAATTCATCATCGAGGTCCTCGTCATCTTCCTCTTCGGCTTCAAGGTCAGCCTCGCCATCATGGCACCCGCATTCCTCATCATCGCAGATATGCTCGCTCATCTCACGGCAAGCGTAGGACTTTTCATAAATAGGATCGAGAAAATTTAGCATCCCATCCATAGGCTCAGCAACGTTGCGGATACAGCGTCCCATAGTACTGGCCGTTTCGCGAATATACAAAATATTGCGCAAGACAGCATCGGCTTCAGAAGTATCGTCTAAAAACTTCTCTACGAAACCCATAAAATCACAGCTGAGAATAAAAAAGCGCCCCAGATAAAAAGTTGGCTGAATAACCGCCACACTGGACACCCCAGTGCTCATGACAGTTTCGAAAAGCTCTGTGCTCACATCGCCGGTAGTCGTGCGCTCCCGAACTTCCTGACGCATCTGCTCCCAAAAAGACATAAAACCTCCTGCACACCAGTTACTCCAACCGGCAACCGTACAAAAAAATAAGTATGATTATAGACTAATTATTAAGCATTTCACGCCCAAAGGGCTTACCCCTCTATGACAATGTCATTTCCCCCTCCCATCCTTTAGGGGCAATGTCATTTAGTTAAGGCTCAATGACATTGGGAATGTTGACTCATATACAACTATCGCCACGTTTATGCCCGGGTACAAGCTAGCCTATAACATAAGCTAAACCTCGATTCCCCAACAGTCTTGGGCACCCCCTCTGTCGCATTCGCGACTTCTCCCCCTCCCATCCTTTAGGGGGAGTCAGATAGTTTCGCAGGTTAGCTGATCGCTAACTAAATGATATTACCTTTAGGAGGAGTCAGATAGTTAGCAAGTTAGCAGATCGCTAACTAAACGACATTACCTTTAGGAGGAGTCATATAACTCGCAGGTTAGCTGATCGCTAACTTAATGGTTTTGCTCCTCTGAACATTCTTCCACATCTTCACCTAAACATTTCAGCATACCGCGGCGCAGCTCTTCGCCGCTAAGTTTAGTTTCTATGTCCGCTATGGCCTGAGCATATTGGGACTGGCCTAGCTCAGAAGCAATCCACAGGGAAAAATCGCGCCTGCGCGCGTGGTACTCCAGAGAAGCTACTTCCACATAGTGCAAAACGTCGATAAATGTATGCAGGCTGCGCGCCTGAATGTCCAAATAACGGCCAGGAATCCAAAAATGGAAGGCCCGCTCCTCGGGAAGCTGAATCGCCTGAGGCACAGCTGCTCTAAAGGACAATTTGCTCAGGCGCTCCTGCTCTTCATCGGAATCGGCCAGCTGGCGAATAGCAGATTTTAAACTATCCATTATTTCCTGAGCTGCTTCAGCGCTGTCAGCATCAACCCAAAGCTTCAATCTAGCCAAAGCCGGATGCGGCAAAACCAAGCCTATCCCATGCTCAAACTTGATGCGCACTCCATCCAGCATTTCCATAAGCTGCTCGCGGAAGAGTTCTACCAGCAGGCGCATGACCTTGGCTTTAGCCGACCACTCGCAGTCCACCGAAGTGTGCAGAGAATAGTACTGGGGCAGCAAAGCTACCAGTTCCGACAAGGAACGGTTCGATTTAACGATAAGCTCCATCAGCTTGCAGACCGCAAAGAAAGCGTCAATGCCCGGAGAAAAACCGGGATAAATAAAAGCGCCTGTGGGCGTGCCCGCCAGGGCCAGGCGAGACTGCCCCAGCGCCGCCGTGTGCATAAGCGAGCGCACATCTGTTTTCGTGCGCACAATGCGGCCATGGCAATGATCGGCTATACGGTCGAGAACGCGGGAGGCATTGATGGGCACGGCCACCACCGCGTCAGGAACGGCGGTAAAAGTCATATAAGCCATCATCGCCAGCAGCTGGCCGCCGTCCACGACATGCCCGGTTTCATCAACTACATCAAAACTCTCACCGTCGGTATCGATCAAAAGCCCAAAGTTGGCATGCAGAGGACCTACTATATCACACAGCTGTTTGAGCGCGGCCTCGCGGTTAGCCTGAACTTCCTGAGCTTTGCCGGCATCGAGATAAGCGTTGAGATTAACGGCTTCTACTCCCAAAAGACTGAGCAGATTGGGCAAAACGGACGAAGCGCTGCCGTAACCGTAGTCGATAACTACTTTTAAATTGGCTTGGCGCATCTGCTCCGCATTGACGTAACGCAGAAAATGCTCGCAGTAATGGCCTACAGGATCGCTGGCGTATTCGATGTGGCCAACTTCATCTATCTCGGTGCGCCGAAAATCCTGCCGGGAGAAAATATTGTCGATTTTGCGCTCCATGTTCGCGTCAATATTAACCCCGCGGCCATCAAAGAACTCAATTTCAATAAAGCGAGGATTATCCTGATAAATGCGCGTGTGAATACCGCCGCACACGTTATCATCTTCGCTGATCATCTGCCTGCTGATAGGCGCGGGATTGAGACGGCAGTCCATAACGTTGACGCCTACAGAGTTCAGACCGCTGATGATGGAACGGTTTATCAGACGCGACACCGTATGGCTGTCGCGGGAGGTAGCTACCGTGGTGCCTTTGGGCAGCAATGTGCCAAATGAGGCCCCCAAACGCATGGCAAATTCGGGAGTAATTTCAATATTGCCCAAACCCACTACGCCGTTTTGCCCGAACAAAGCCCCCGAGGCCAGTTTGCCCCAGATAATATCCATGGAGACCGAATTGCCGTCAGCAATTATCTTGTGCGGCCAGACCTTGACCTTAGCGGCCAAATGAGCGCCGCGCCCTACCTGACAGTTTTCTCCCAAAACACAGCCGTCGCTGAGAATTACGTTGGATTTAATAGTACAGCGCTTACCAATTATGCAGTTAGCTCCGTGGGCACGCTGTCCCAAGAACACGTTGTTAAATAAAATGCTGCGGTGCAGGTAAGCCCTATCAGCGATAATGCAGTTATCGCCTATACAAGTATTCGGGCCAATATAAACGCCCTCGCCGATGCGGCAGTTGCGCCCGATCAGCAAGGGGCCTTCCAAAGTTGCTGTGGGATGGATTTTAGTGCCTTCGCCCACCCATATACCGCTCAGGCGCTGGGTACCCACCATCTCGTGCAGAACCTTGCCGGCGAACAAATCGTTGATGGCGCGGCGGAAATTGTCCAGGTCTCCCATATCGCACCAGTAATCGCTGGAAACATAACCATATAGCCCGCGTTCATGTTTTAGCAGCTTGGGAAAAATATCCTTAGAAAAGTCGTAAGGCTTGCCCGGTTCCATCAGCTGCAGAACTTCGGGTTCTATGACATAAATACCGGTATTGACCTGATCGGAAAAGACTTCACCCCAAGAGGGTTTTTCCAAAAAGCGCTGGATGCGCCCACTATCCTCGGTGATAACGACTCCGTATTCCACAGGCTTTTCCACCCGGGTCAGCGTTAATGTCGAAATAGCGCCCTTCTGGCGGTGATAAGCGACTAAACGGCTAATATCTATATCGGTCAGACCATCGCCACTAATGACTAAAAAAGTATCATCCAGATATTCTTCAACTTTTTTAATACTGCCCGCCGTTCCCAGCGGCTCTTCTTCTAAGGAATAGATTATCTTAACATTGTGATCGGAACCGTCTCCGAAATAGGAAATAATATCCTCAGCCAAATAATGCAGGGTGATTATTACAGTGTCTATGCCGTGGCGCGACAAAAGGTCTAGCACGTATTCCAGCACGGGACGATTGCATAAAGGCAACATAGGCTTAGGGGCTGTAACCGTCATAGGGCGCAAGCGCGTGCCCTCACCACCTGCCATAATAACCGCTTTCATCTTCTGCCGCACCCCCTTTGCTCTATAATCAAAACATCAGCCAAATCTACCAAAATATACCCTACAAAATA
>JAUNIO010000073.1 GCA_030535355.1 bacterium | reverse complement strand
GAGTCAACATTCCCAATGTCATTGAGCCTTAACTAAATGACATTGCCCCTAAAGGATGGGAGGGGGAGACGTCGCGGCTGCGACAGAGGAGTGCCCAAGACTGTTGGGGCTCAGCGGTCAGCTTCGTCGGCAGCCATTTGAATTTTGCCCATAATTGAGCGCTTGGGATAACGGTCGTCGCGCAGTTTGCCCATGGGCAATCCGGTGAGGATTTCGATGCTTTCACTGACGTGGGAAACCGCCCACAGATGAAATGTCCCCTGCGTCAAGGCCTGACGCAGCTCGCGATCGAACAGAGCTTCTGAAAGGCTGGCGCGGGGAATGATCACGCCCTGCCGTCCGGTCAGGCCGCGCTGAGCGCACAGCTTATAAAATCCCTGCACTTTTTCCGCGATGCCGCCGACAGCCTGGATATTGCCGAATTGATCGATAGAGCCGGTTACGGCGATGCCCTGATCTATAGGCACGTCAGCTAAAGCAGACAACACGGCACAGGCCTCGGCACTGGAAGCGGAATCTCCGTCGATGCTTTCGTAGGACTGCTCCATGCACACGCTGATGCCGATAGGCCAGGTGTGCAGCCCGCCCAGGCATCCTAAAATGTAGCCATTGAGAATAAGAGTGCCTTTAGCGTGGATTTTGCCGTCGTTCTGGCATTCGCGCTCTACGGCGACAAGCCCGTCTTTGCTGGCATAAACGACAGCGCTGATGCGCTGGGGACGCCCAAAGGAATATTCCGGCTGCTCTATTACCGTTAAGCCGTTGACTTGCCCAACCGCTTTCGTGTCCGTCTCGATGTGAATTATGTCTCCAGCAGTATAATAATCTAATTCTTCTTCGAGCAAATTTGCGCTTTTACGCATATTATGCAGGGCTTGCTCAATATCGCTGGCTTTTATCAGGGCAGTATGGCGCTGGCTGGCCAGCTGTCCAGCCCGGCGTACTATTTCGTTCAGATTGCCGAGCTGTAAATTAAGGCGCTGCGCATGAGCAGCTCGCTGAGAACAGTAATAGAGCAGTTCAGCGATGCCGTCTATAGCAATGCCGGGCCCACCGCATTTTTGTGCCAAGCTGACAGCAAAAGCGGAAAATTCGCGTTTATGAGTCTCATTCAGCCAATCTTCGTCCGCAAATTCAGCTTTGTGCGGCAAGGCCATGCCCAGGTCTTCATCGTTTTCGGCTAAAAGCGCATACTCAGCCGGTGAAATGGCGATAAAAACCGTTGTTTTAAGGGGAATCTGTAGGCCGTAATTCCAGGCCGGAAAACCGGAATGGGGAGCGGCGAGTTCGGTCAGGTCTAGATAGCCGCGTTCTAGAACCCGGCGCAGGCGCTGCCAAAGCGGTAAGTTTTGGGCCAGGCCTTCGCCATCGATGATGAGAATGCTGCCCCGTGCCTGCAGCAAAGCGCTTCCGCTGTAGGTAGTATGATCGCAATAGGCAATATCGCCGCAAAAGCGGGTTGCGAAGCAGCCGAACAGGGCATTAGCATCGCTGGCGGATGTCTGGATCGGGGCTGCTGGCTGCTGATTCAGTATTCCCCAAAGAAAGCGGTGCAGAGATACATCGAGATCGTCGATAGTTTGGCTTTGCCCATTTAGGAGGCGTAAGCGCAGCAGCGCTGCCCGCTGCGCCAGCAGCTGCTGTACTTCGCGGCTGTAAGAGCTTATAGCGTCATGCGGATTTTCGGAAAGCTCCTGCCAATTCTCAGCTAAACGCTGCAAAGTTTCGCTGAGAGGAAGAGTAGAATTGAGAAGGTCATTTTGCCAGGTGCGCAAGCCGTCTTCGGCAATTTGCGCCAGCCGCCGCCCTTCGCCGTTTTTTAAAGCTAACCAATGCAACGGCGGGGAGGCGCTGCTGGGAATTAATACCTGATCTTCGCAGCTGTTTATATGGCTTGTCTGAGAAGCTATATATTTAACTAAAGTCTTTCGTCCGCAGCGGGGAGCGCCTACCAGCCAGCAGCAGCGGTTGGGAAAAGTATCCTGCAGAGTTGCGCGGATTACTCTGCGCGCCTGTTCCTGAGCCACAAATGGCTGAGCGGGGTCCAGCGGAAATTCATCAGCGGCTAAGTTTTCCTGTAAAGGAAATACCAGCTGCGGAGCTGGCAAAGCAGCGGGAGCAACGTGGCATAGCTTATAGGCGCTGTTTTTTTTGAGCTCTGCTGTCATAAGCTTACTCCGGCAAAGGCCATCTCTGCGGCGCGCACGGCGTTGTGCAGCAGCAGTGCGGTGGTAACGGGACCTAGGCCGCCGATATGCGGGGTGATCATGTGCGCTTTAGCGGCTACTGACTCATATTGCACATCTCCGCATACGCTGCCATCTTCATTGTAAGATGTGCCGACATCGATGACGACAGAGCTGGATTTCACGTGATCGGCGCTGATTAAATTGCGGCATCCCGTGGCAGAAATTAAAATATCAGCTTCCCGCGTGTGTTTGGCGAGACCGTCTGTGCGGGAATGGCAGATAGTCACAGTGGCATTGGCCTGCAGCAACATCCAGGCCAGAGGACGGCCTACGGTAATGCTGCGCCCGACGACTACGGCATGCGCCCCTGCCAGGGGCACTTTGTAGAATTTGAGCATTTCTAAACATGCCAAAGCAGTTGTAGGTACAAAGACAGACGGAAGGGTAGGCGAATCCAAGAACAGTTTGCCTAGATTGACAGGGTGAATGCCTTCTATGTCTTTGTGCGGCGGCAGCAGCTTCAGCCAGTCGCTCAGCTCCAGTTCTTCTGGCATAGGGCGTTCTATAAAAATGCCATGCACTTTAGGGTCGTGGCCTAAATTCTCGAGAAGCTCGAGAAAACTGTCTCTGGTATCCGGCGAATAAGGCGCAATTCCATACAGACTGGCTGAAATTCCTAATTTGTCTGCTTGGCGCAATTTCATTTTGGCATAAGTAGCCGAGGCGGCATCTCCGGTAGCGTCGACGATAGCTAACTGGGGCTGGCAGCCTTTTTGGCGCAAAATAGCTGCCCGCTGGCCGATATTGTCCCGTAATCGCTGAACCAGCGGAGCAGCTAATAGAGGAATGGCGCTCATTGCGCTTGTTCGGCTCCCTGTTTGCGGATAATCACTATAGGGGTCATCTCGCTGGCATTGCCGGCAGGATTGATCTTTAGGGCGTCTTCGACTTCTGCTTTGCGGGTAGGATCGGACAAAGCTAAGACGTCAACTTTACCGAGATCGTTGGCATCTACGATGGCGCAGTCTATGCCGGTGGCTTTGTAAATCTCTTCGCAGAGCTGCTGCCCGTTGGCTGGCCCCATAATGACATGTTTGTCAAAAGGCGGCAGTGTCCCGGTGCAGTCGTCGATAGTCGCCACGCTGCGGCCGGCAACGCGGTAAAATTCTCCCGGTTTATGGCGCAGTTTGCCTAAAAGGCCAGCCGCAAAGCTTAGGAGCATTTTCGGGGTGCCGATCTCGCGGAAAGCCATCTCTAAAGAATAGACCGAAGACAGCGAGGAATCCATGGCGAAGAACCAGTTGAGGCGGCGGGCTAAATAGCGAGGGTGAATGTCTTCGCAGTAGGCCAAGCGCTTCTGCATGATAGCCACGGGGCTTTCGGCCAGAGCGATAATGTCTCCGGGCTGCGCTATACCGTCTGTATAGCGTTTCACGTTGGCGAGAATATCTTCGCCGGGCATAAAAATATGGGTGCGGATGGGCACGACTCTGGTGTTGCCGCCCAAGTCTTTGGGGGTAGGCTCTACAGACACTTTGGGATCGGGCTTAAAGGGAACCTCTTCGAAATCCTTAGGATTGAGAGGAATCTCGGTACGGCAATACTTCATGGGAGTGCGGCAGTAGTACTTATAGAGAACCTCGATAGTCAGTGTATCGAGCTGTTCCACCGCCTGGCGGATATTGTTGGCGCTGAGCCACAATTCAACGCCGACGGTCATCTTTTTGCCCTGTTTGACGATGGTCGCTTCCCAGTAACCGTCTTTGCGCAGGCTGACCGGATTGTTTAAGCGCACGGTTGGCTGCAGATCGCTGTAGCGCAGGCCAGAAGGCTGCAGACGGGCTATGCAGTCAATAATCAGAGCTTGCTGAGTGCCTATATTGCTGAAGGGAATATTGAAACGCAGACGAGCGTGCTGGGGACTGGGATAATCTATGGTTTTATCGGTTATCTCTTCGACTGCCAAGCGCAGTTTGGCATCGCCTCGCGTGGCGGCTACGATTTCCAAAAAGGCCGCACCCAGCACCGGCAGCGCCAATAATGATGTCCAGCTCATATTCACCTCCAGGCCGTCATGCGACCTCTTTGCCATTTTCAAGTTAGCTGAGCGCTAACTCAATAATATCTGATTTTATTCTACAATAATTAAGGGGCCTAGGCCCCTCGCAAACTGTTATATTTGGTGTGCCTATGCCTAATCCTGCTTTATGTCTGTTATCCAGCATCATTTAGTGAGGGCTTGCTGGCACTGATTTGGTCATTTCCTTTGCCGCAATGCAGCTGAAGCGGTTTTTATCTATTTTTTATAATTGCTCAGCAAACTAAGAGGCAAAATAAGAAGTTTTATAGAATTCTAGAAATCGGCTTTTTAAGCAAGTGTACACAACGCGCTGCATAATCACGTGTTTTTGAGGTAGTTGAGCATCCATGATCCAGATATTAGCCAGCAGCAATTCCCGTTATTTTGTGTTGCGACGCAATAACGAACTTAGCCTGTATCGCGTTCCGGCGCGCTTATGGTCTAGAAACGTAGCAGGCCTGCAGAATATTATCGGAGTCGGCAATCGAGGAGACGTCTATTTTCGGACAGTAACCAATGGCTTGTGCCGTTACAGCGTGGATGCCAACAGCGATATGGAAATCGTTTCCTGGGTAAGCGTGCTGCTAGCCGCCAATAACGGCAGCGGTAAAGTGGAAAAGGTTGTCCTGAACAGCGATGGCACGAATATGTTTGCGGAGCTGGTAATGCCCAGCCAGTCGCTGAGCACTTCTTGGCGCAATTTTTTTGGCCCGGGAGAAAAGCCTGGCAGCGGCTATGATCATATCATTTATCGCGTCGGCAATACTGGAGGCAAAGTATATAGCCTGCCCCGCGTGACTACTATGAGCGCCCACGGCGAATTTATGTGGGCGGTTTCCCGGGAATTTACATATTTGGTAACTGCAGAATTGCAAAAGCGCGGCCTGTACGAATTTTTGGTTTATCGCGTGAAGCGCAAAGAAGTTGTTTCGACTTTTTCTTTGCCGGACTGCTTTATAAATAATATAACTATTGATGACTATGGCCGCGTCAGCGTGGATATTGAAGGCCAAAACAAGAGGCGCACTCTGCTGGTGCGCGATACCAGCAACAATACTTATACCATTCCTCTCGAACCCGAAGCCGAAGTGCTCAATGTCTGGAAAGACCGTATTTGCTGGCAGACTCCCCACGAACTGGCCATTCAGCGTTTTGACGGTGAGCTGATCTGCCGGGTTAGCACAGAGCCTCTGAACGGTTTTGGTATCGAGTATTTCTTCCTGTTCAACCATAACAATGATATTAATCTGGCTATGAGCAAAGAAGACGAGCAGCTCATAATCACGCCCGTCGATCCTGACAATTTGGCTAACGATGCTAAACGCTGGCGCCGCGTGTCTGAACTGAAAAAAGAATCCGAAATGCTGGCCGAAGAGAAGGCCCGCCAGGAGATTGAAAAAGAAGAAGCTAAAAAGCAGCGCTACCAGAAAATGCGCATTCAGCTGGGTGATACCCTGAACGATATAAAAAGCAAGCGCCAGCGCGAACAGCTGGAGCAAAAACAAAACTCCTCTGAATCCGGGGAACTGCCTGCAGTTAGCTTGGAGAAGACACCAGAGGAACCGGCGAGTGAACAGGTTAACCCTTACAATGCCTATAATCCCTATCCGCCCATGGTTGACTTGGTTAAGCCTTCCGATTCGGCCCCTGCTAAGCTGGCTAGGACGCAGGCCATCATTATCAATGATATAAAAGTTTTGCGCGAGCGCTACGCTGCTGGCGCTATTGGCCAGGAAGATTATATGAAATCGTTAGACCGCCTTAACGATGAACTTCTGAGCCAGCACAGTTAGCTGGCTCGGGGCTAGCGCGGCAGCGAAGACAAAAAATCGGCACTGGCATAGCAGTCTGGGCGCTGCAGTGCCCGGCAGAGCCGCACGGTGCAGGGAAGCTCCTGGCCGTATTCAGCCGCGTTAGCCAATACTTTATCTGTAGGGCCGTCTTGAATAAGGCGGCCTTTTTGCAAAGCTAAAACTCTATGGCAGTGATCGGCTATAAAGTCCATATCGTGCGAGATGATTATGATAGTAGTGCGGAGATGCTGGAGCGTGTCCAGGATGTTTTGCAGGCATCTGTAAGATTGCGCATCTATGCCGGAGGTAGGCTCATCGAGAATGATCGCCGGACAGCGCATAGCCAAGACTGATGCTAAAGCTAAGCGTTTGCGTTCGTTATTGCCGAGTTCATAGGGATGGCAGCCGGCTTTATCCTGCAGTTCGGCTGCCTGTAAGGCGTCTGTTACGGCGGCGTGAATTTGCTCTTCTGGCCATCTTAAATTGCTGGGACCGAAAGCGACTTCTTCTTGTACGGAAGGGGTGAATATCTGCAGGCGCGGATCGGCTAGAACGTAGCCTATTTTAGAGGCTAGGCGGCTGGCCGGCACGCGGGAAGTGTCCCAATCGCCTATGCTGACCCGCCCAGTGCTGGGGAGGATAATGCCTTTTAAGAGACGGGCTAAAGTGGTTTTGCCAGCGCCGTTAGTCCCGATAACGGCTACTGTTTCGCCAGGATGAAAGACCGCGCTGATACCGCTCAGCGCCTGTACTCCGTTTGGATAGGTGTAACTTATATTGTCAAGCTTTATGGTTATCATGTGAGTGTATAATCGCACCAAAACCTTCAGCGGCTTCGTGTTCTGTAAACGGCAGGGGCTGGGACCATAAACCTTGGGCTTGCGCTTTTTGAGCTAAGCGTGTCCATGCAGCAGGCAGCGCGGTTTTGCCCAGCCAATTGGGTGGGCCATCGTAGATGATTTTTCCTCGGTCTAAATAAATCCAGCGGGAAAAATTAGCTACGCTTTCCAGTTCGGGGGTTGCCCAGATAATCGTATGGCCAGCCTGCGCTAAGTCTAAGGCTGCTGCAATAACAGCTTTTCGGGAATGCGCGTCAAGGCTGCTGATGGGCTCATCGAAGAGCAGCACCTGCGGCTGTAGCACTAACGCGGACGCGACGGCGACCAGCTGCTGCTGTCCGCTGGAAAGCTGCCAAGGAATGCGATGGCGTATCTCTTCTAGATGCAGCTGCTGAATGACCTCATCTACCTGCCGGTGCATAGCCTCGCGATTAACGCCCAAATTGCCTAAGCTCCAAGCGATTTCTTCTTCGACGCTAGGGCATATGCCGGTGATTTGGCTGACGGGATTGGCAAAAACCATACCTACTGCGCGTAAGCGTATTTCCGGTGGCGCTGTGCTGGGGTCGAGGCCGGCAACTTGGAGCTGGCCGTGGCGCTCGCCTTTGAGCAGCTGCGGGGCTAAGCCGGAGAGCAGGTACAGTAAAGTAGATTTTCCGCTGTTATCGCCGCCGATTAGCGCTATTGTCTCTCCCGCATGGGCCTGAAAGGTTATTCCGCTGATGGCGGGATTCTTTGCGGAAGCATAGAAAAAATTTAAGTTACTGGCCTCAATCATGCGCAGATAAGCACTCCTATAGTTATAAAGACCAGCAGAATACCGGCTTTGAGCATAGGATCGTAGCTGGGAACTTGAGGCGTGCTCCAGCTGGTGCGGGAAGAGCTGGCTGAAAAACCCCGCATCTCCAGCGTCAGGGCGCGTTCATGAGCATCGGCAATGGCGCTCAGCAAAAGCGGAATTAGGGAGGGCAGCAGAGTGCGCAGCCAATGCCTTAAGCCGCTTCCCGAAGGCATAGCCCGGGCTGCCTGGGTTTCGCGAATTTCTGCAGAGCGGCGCTGCATGGAGGGAATAAGATTCAAAGAGGCCAGCAGAATATAGTTTATGCGCCCTGGCACACCGCATCTCTCAAGATAACTGCATATATTATAAATCGGCGTCGTTAATAACAGCAGGCCTATGCTTTCGGTAACCAGAGTTATGCCCATAGCCAGCGAAGAAGCTTGGCAGGCAGAAGCTATGGACCAATGCAGAGGCCCAATAGCGATTTCATCTCCCTGGCCCCATAAACCGTTGATGAGGGTAATGGCTAATCCTAGAGGAAAAGCTGTCCACAGCAGAAGGCGTCCGAGTTCGGCCCCGATACCGCTGCTTATGGCGAGGGCGAAAAGACTAGCCAATAAAACCGGGTAATAGGGCAGGGGATACCACATAGGCTGAGGCGCTGTCAGTTTAATCCAGCCCGGGACAGCAAAAAGCGCTATGGCCGAACATAGAATTAGCAGAAATTTCGTGCTTGTAGCAGCGCGGTGCCAAAAACTGCTGCCCGGCACATCTATGCTTAAATTAACGCTGCAGATCTCTATATTCTGCCGGGTAGCAGACTCTTTCAGCTTGGCAGCATTAGCAGCGAAATTAGCTTTTAAGGGCTGTATATGACTGAGTACTGGGCCGTTGGGAAAAGCAGAGCGCATTTTGCTGGGCATAATAGACAGAAATGCGTAAACCGCCAAACAGCTGATCATTTTATCCAGAGGATCGACGAGCAGACTTTCGGCAAAACAGGCGGATAGTTTGCTATAGCCCAGTTCGCGGAAGGCTGCGATCAGCAAATCGGTTCCGCCTCCGCTGGCCCCCCCGCTCCAGGCAGTAATAGGAGCTGCCAGAGATGCCGAACATATGCCGATAATTATTCCGCTGACGCCAGCCAGGAAAGCGCTGTTCAGCATTTTCCAGCGCGTCAATAACCCCGTAAGCGCTCCTATCATTATGGCAACGGGAAAATAGCGTAGCCAAATGGGATTCTGCAGGGCGGAAATGATATTGCCTATGGCACCTGTCAGCATACCTGCCGCTGGCCCGGCGAGGGCTGCGGCTATGCAGGTGCCCAGCGAATCTAAATGGACAGGCAGCGGAGAAGCCGTCCAGCCCATGACTACATTTAATGCCACAGCAAAAGGCAACAAAGCCCATGTTCTGGTATCTAGGCGCATCACAGCTGTCTTATGCCAAAAATGTCCGCGCCCTTACTTGCCATTAAAATTGCTCATGGCCCGTTCAGCGCCTTCGGTAATAAAATCGACCGCACAGTCAGCTGCGGTACCGATCATCTCCTGTACCGCAGGCCATTCACTGTCGGGGAAGCGGCCTAACACAAAATCTATAGGATCACCTGCAGGAGGTTCACCCAATCCCAAACGGATACGCGCAAAATCCTGACGTCCCAAAAGCTGAATAATGTTGGCTAGGCCGTTATGGCCGCCAGCTCCGCCATTAGAGCGCAAACGCACTTTGCCTAAGGGAATATGGTAATCGTCCACTAAAACCAGTAGCCTCTCCAGATTGAAGCCATATTTGGTCATAACCGATAGGACGGCCTGTCCCGAGAGGTTCATAAAAGTCTGCGGCTTAATGATAACAGCCGGTTTCCCCTCAATGGTGCCTTTGCCGAGTTCGCACAGACTGCTGTGTTTGCTGAACGTAATACCATAGCGCCTGGCCAGCTCATCTACTGCCATAAAGCCCGCGTTATGGCGCGTACGCGCATATTTAATTCCGGGATTGCCCAAACCTACTATTAAAAATGCAACAGCGACGTTCAACGTGACCGCCTCCCGTCGCTATTTCGCAGTTTGGGTTCCGAGCTGAAAAATCTCGTAACCTGCATAATATGTAAGCTACTCGGCAGCTGGAGCCTCTTCAGCAGCAGCTTCAGACTCAGCAGCACCTTCAGCAACGGCCACAGACCGAGGAATGGCTATGTTGATAACCTGTTCTTCAGCGTTATCGAGAATGGTGACGTTGGCAGGGCATTTAATGTCAGCTACACAAAGGTGATGACCAAGGCCTAATTCGGTAATGTCAACTTCGATGTGAGCGGGAATATCCAAAGGCAGAGCT
Source organism: bacterium (assembly GCA_030535355.1). Taxonomy (GTDB): domain Bacteria; phylum Vulcanimicrobiota; class Xenobia; order Xenobiales; family Xenobiaceae; genus JAFSXO01. The sequence continues at coordinate 7,498 of JAUNIO010000073.1, read as the reverse complement.
TCAATTTTGAGCTCACGCACGGACTGCTCCAAAACGCCGCCCTCTTTGACTCCGGCAGATTCGCCGACAACCATGATAGGCACGGTGGCGATGACTTTTTCCTTCAGGTTGACCTGCTTGAAATCCACGCTCTGCAAACGAGTGCCGAATACGTCGCGCTGATAATCGGCCAACATAGCTAACTGCTTGTCCGCGCCTTCAAATTCTAAGCTGATGATTGCCGTTTTGCCTACAGTGCGCAATATCTGCTCAGTCGCTTTGGCATCGACATCCATGACAATGGGCTGATCCATGTGACGACCATAAAGTACCGCCGGAACACGGCCCTCACGGCGCAGAGCTTTAGCAGCGCCTTTTCCAGTTTCCTTACGAATTTTTGCTTCCAGCTTAACCTGGGCCATGTTACCCTCCTAGTAAATTTAGCAGGCCTCGCCGAAATCTATAGCCGAGGCCGCTTGTATGGTATAGCTCAATCGAGCATCTAATATAACACAATAGCCAAAATATTTTAGGCGTTTAAGGCCTGTATGTCAAGATTTTTTTAGCTAAAATGTAAAAATTAGTTATACAAATAATTCGCTTACCGACTGATTGAAGTGAGTGCGCCTAATCGCTTCGCCCAGCAAAGGGGCTAACGATAAGACTTTTAATTTGGACATCTTCAGAGCCTCAGGAGAGACGGGAATAGTGTCGGTAACGACGAGTTCTTCCAAAGGAGAATTCTCGATGAGACTAACCGCGTCGCCGGCCATGATGCTGTGAGTCACAGCCGCATAGATTTTTTTGGCTCCCCGCTCTTTTAGGGCTTTGACGCCATTGATGAGCGTATGGCCTGTGGAGATCATGTCGTCGACGACTATACAGTCCTTGCCCTCGATATCGCCGACGATCTCGATTACCTGAGTCTGATCGGGCTCGGGACGGCGTTTAAATATGATGGCAAACTGAGCCCCTAAATGCTCGGCTAGGTCTGTAGCCCTGGCTACACCTCCAGCATCTGGGGAAACCACTACTACGTCTTCGCGATTTAAATTTAGGGCCCGGTAATGCTCGACGATAATAGGCAAAGCCTTGAGGTTATCGCAGGGAATATCAAAAAAGCCCTGAATGGCGGCTGCGTGTAAATCTACGGTGATCACCCGATCCGCGCCAGCGACGGTGATTAAATTAGCTACCAGTTTGGCGGAGATAGGTTCGCGGCCAGATGTTTTCTTTTCCTGTTTGGCATAGCCGTAATAGGGGATTACCGCGCAAATGGAATATGCCGAAGCCCGTGATAGAGCATCGATCATGATCAGCAGTTCCATCAGCGAATCGTTGACATTGCCGCAAGTGGGCTGGATAACGAAAACGCGGGAACCGCGAACATTTTCTTCAATTTTTACGCGAATTTCGCCGTTAGAAAAGCGCGATACTAAAGCCCTTCCCAAAGGTATGTCCAAATGCTTGGCCACAGCTTCGGCTAAAGCGGGGTTGGAATGGCCGTGAAATAACATCACGTGATGTGATGGCGCTGAACTGTCAATATGGCCGCAATTGCCGCAATTTTCAGAGAGACCTTGGGCTGACCAGATTTCTTTCATCGCTGTAGTTCTCCGTTCTCGATGAAGTAAGAAAAATACGCTTAATTGCTAAAGGTTATTTAGGGGCTTATTTATTGGCAAAAGCTGCCGCAAAATATGTCAGATAAGCCGTGAAATAATCAGTGTTTTTCTGACAGTGGGTGGGCGGGCACGCCTACGACAACGCTACCTGGGGCAACATCTTTGGTAATTACCGCTCCGGCGCCTGTTTTGGCTCCGTCGCCGATGTTCACGGGGGCTATTAGGCTGGTGTTGGAACCTATAAATACGTTGTCGCCGATTACTGTGCGATGCTTATGCTGGCCATCGTAATTGCACGTTATAGTTCCGCAGCCGATATTGGTGTGGCTGCCTACGTCAGAATCGCCTACATAGGTGAGATGGGGAATTTTTGTCCCGTCGTCTATGATAGAGTTTTTGATCTCCACAAAGTCGCCGACTTTGACACTATCTCTTAACTGCGTGCCGGGACGCAGGTAAGCAAAGGGCCCGATCTTGGCTGCGCGGCCAACTTCGGCCTGCCAAAGTACGGAATGGGAAACACTGCAGCTGTCTCCCAGGCTGCTGTCGGTTATTTGGGTATTAGGCCCAATCTGGCAGGAGCAGCCGATAGAAGTTGTGCCCTGCAGCATGGTTCCGGGCAGGATAACGGTATTGCAGCCTATTTTTACAGTAGGTTCTATCCAGGTGGTAACGGGGTCGAGCACCGTTACTCCGCTGAGCATCAAAGTGCGCAGGATTCTGGCTTTGATGACCGCAGTGGCCTGGGCTAAATCGGCCCGGCTGTTTACGCCTAAAGCGCAGGCAATGTCTTCTGTGAGCATAGCGCCTACGCGTTTGCTGTGCTGCTGTCCCAAACTTACCAAATCGGTTAAGTACAGCTCTCCCTGGGCGTTGTCGCTGCTCAGTAAGGGCAGCATAGTGCGCAGAAAATCAGCTTTGGCGCAGTAAGCCCCTAAATTAACTTCTGTAAGTGCGTATTCTTCTGGGCTGCAGTCTTTGGCTTCGACAATTTTAGCTACCTGCCCATCTGGCTGCCGCACGATGCGGCCGAAATCGCGATGGGCCGCTGAATTCGCAGTTAAAATAGTAAAATCGTTGCCTTCGGCGCGGTGCAGGCTGACCAAAGCCTGCCAGACGCTGGCGGGAACTAAGGGCATGTCGCCGCTGACGATCAAAACGTCACCGGCAAAGCCTGCCAGTTCGGGCAGGGCTGTCTGCACGGCATGCCCTGTGCCGTGCTGCTCCTGCTGCAGAGCATAGGCGTAGGCTTCACCGCAGGCTTCGCGTACAGATTCCGCTGCGTGGCCGATGACGATCACCTGCGGTGAAGCTTGAACTTCTTGCAGCGTATCTAAAACGTACCTAATCATGGGACGGCCCATGATGGGGTGGAGAACTTTGGCGGTATCAGATTTCATGCGCGTGCCTTTGCCGGCTGCCATGACTACCGCTGCTAAATCGGCGCAATTGCGCGTAATGCTTTCGCTCATCTTATCCCCCAGCCGGCAGCAGCCGCAGCCGCTGCCGGCGTCTGTCTAACCCAAAAAATTATTGCAGAGCTCTGACAGCCTCATTGGCGTTGAGATTTTGCACTGCCGAGATGCGCGCGCGATATTCGCCGATCTTAGGCATAGCTTTAATTTGGGCACTGTGCATTTTAAAGAAGTTGGGGATCGGGCTTAATACGTAATTGTTATCGCAGGTTTCGAAAGTTTTGATAACAGCTTCTACGGTTTCCGGGGTGACGCTGTCCATAACGGCCAAAGCCATGATAACATGGCGGCGGAAGGCGTTGTTATCAACTTTGCTTAATTTGCTGTCACCGTTGTTTAATTTGTCCACCAAGAAAGCCTGAATATGGGACGAGGTCGCCTGATCGATAATATCTTCTTTTTCGGACCCTATTAAACCCAGCATGTGCACGAACTGCAGACGGTTTTTGCGGTTCGTGGAATAATTGGCAATCATTTTGCGGGCTAAGCTGCGCAGTTCATGCTTGTCTAAGCCGAATACGCTGTAAACGGCTTCACGCTCGCTGCCGGCTATGGCTGCTTCGCTGAAATCGTCGCTGGGAGCACGGCTAAACAAGGGCTCAGTATTGGTGCTGTCCATGACTTTGCGCAAGCCGGCCTGAGAACCAACTTGAATGCGCCCCAGATTCTTGGCATAATCCCAGTGGCTTTCCTTGAAGGCTTCGCTGTCAGTGAGAGTGTTTTCAAATCCAGGAGAGGCCACGCGTATAATGCGTTCTACTCCGTTCCAGGCCACTTTGGCTCCCAGAGCTTCGCCGATAAAGCGCAGAGGCACCATTGTGGAACCGTGCATAGAAGAAGCGGGCACTTCAAGCTTTACAGCTTTTCCGTTCACTGTAGCGTCGGGGGAATTGAGAGCGAGAACTATAGAGGTCTGACCGTCTGTAGTTTTGGCAGTAATAACTTTAGTCGGCGCGTCGTACTTAACTTCAGTACCCATAGCTTCGAAAATACTGCGCATCGGGACCAAAGTACGGCCGCTGGTCATTACCGGCTGCTGAGGCGGAAAAAGGGCATGTCCATTGACGATTACCCCGATAAACTCTGTTTCAGCTTTAGGCGCAGCCAGAGCCGGAATAAACATAACCGCCATAGCGGTGCTGGCCATGGCTGTTTTAAGGGACAATTTCATAAGAGACCTCCAAACCTTTCTAAAAATGCCCTTCATGGTTCTTATTGTTGGACCTGTTTCCTTCTTGAGACTTATCTTTTGCTGACAAATAAAAAAGGACAGAGCATACAGCCCTGTCCTTATGGCTGAGGCGCCAGGATTCGAACCTGGGTAATGGTAGATCCAAAGTCTACTGCCTTACCGCTTGGCGACGCCTCAATAACGGAAGCGATTATACACACAAACTCGCTTATTGGCAAGAGTGAATGTGGTTAAATGCGAAAAAATTTACAATTAAGGAGTCTGGGTCTTAGCTTCTAGATTACCGGGGCGCTCGCGCTCTGCCTGAGCGGCAAATCCGTGAACAGCTAGTTTCATGGCTAAACTGCTGCGGGCATCGCTGTCGTCAGCCTGCTCTAGCACTCGTCTGTTGACCAGTTCCTCCATTTTGTCCGCGTCAATTTTTATGGTATGCAGAACCTTGGAGGTATGTTCCTGATAGGGTTCGCAAATAACCATTTTGTAATGAAATGCCGCTAAGATTTCATCCCCGTCGTGATGGTAAATATCGCCTAATGCGCAGTGAAATACAGGGCAGCTGGGAGCTTCTTCCACCAAACTCAGCAAACGTTTCTCAGCCTGGCGGTATAGCTGGGCGGCTTCGCGGTCACGTTTGGCTAAGCATAAGGCGTTGGCGAGGTGAACCTGGTAAACTGGGTTGTGGGGGTGGCGGCGTACGGCTTTGCGCCACTCAGCCGCCGCGTCTTCATAGCGCTGCAGACGGCAATAGCAGTCGGCAAGCTCGCTGCTGGCGCTGCGCAAACCAAAACTGCAGGGTTCAAACGGAAAGAATGCCGTGTCGTTCACAGCTAGCTCGTGCAAAAAAGTCGCGCTGTATAAGTGGGCTATCGCCGCGTTAGCGGCATTTGCTTCACTGTAGGCAGATCCGAATTTGACGGGGCTTTTGGCTATCTGTTCCAGCAGCGCGACGGCCATGGTCAGATTGCCAAACTGTTTAAAAGCTAACGCTATTTTCAGCATTTGCGCAACAGCTCCGCCGTGATTGGCGACAGCCTGTTTAAGAAAGGCAGAGGCCTGGTCAGGCTGCTGGCGATGATAGGCGATGCTGGCGCGTTCGACTTCAAGGTACGCAATGCCCATAGACAGAGCGGTGTCTACAATTTTTTCGGCACTGTCGGGATCGCCATTGCTGAGCAGCGTTGTGGTCAGGGGATGCACGAGCATTTCCATAGCCATCTTTTTATTTTCCAAGGCGGTGTTGCCGTAGGCTTCGTAAAGGACTTCAGCCGCTCGGTTATACTTATGATACCGGGCGTATTCATTGGCTTTGAGTATGGATACTTTTATCCGTTCAGTATCGTCTTCACAGTTTTCTAGGAAAGCGTCTATGTATTTGATGGCCTTCGAATCCGCTAAAGTGGGGGCTGCTTCTATCTGAGCGTACAGGCGGGCTAGGGCAAGGGTAGCACTGGCAATAGCTTCGCTGTCTCGATGAATAATCGCTATATTGCGCAGCAGCGAAAAATAACGCGCACTTTCCCTATACATGCCAGCCGCGAGCTGTATCTCTCCGGCATGACGGTATATAAGGATGTCGCGGTTGGCCGCGGCAATGGCCTGACTCAAATAATTGCGGCAGAGCTCGCAGCCGGGATCGCGCTGGCTGGCCAATCCAGCGGCTAATAAATAGGGATACGGTGAGCTAGGAATCTTAGCTATTCCCTCACGGGCTAACTTATCAAAATACTCTAGCAAACGCTCTTTGGGCAGCGATGAAGTTAGCAGGCGGACGTCAACTGCAGCTAGCATAAAGGCCGGATTATGGCCTAATTGTGTAGGGCACCAGGTGAGCAGACAGCTATAGTAATAATCTGCTTCCTCGTAATCGCCTTCAATTATGCTTACGGTAAACGCTGCATGAAAACGCATAATTATCCAGTGACGCGCGATGATTAGCAATCCACAAATAAGAAGCGATCCCAGTAATGCTATTACGATATTCATAAATTAAAATAATATGGTAAAAAAGCGGTGATTATCAGTCGGTTAGCTGTTGCCCTTCAACAATCCACCAAGCCATCATTTCTTTGACACTGTTAAACCTGTGGTTGTGAGCTTTGGCGATGCGCCAAATGCGCATTTGTTCTTTTTGCTCTTCAGTGCTCGGCTTGCGGGAAAGCCCTAACAGCCAGCCCCCATGCCGCTGTGCTGCAGCGCGTCCGCGTCTGCGCGATTCATGTTTGCTGTCTGTTTTTTCATCGCTTTGCACGGGCACGTCCTTGATGTCGACTTTAACAGAATTATCTTTAGCCCATTGCAACATATCTTCTACAGTATCGGGACTGTAATTGCGCAGTTTAACTTCGTTCCACAGAGCCAGCAGATAAGCATCGCTGGCGGTTTTAGCCTTGCGGGGCAGGCCTTTCAGCCAGCCACCCCGGCGCTGAGCTTCGGGCTGGTTAGCCTTATTGGAAAAGCGTTCAGAACTCTGGGCCAGAGCTTCTCGGTGGGTTAATTTATATTCAAATTCGCTCATTTTCTGCTCTAAAATAAACTGTTCAGACAGAGCTGAGCCGCGCAGCATAAAGTAATCTGCAGACAAATTATAGCGCTTAATGAGCGCGAATATGACAGTGGCTGGCAGAGTGGAAGGCGTCTTTTCAATAGCCCGGATCAGCTTTTCATGCACACCTAAAGTGGCGGCCAGGGTTTGGCGCTGCTGGCGAATGCGTTCTTGGCGCGTGCATTCCTCCGGTGCGAAAATGGACTGGCGCAGCAGGATAAACTTTTCCTGCATAATTTTGTTGACTGCCAGCAGTTCTGGACTTAGTTTCAGATCGCCGCTGGCTTTTCCGCGGCCTTTTCTTAGCTTTTGCGCGGCGGTGTTCGGCTCTTCTGCGCTGGCCGCTGAATTATTTTCAGCCGAAGAAGCTGCCGGGGGCAGCTGACTGGGGGCCTCTTTGCTTTGCAGTTTACCGGAATGGGTGATGATGGCTTTGTTATAGCGCATTGTTTTCTCCTGGAATAGTCAATGTCATTTTTTCCAATGTCATCAAACCTTAAATAAATGACACTGACGTTTTAACTACATGATATTGCATATTGCTGACAATATAAATATTAATACTTATTCTAGATTACCAATAATCTAGATAAAAAGCAAGGTATTTTGTATAATTATTATTTTAATTAAATTCGTATGAATGTTTTCTTTTCGCGAATCATTCATTTTGCGAAATTAGTTAGGG
>JAUNIO010000072.1 GCA_030535355.1 bacterium | reverse complement strand
GGGCACCCCCTCTGTCGCAGTCGCGACTTCTCCCCCTCCCATCCTTTAGGGGGAGACAGATAGTTCGCAAGTTAGCTAATCGCTAACTAAATAATATTATGCTTTACTCTACTCTTTTGACTCATTGAGAATCGGATAAAAAATCAGCAGTCTGTTTCATAGCTGCCGCTGTCGCAGACAAATGACTATGAAGCACTCCTTTAACCATGCCCACGCGCGCTCCTGCCAAAGCAGTGGCCGATTCAAAAGTCACGATGCCATCTCCGTCCATGGTTAAACCGGCTGCCATCAGCGTAGGCACGCCCGTTCCACCCACTGTTAAAAAACGGGTATTCTCGCACTGACGGGGCCAGTCGTCATTTAAGCGGCGCAAAAAAGCATTGTTAGGATGCCCATCGGGCTTCTCCCTATCCACAAAAAACTCACGCAGCATTTCCAAATGCAGGATACTATCATCACAGGGAAGCTTTTCCTCGCCTAATTTTTGTCTAAACTGGCAGGAGATATCAGCTAATTCCGCACCGCGATGCGGTGTAGCAATAGTCACCACACTTGCTATCCTGGAGTTATCCGCATTCAGATAAGCCCTGATATCCAGGCCACCTTTGCTATGCGCTACCACATCGATCATATCAAAATGAGTCGCCTGGCAAATAGCTTCCACGGCTGCGCTGATCTCCACTACATTATCGGCAACGCGCTGATATGGGGTGGTAAATTCCAGCCGGAACAGCCTGGCATTTTCAGTTATTTCGGACAAGTTATCCAGCCCCAAGCGTCCTCCGTCACCATTAGCTTCATGGCCGGAAAGCCACGCAGCCATTTCACAGAATTCGGTAACTGCCGCGTTATAACCATGTAAAAACAGAACCGGACGCGGCAGCCGCGGCGGAGAACATTCCGGCGGCTGGGCTGTCTTAATGAAATTCAAACGCCTGGGCTGATAATTATCGCGTTCTCCTAAAACCGGCATGGTCCAGCGCATTAATAAAGCCATTCCAGCGGCAGTGCGCTCCTGAGGATTAGACAGCTTTCTAGCTTCACGGATTTTTTGGCTGGCCAACTGCAACGCCAGCTGGACCTTTTGAGAAGTCAGTTCTTCAGCTTCGCGAACTTTATCAGCCAAATCCTCTGCCGGACGGGCCAGCCAGCGCCAGATATTGTCTTTTTCCAGCATAGCGGTCAGCGCTTGCGTTTGCCGCGCCCGCGCAGCCCCGCCATAGCAGCCAAGGACTGACGTTCATTGCGGCGCTGTTTTTTCTCTTCCAAACGCACTGCCTGGGAAGGACGCACATCAGGAGCTTTGGATTTTTCCGCCTCGTATTCGGCAAGCCAAGCCGGTTTGGGCTCGAAAGCAAATTCACTTTTGCCAATGCGCACCGTATCTCCGGGCATAGCGCCTGCCTGGGTTAGGGCGTCTTCCACACCCCAGGCATTAAAACGGCGCTGCAGGCGATTGAGCGATTCTTCTTCGTCTAAATCGGTCATAGCTACGGCTTTTTCCACGCGTACCCCGCGCACGACCCATATTCCGTCTTCATCGAAAACTTCAAAATCATCGACTGCCGGCGGTTCCGCAGTCTCAATAACCATTTTCGGCAGGCTGGGAGCTTCGCGCACAACTTCGAAAACTTCTGCCAATAAATCTTCAACGCCCTCTCCGGTCAGACAGGATATTTTATGCAGGCGCTTGCCAGTTTTGCGCATCGCCATATCCAGGGCGCGCAAAGCCTCTTCATGACCTTCTTCATCGATCTTATTGACAGCGACCACTTCAGGACGGTATTGCAAATCCGGATCGTAGTCCACCAGTTCACGGCGAATAACCGCATAATTAGCCATAGGATTGTCGGCATCCACAGCTGTTAAATCTAGTATATGCAGCAAGACTCGTGTCCGGGCAATATGGCGCAAAAAATCATGTCCCAAACCAGCCCCTCCGGCAGCACCCTCTATTAACCCGGGAATATCGGCCAAAATTAAACGGCTGTAATTGCGTTCGACTACCCCCAAAACTGGCGAGAGTGTGGTAAAAGGATAGTTAGCTATAGCTGGCTGGGCATCGGTGACGGTAGCCAATAAGGTTGACTTGCCCACGTTGGGGAAACCGATTATGCCGACCTGAGCTACCACGCGCAACTCTAAGCGCACCCACAGCTCGTCGCCGGGTTCTCCCAACTCATATTCGCGGGGAGCCTTACGGTCAGCGGTAATAAAATGCACATTGCCGCGCCCGCCGCGCCCGCCTTTAGCAACTACATATTCCGCGCCATGATAAGCGAGATCGGCCAAACAGCGCTCTCCCGAGTCGTCGTAAACTATAGTCCCGACTGGGACGCCTATATACACATGATCTGCATTAGCTCCATGGCAGTTTTTGCGGCCACCGTGACCGCCGTTACCAGCCTTAAAATGAGAGCGGTGCTTAAAATCCAGCAAGGTATTCAGGTTTTCGTCGGCCCGAAAAATAATGCTGCCGCCATTGCCGCCGTCACCTCCGTCGGGACCGCCCATAGCCACGTATTTTTCCCGAAGAAAAGAAGAATGGCCATTACCGCCATTGCCTGCTTTTACGTAAATGCGCGCTCTGTCCACAAAGTTTTTGCTCATCGATCCCTCTCAGAATGAAAACATAAACAAATGCCCCGGCAACGCCTTAAACGCTCCCAGGGCATCAGCAACTCAAATTGCCAAAGACTATTCGCTTACAACGGAAACATAAGTTTTCGCATTATGGCTCTCAAACTTAACTTTGCCATCAGCCACAGCGAATAAAGTGTAATCGCGGCCCATCATAACGTTCTCACCGGCGCAGAAACGCGTACCGCGCTGACGCACGATGATATTGCCGGAAATTACTTCCTGCCCGCCATAACGCTTTACGCCCAGCATCTTCGGCTGAGAGTCGCGACCGTTCTTAGAAGAGCCGGCGCCTTTCTTGTGAGCGAAGCGAGTAAGATCCATTAAAAACATTTTAAGACTCCTCCAAAGTATCTCAACCTAGCTTTGGCATGTGCTGCCTTGCAGCACCTCATTGATAACCAACGCTTCAGGGGGTACCTTCTAATAAGCTTACACAAAAAGCCTTGCTATTTTACCATAGCAGAGCAAACAAAACAAGAGATAAATTGCTATTTCCTGTTTTTTTTAGCAATAAAGTGCTCTGCGACTACCGAGCCAACAGTCTTGAGCGCCTCTCTGTCGCATTCGCGACTTCTCCCTCTCCCATCCTTTAGGGGGAGTCAGATAGTTTCGCAGGTTAGCTGATCGCTAACTAAATGATATTAAATCTTATACCATGCGAAACTTAGTCTGGCCAAACTGCAGCACATCGCCGCGATTAACTTCATAGCGGCTGCCTCCGCTAAGCCGGTAGCCGTTGAGCCAAGTGCCGTTGGTGGAATGTAAATCTTCGATCAGATAACGCCCATTATCCCAAAGCAAGCGGGCATGCGCACGAGAAACCGCGCCGTCAAAGGGCAGCTGACACTCTCCTTCCTCACGGCCGACCGTCAGCGCCGTTTGCGTCAGCTCAATTTCCATGTTGCGCTCTGCACAGACCAAACGCACCTTGCCGTCGATTTTAGGAGGCAAAGGATCGACCACATGCACCGGCTTAGGAATACCAATAGTAGTGCCGTCAGGAGCAGTTAGCGCAGTTCCAGAAGGAGCTGAAGCATGATCCCCAGAGGCGTTATTCTGGTTATCGGTTTTAGCGGCATTAGCTCTTTCCGGCTGGCCAGAGGTCATTTCCTGTCCCGCTGTCCCAGAAAGTTCAGCAGAACCCGGGCTGGCAGTTACAAAAGGCAGAGGCTGGGCGCTGGACGTTTTCTCTGCAGCCGCAGCAGGTATAGCTGAGCTGGGAGAGGGCGTCAGCAGCGCAGGTGCTAAAGCTGCCGTAGGCAAAGAAAGCGCAGCTTTGCCCGCATTACCAGAATTGTCCGCCGCAGACTGTACAGGCGCAGCGGCCTCCTGGGAATTATGCCCGTCGGCACCCTTGGCAGCCCCTTCCAAACGCAGACCCAAACGCGAGAAAAAAGGCTGATAAGAAGGGCAGTCGCTGTATATAGCCGCATTAGCGTCCACAGAAGCGCCCATAGCAGTATTCTGAGCATATTGCAGGTCCAGGCGCATTAATGGATCATAATCGCTTTTTTCTAAAGCACTGCGGTAAATATCCCGGGCAGTTGAGACTTCCCCTAGTCTGCTGCAAGCGTATCCTAACAGCAGCAAATTGGCCACCTGCAGAGTGGAGCCTGGCAGCACATCGCTAAGGTCTTCAACTACCTGGCTGAACTGACCGCTTTCCAAGCGCAGGATCGACATAAAAAACAGGGCCAGAGGTTCGGTAGGCATAACCCCTAAAAGCTGCTGCATAGTAGATAAGGCAGCTTCTTTCTGTCCCATCTGGCGCTGGGATAGCGCCAGCAGCACATTAACTCCCAACAGGTCGGGATATAAAGCTATAGCGCTGGATGGTGTCAACGGCATAATCATGCGGAACGAGGGCAAATATTTTTTAAATCTGGCACCTAGACCCTGCTGACACAGCAGCGCTTTCTGGAAATTCGCCGCTGCTGCCTCAGCCCGATGATCCTCCAAATAAAAACAGCCCAGCAAAAAATAACCGTCAGTGCACTGAGGATCGCTCTCAACGGCTTCTCGGGCATTCGTTTCCAGTCCTTGCTTATCAGCAGCGACACAGCATCCGCAAGCTAAAGTAAAAGCGCGTTCCGCTTTCGAAGAAGTCACTCTTTTGACAATGCTGACCTTAAAACGCCCCAATTCCTGAGATTCCATGTAATCTATTTCTGGGATAAGATCGCTGTTGTTTGACCAGGGACCGCGTTGCCAATAGACACCGCTTTGGCCTTTATGACCGGTGTCGTCGCCTTTAATTAGTCCCGAGACTTCGTTAAAGCCCTTGCCAGCCAATTTGCCAGCTAAGCCTAAACTGCCTTTTAAAGTGCCCAAAATATCTGACTGCTCTGCCATATCTCTTCCTTAATTTTGAAGTAAATATTATTTGGCTAAAAATTAGGCCCAGGATTAAATAATACCCGGGCCTGACAACAATCACCGCAAACTAAATGCGGAAGCACATCTCCGTGCGGCCTAAGCGCAGAGTATCGCCGTCGTGCAGCTCGATCTGTGTTTTGGCGGTCAGTTTATTGCCATTAATAAAGGAACCATTCGAAGACCCCATGTCTTCATAAAGGAAAGCCGTTGCCTGGCGGGTGATGCGCCCATGGCGGCGGGAGATATAGGAGCCGGTGTCGATCTCCGTCAAATCCACCTCAGGGAAGATACCATCGGCCGGAGAATTGCGTCCCAGCAAAATAACTTCGCGGTCCAAAGGAAACTCTACCGAAGTGCCGCTGACGACTAAACGCGGACGGGCCACAGCCACCGGAACCACACCGCTGGCCGGAGCGATTGACAGAGCCGGCGCGGGCGCAGCCGCCGGAGAAGAGATAGGCAGCGGGGCGGGAGCTTTGCGGGCAGAAGCTGCAGCCAAACTAGCGCCGCAATCCTCGCAGAATGAACCGCCCTGGCTGTTCATAGCGCCGCAGGAAGGACAAAGAACAGAACCTGACCCAGCAGGAGCAGGCATTTCCGCAGATACGGGTGCAGAGATCGGAGCAGCTTCCACAGGAACGGAAGGCGCAGCCGGAGCTTCATCTACAGAAACGGGGACAGGAACAGCAGCCGGGGCTGCAGGTTCGGGAGCCGGCGGAGCTGGCGCTGCCATAACTGGAGCAGCCGGAGTCATAGCTAAGCGGCTGCCGCAATCTTCACAATAAGCCGAACCCTCTAAATTATCAGAACCACATACACTGCATTTCATTGCGCTCTTCTCCTTTTTGACTGCGCTGCATTTAATGACCAATTATACCCTGCAAACGCTGTTTCTTGACTAATTTTTCGTTAAACTGATTTTTTCTTCCATAGGAGGCAGATCTCCTAGCAACTGAGTCAGCTTGCGGGTTCCATACTCCAATTTTTTGGTACCCGCCGACGTAGCCCGGCCACCCATTTCGATACGCGTGGCTTCAGAAAGCGCCTGATCGGCTAATTCCTGCTGCCCCTGCTGCAGCAGCTGTGTAGCTGCTGAGCGCAGCAACTGCGTCGCTTTGGCGCTGTCACCGGCTTCAGCTAACTGCAAGGCACGGGTCTGCTGGCGGAACACGCTCACAGCATCGATCACCTGCATTACTTTAGGCGTCACTACTGAAGCCTGAGCGATATCGTCGGTATAGGACATAGTAATATCGCGAGTTTCGCTTACAGTCTGGGCTGACTGTCCCGGCAAGCTATAAGCTAAAGACGCCTGAGCAATGCGATATGTTCCCACCCGGCGAGAGGGCAGTACCAGCTCAAACAGCAGCGACTGGATTTCTTCCTGCTGCAAGTCGTCCAGACCAATAGTGCAGACGCGATCCACCGTAGGAGGAGTACCCAAATCGTGAATCAACGGCTTGACGCGATAGACACGGCGCACCTGCACGTCAGCAGACAGCTTTAGGCGCATTTCGGGATTGCGCACCACCACGCTCTGCACGCCCTTCAGCTCGCGCGCGAATATTTCCTGAATATCGCTGGGCTGATCGATATAATACGAAGTACCGCGGCATGAATTGGCAATGTTAAGCAAAAACTTCTCGTTAAAATCGTCGCCTACACCTATGGTAGATATCGAGATACCTTCTTCGGTAGCCATTGTGCTCTTCTGCAGACACTCTTTTTCATTGAGAGTCTGGCCATCGGTCAAAACGATGATGTGGTTCATGCGATCGCGCGAATAACTCTTGCGCACCTCTGCCACAGCAGCTTCCAAAGCGCTGAGCATATTCGTTCCAGAACCTACATTGACCTGATCGATGCGGCGGACCATCTGACGCGCCGATTCTTTATCGTAAATCTGACTAGAGGGGATAAGAACACGGGTTTTATCCGCAAAGGCAATAATAGAGCATAAATCGCAGGGACGCAGCTGGTCGACAGCATGGCTGACCGCCCGTATTACGTACTCTAGCTTGTCAGCAGCGTACATAGAACCGCTTTTGTCCAGCACTATCGCCAAGTTTAAAGCCAGAGGAGCACTGCCAATTTCCGGGCCGGGACAAACCTCAGCCTGCAAATACACCAATTTATTTTCACTAGTAGTTAATACTGCCTGACTGCTCAGGAAGGTAGAAAGATTAACTTCGGCCACTAGCCGCCTCCTTAATAATGCAATGTCATGTAGTTAAGGCTCGATGACATTAAAAATATTACTCATATACAATTATTGCTATATTTAGATTCGCCTATAAGCTGGCACATAACCCGCGCTAAACCTTGATTTTCCCTGAAGTGCGCATTTATTATAGAAAATAAAGTTCCTCTATAAACTATTGTTCCCTGCCCTAAGGTGTATATCGGAAGGCCACAGCCGTAGTATTGTCGTCGGCCCCGCGCTGCAGACAGGTAGAGATCAATTTCTCACATATTGTCTGGGGGCTATCTCCGGACGTGAAGAATTGCTGCAATTCCTCGTCGGAGTAGTACTCCCACACGCCATCGGAAGACATAAACAGATAGTCGCCGCGTTTCAGGGTGCGCTGATAAGTTTCCACCTCAATATCAGCCGCCGTTCCCAAAGCGCGGTAAATGATACTGCGCTTGGGAGAATGCCGCGCTTGCTCGCGGGTTAAAGCTCCCATTTCCACCAGCTGCCCTACTACGGAATGATCGCGGGTAATTTGACGCAGCTCTCCATCAAAATGATAAGCGCGGGTATCGCCGACATGCCCCACAGTTACCATACCGCCGCAGATCAGAGCTGCACTCATGGTACAGCCCATACCTTTGCGCTCAGGCGCTTCGCTGGCATAGGCAAAAATAGCGGAATTGGCTTTCTTCATAGCCCGCTGTAAAATCTGCGCTTGGCGTTCGGGCAAGGGCAAATCTTTTTGGGGATCCTCAGCCTCGCCGGGCAGCTCTAAAAAGCTGTGCAAAACTTCTCTCGCAGAGGCGCGGGCTGCAATGGAAGCGGCTTTATCCCCTTCGGCTTCTCCGCCCATGCCGTCGATGACCGCCAAAAAATGCACAGCTGTGGGCACATCGCGTTCACAAGCCCACAGGCGCATTTCCACGAAAGCATCCTGATTGATTTTGCGCACAGCGCCCACGTTGGACAAACGGCCGACTTCATAGGCCATAGTCAAATCGGGCTGACTGCAGTCAGCAGATACAGAAGACGTTTCTTTAGCTTCTTCCACTGGAGCTCCTTTAAAGTTACACGTACTTGCAGCGGCCGAACCGCCAATAATTTTATCTAAACGCGGCAAAGGACGGGTTTTGCCTTCTTCAGACAGAGCTTCCGCTTCTTCCTCATCAGCAGCTGTGTCCACTGCCGGGGCAGGCTCAACTTCCCCCAAAGCCTCTTCCAAAAAATAACGCATTTCCTGAACAGTGTCAAAACGCTCCAGCGGCTCGCGCTGCAATGCTTTAGAAGCGACCTCCATAAGCGGTCCGTCTGGCCCCAGCTGAGGATTGGGAAAACCTAAACATCCTTCTCCCAAACGCTTAATATTGAGTTCCCCGCTGTTGAGCAGATAGTAAAGCAGAGCGCCAGCACTATAGACATCGGAGCGCTCTGACACCTCTCCGCCCATTAAGCCGAACAGTTCTGGCGGCGAAAACCCTTCAATCACCGAAGTAGCCCCAACTGCAGAAGCATCAGCAGAGCGCATAGGAACGGCCACGAGAACGGCTTGATCACCGCAGTGCCAAGCGTAATCCGGAGATATAGCGCAATGCTGCCAGTTCGCTTTTTTCAGGTTTTCTAAGCCAACAAGGATGGCCCGCATCCATAAAGCGGCTTGCCTGGGCTTAACCTCATCTTGGGGCATCCGCAGAGGCTCACCAGGCCAAGGTCCCAGCACAAACAAACGGTCTTCGTGAGAAGCGATTTCTTGGGGATGCCAAATATTATCAGAAGCAATGCTTTTTAAGGCTTCGACCCATTGTTCCAATTCCGCCAAAGGCCGCTGCCCTTCAACTACCAGCATGTGGCAGTCGGGCTGCTGCGTATCTTCGGCTTCGTAAAAACCGCAGCGGCTGTCATAATGCACAACTTGAGATATTTTCCAGCGCTCGCTGAGAATTTGCCCCAATTCCAGAGCGCAGCGCTCCGTTTCGCCCTCCTGATTGATTGCGCTGTTCAAATCGACTCCGCAGTCATCGCAAAAAACCGCTTCCTCTGCATTGTCAAAGCCACATTCCGGACATTTCATCTATGCGCTTAACCTCACCAAAACACTTTCGGCTCTGCTTAACAGCCAAACCAGCAGCCAAATAAAAAATATAAAAATACTTAGTAGGGTACTATTTTGTCGCACTTGCTATTTGGCTATCCATGAGAGGAAGGTCGCTAACATAATATCGCTTAGAACACCCCATACCAAAATAGCTACGGTACAGATTACCATTTGCACGCGCTGATCTTTAGCAAAATATATCACTGGAAGAGCAGGCAAGAATGCCAAAAAACCGACACCTGGGAAGGTAGCGCAGAGCAATAATACCCCCATAGCGATCCAGGGCCAGCAGCCGCTCTTCTGTTCCCCGCCGCTCTCCGCAGGCAGAGTTTCTCCCTGCCTCTGCACACCAGCAGCTGTCGTTCTCTGGTTATACTTTTCTAAGGCTTTAGAAGCGGCTCCCTGGGCTTTATGAGCTATCTGCACCGCACCCTTACCAGCAGCCGCTAAGGCAGAACTTACAGCAGCGCTATTAGGCAGAGAAGATGTGCCAGAACGCGGGGTGGACAGTGGAGCATTCATATCTCCACTCCTCTTTAAAGAGGCCGTACCCGAACGAGAAATCGATCTTGGCGCATCGGGAAGAGCATCAACCACAGGTGCGCTTATACGGCCAGATCTTCCCGATTTTGCAGCCGAGCCACGCATCTCGGGACGCGGCAGAATGCCCGTGCGCAAACGCAGCGGGAGCAAATCGTACACGTCTGGATCGGAGTGCAGAGCCTGCAAAGCCTCCTGCATTTCTGCTACACAGGAAAAGCGCTCTTCGCGCTTCAAAGCCACAGCTTTGCTGACGATATCTTCAATAGACTGGGGAAAATCGGGAATAAGCTCGGTTAAAGGCTCAAACCTAAAAGGGTCTACGGACGGATCAATACCAGAGAAAGCCTGATGCATCATCACGCCTAAAGCGTAAATGTCCGTGCGCGCATCGGACTGCCCAGAACCGTACTGCTCCGGCGCAGCATAGCCGGGAGTTCCCAAAGCGCGGGTATCGTTAGCTTTACCGGCCTGAAATACGCGGGCAATACCGAAATCGATGAGCTTGGCCACCCCTTCTGGAGTGATCATGACGTTGGCGGGCTTTAAATCGCGGAAAATAATGGGCTGCGGCTGACCGTGCAGATAGCGCAGCACGTCAGTAATCTGATAGACGATATCCAGAATATCGGCGATGCTCTGTTTTTCCCGCAGCTGTTTCTTTTCCCAGGTTTCGCCCTGCACCAGGTCCATGACCAGATAATGATGCCCATTATCGGTAAAAAAGTGGGTAATGCGCGGCAAATTAGGGTGTTCCAGCTGAGACAGCAAACGCGATTCCTGCTCAAAACCGGCAATCGCCTCTTGACGCTCTTCCTCAGTAGCGAACTGTTCGGTCATCTCTTTGATGGCCCAAATACGCGTAGACCCCAAGTCTGACGCCTTGTAAACGGCGCCCATACCGCCTTCGCCTAAAATGCCTAAGATAGGGTAACGCCCATTAAGCACATCACCTACTTTAAGACTAGCCGCCATGCCCGTACCTTCCTGCTCAGTCGTTCGTCTATTCGCGATAATACCTCAGCGATAACAATATTATCACAATTTCGCAAACATTTTATTTCTAGACTGAACGACATTCACCTGTTTAATAACTATCAGTTGTTGAAGTTATGCGGCATTCGGCCAGAAAAACAGCAGTTTTATTTAATTCTGCTTTTCTCTAGCGTTTCCGCTCCCAGACGGGCATCCGCAGCTGCCGCAGCAGCTGGCACAGCCACCGCTGCAGCCACAGCCGCAGCCGCCGGAACGGCGGCGTTTCCAGCTGCTGCGCAGCGCCAAACCGACCGCAATCAGCAACAGCAGCAAAACTATCCAACTAGCCAGATTCATAAGCGCATCTCCTGTGCAATGTCATTAACTAAGCCATATATCCGCAGAAGCGGCCCAGTAAAACCACGGCATACGCTGCCACCCAAGCTACACAGCATTGCTCCGCGACAATCGCCAGCGTCCAGCGCCAGCCCAGTTCCCGTTTTATGGCGGCTATCGCCGCCACACAGGGCGTATAGAGCAGGCAAAAGACCAGCAAAGCGGTCACTGACACAGGATTTAGCACTGCAGCCAGCGGAGTAGAACCAAACAGCACACTCAAAGTTGAGACCACGCTTTCCTTAGCCATAAAGCCGGAGATGAGCGCGGTAACGATGCGCCAATCCCCCAAGCCCAAAGGAGACAGCAAAGGCGCCAGCAAGCCCGCCAAATTAGCTAACATACTCTCATGAGGATTGCTGACCATGTTCAGGCGCAAATCAAAGGACTGCAAAAACCAAATGACGATTGAAGCTACAAAAATGACTGTAAAAGCGCGGGTTAGAAAATCGCGGGCTTTGTCCCAGAGCAGACGGCCCACATTGCGCCAGCCCGGCATACGGTAATTGGGCAGCTCCATCACAAAAGGCACAGCCTCTCCCTGAAACAGAGTATTTTTCAGCAAATAGGCCAAGACAATGGCGGTTACTATGCCGAGCACGTAAATCAGCGTAATAACCGTTCCCATGTGATTGGGGAAAAAAGCGCCCACAAAGAAAACGTAAATGGGCAATTTAGCTGTACAGCTCATAAACGGCGTCAGCAAAATAGTCAGCTGACGGTCGCGGGCGGACGGCAGAGTACGGCTGGCCATGACGCTGGGCACAGAGCAGCCGAACCCCATCAGCAGCGGCACTATACTGCGCCCTGACAAACCGAGCAAGCGCAAAAGGCGGTCGGTAATAAAAGCCACACGGGCCATATATCCGGTATCTTCCAAAAGCGAAAGGAAGAAAAACAGAATAACGATAATGGGCAGAAAGCTCAGTACACTGCCCACACCGTTTACCGCGCCTTCGATGATCAGCGAATGCAGCCAAGAGCTGACCCCGGCGCTCTCCATCGTCCCCGCCAGCCAAGCGCTGGACTGCTCGATAATTCCGTCGAGCCAATCCTGCAGGGCCGCTCCCAATACACTGAAAGTCAGCCAAAATATCAGCCCCATGATCACCGCAAACGCCGGCAAAGCTGTGTATTTACCAGTGAGAACGGCGTCTATTTTCTGACTGCGTTCAAATTCCTTGCTGGCCAAAGGCTTAACCACAGTGCGCTGCACTAAACCTGTGATAAAAGCAAAGCGCATACCGGCAATAGCTGCTGCCCGGTCTAAGCCGCTCTCCTCCTCCATCTGCACGATCATGTGTTCCAGCGTCTCTTTCTCATTCTGAGATAGCTTTAACGCTTCCAGCACCAGTTCATCGCTTTCCACTAATTTGGTCGCGGCAAAGCGCACCGGCAGCTTAGCCTGTTCGGCATGATCTTCGATCAGATGCATTATGGCGTGCAGGCAGCGGTGCACCGCGCCTTTCTGGCCTTCTTTGGGGCAAAAATCACTGCGCTGCGGCTTTTCTTGGAACTTAGCAATGTGCACCGCATGCCGGACGAGCTCATCGAGGCCTTCCTGTTTAGCAGCTGAGATGGGCACCACGGGAATGCCCAGAATTTTTTCCATTTCATTGATGCGCACGCTGCCGCCATTGCCGCGCAATTCATCCATCATGTTGAGCGCCAGCACTACCGGCACCCCCAGCTCCATCAGCTGCAGAGTCAGATACAGATTGCGTTCGATATTAGTAGCATCGACGATATTAATTATACAGCTGGGGTGTTCATTGATAATAAAATTGCGGGAGATAACTTCTTCGCTGCTGTAAGGAGATAGCGAATAAATACCAGGCAAGTCGATTATTTCTGTGTTTGCCTGCCCTTTAATGGCCCCGCTTTTGCGATCTACGGTAACGCCTGGGAAGTTGCCGACGTGCTGATTAGACCCCGTTAATTGGTTAAAAAGCGTGGTTTTACCGCTGTTTTGGTTGCCAGCCAAGGCAAACGTCAGCAGGGTTCCCTCGGGAAGCTCTATGGAATCCTGAGGCGCATGCTGGTGATAGCGGCCTTCTTCGCCTAAGCCAGGATGCTCGGAATCGCTATAAAGAGAAGAGGCGGTATTTTCTTCTTGCGCCTGTTTTTCCAGAAGCTCTACTTCCAAATCCTCTGCTTCAGTCAAGCGCAGAGTCAGCTCGTAGCCATGCAGGCGCAGTTCCATGGGATCGCCCATAGGCGCGTATTTGACTAGATTTACCTCTGTGCCGGGTATGAGCCCCATATCTAGAAAATGCTGGCGTAAAGCTCCTTCTCCGCCAACTTTGGTTATGCGGGCAATTTGTCCAACTTGCAGCTCTCGAAGAGTCACTGGCAAGGTCCTCCTTTGCGCTCATTGCCACCCTTGCCCCCCGTAAGGTAGCCAGTGAACTTCTGCTGTAAAAAACAAATCCCTTTTTTAGCCAATGTCATTTATTTAAGGCTCGATGACGTCCTCCCATCCTTTAGCAATGCCATAAAAAAACAGCCCAGCGCTCGCCAGAGCGCTGAACTGATGGTTTAGAAAATATCGATGGAACTAAGACTGTGAAGCAGCTATCTCTTCAGCTATAGCTTGGCAGACCTTGCTGACACCGTAATGAATCTTCTCCGGCGGAAGGTTGGAATAATTGAGGCGTACCGTATTTTTCTTGGGATCGACTGGATAAAAGGAATGGCCGGGGACAACCGCCACATTATAAGTCAGGCAGCGCTGCAGCAGGCGATCATCATCCACACATTCGGGCATAGTTACCCAGACGAACATACCGCCGCGGGGATGGGTGAAAGTGCAGCCCTCCGGCAGACTCTTGCCCAATTCATCCAGCATGGCGTCGCGGCGCTCTCCGTAAACGTCGCAGATCATTTTCACCCGGGCATCAAAATCGTTATGGGTTAAGAAGCGATGCACCACCATTTGATTGAGCGTCGCTGTCTGCAAATCGGTGGATTGCTTAATGATCACCAGCTTTTCGATTACAGGAGCCGCCGCATTGATCCAGGCCACGCGCAGACCAGGGCAAAGCACTTTGGAAAAACTGCAGGAACTGATGACCAGGCCTTTGGGGTCGAAATTGGTCAGCGAACAGTATTCTATATCGTCAAAGCAGAGTTCGAAATAAGCGTTGTCTTCGACGACCATGATTTCATATTTGGTCATCAGTTCCATAAAAGCCTTGCGGCGCTCCATGGACCAGGTGCGGCCCGAAGGGTTTTGGAAGGTGGGAATGACGTATACCATCTTGGGTTTATGCTGCAAAATCCGCTCTTCCAGCCCGTCTACGATAACTCCGTCGTCATCGGAAGGCATGGCTTCAAACGTTGGGCCCAATAAACGAAAAGCCGTCAGCGCCGCCAAATATGTTGGGGTTTCACACCAGATGACGTCGCCTTCATCGACCATCAGCTTGGAAATCATGTCCAAAGCGGACTGAGAACCACTCGTAATCAAAACATTGTCGATACCAACATTAATGTGCCATTTATTAGTAAGGCGATCCACTATCCATTGGCGCAAAGGGTTGTAACCCTCTGTGGTGGCGTACTGCAAGGCTTTGG
This sequence comes from bacterium, assembly GCA_030535355.1. Taxonomy (GTDB): domain Bacteria; phylum Vulcanimicrobiota; class Xenobia; order Xenobiales; family Xenobiaceae; genus JAFSXO01. The sequence continues at coordinate 3,165 of JAUNIO010000072.1, read as the reverse complement.
GGCCCTGCTCGGCAAGTACGGCCTGACACTGTCTGCCCACTTCATCGACTGGGAAGAGCTCGGGGGCGGGAAGACCGCCGGCAAAGGACATAATTTCTGGGCGGGCGACGATCTTGAGAATCTCGCGGACCTCGGAAGCTGTAACCTTTTTGGTTCTCAACGCGAATTGGTATTCCATCAGTGCACCTCGTACATATTAATGGTTCTTAATAATTCGCCTCCATATACAATGCTCCCCTGCTAAGCCCGCAAAAATATTAGCTTTAAAACATTCTGCGCCCTCGGTTTCTCCCCACAGCTTTGGGCACCCCCTCTGTCGCAGTCGCGACTTCTCTCCCTCCCATACTATAGAAAAAGTCAGATAGTAACTATCGATAGCTATCGATTAATTCTAATATAACCAAGTACCCCAGCACCTGGCTTTCTTGCGTCAGCTTCTGCACGCTACGCTGCTTCGCTACGCTCAGATGCTACACTTAGCAGAACTGCCGCAAAGCCAGGGCCGCAAAACAGAATGCAGTTATTCGCAAAGAAGCATTGAGCATTATGGCATAAAAGCGACTTCAAGGCCCACATAGCTAAATTGCCCCCTATGTCGCAAGCAACATCTCCCTCTCCCATACGGGGGAGTCAGACAGTTCGCAAGTTAGCGGAACACAAACTTAATGATATTGCTAAGCCTCTATTTAGGCTGGTATTTGTCAATGACCTCCAATTTAGGCAGATATCTATGATACGGATGCAGCCGCTGAGATGACATTCACGCGGAAAAAAATAAACGCCAAACGTTTGTTTGGCGTTGATAGCTTGCCGTCTCAGCTCAGCCAATAGGCACATAGCTAACTAACGGCATTCCTCTTTTCTTCATGCTGTGCCCATGATGCTCAGCTTAAAGTCCGCTTATTTATCCTCTTTTTTCTCAGGCGCAGGCCGCCCCTGATATACCAAGCAGGAGAAGGGAGGCAGGTTAAAATACACAGAGTAAGGATACCCACCCCACGGATGCTCCTCTGCCTCGGCTGTCAAAGACGTAGAGTAGTCGCTGCCGCCATAAACCGAAGCGTCAGAATTCAGGACGAGCTTCCACTCACCAGGCCAGGGCACGCCTAAGCGATAGTCGTCGCGCGGCACCGGCGTGCAGTTGATGACGAACATCAGCGCTTCATCCTGAGCTTTAGGGAAACGAATAAAGCCAAACACCGAATTCATATTGTCATCGCACTGGTTCCAGCGGAATCCCGACGGATTATTGTCCAGTTCCCACATAGCGGCATGTTCGCGATAGAGCTTATTGAGATCGCTGCTCCACTTTTTAATACCCTGATGATCGGGATTTTCCAGCAAATGCCAATCCAGGCCGCTGTTGGCGTTCCACTCGTTCCACTGACCGAATTCGCCGCCCATGAAGAGGAGTTTCTTGCCGGGATAACCCATCATATAGCCGAGCAGCAGGCGCAGCTGAGCGCGCTGACGCCACCAGTCGCCGGGCATCTTGTTGATCAGCGAGCGCTTGCCATAGACGATTTCGTCATGCGACAGCGGCAGCATGAAATTCTCGCTGTACTGATACATCATGCCAAAAGTTAGGTTGTTGTGGTGGTACGAGCGATAGATAGGATCGGTGCGCATATAGGTCAGAGTATCGTTCATCCAGCCCATATTCCACTTCAGCGTAAATCCCAAACCGCCATCCTGAACTGCGCCTGTTACCCGCGGCCAAGCGGTCGATTCTTCAGCGCAGGTAAAGCAGCCGGGGAATTCGTCGCGCACGATCGTGTTGAAATGCTGCAGGAAGGAGACAGCCTCAAAATTCTCGCGCCCGCCGTACTGATTGGGTATCCATTCCCCATTCTGGCGGCCATAATCGCGGTACAGCATAGAGGCTACGGCATCGACGCGCAGACCGTCGATATGGTAATTGTCCAGCCAAAACACCGCAGAGGAGAGCAGGAAGTTGCGCACCTCATTGCGCGAATAATTGAAGATATAAGTTCCCCACTGGGGATGATAGCCTTGGCGGGGATCAGCGTGCTCATACAGACAAGTCCCGTCAAAACGGGCTAAGGCGTGACCGTCAACTGGAAAATGCGCCGGCACCCAGTCCAGAATGACCCCTATGCCGTTCTGATGGAAGCAATCGACCAAATACTTGAAATCATCGGGAGTGCCAAAACGGCTGGTCGGCGCGAAATAGCCCACCGCCTGATATCCCCAAGAACCGTCAAAGGGATGCTCGGTCACGGGCATAAACTCCACATGGGTGTAGCCCATAGACTTCACATAAGGCACCATTTCCTCTGCCAATTCGCGATAGGTGTACCAATCGCCGTTGTCGTGGCGTTTCCAAGAACCCAAATGGCACTCATATATATTCAGAGCCGAACTGCGAATATCGGTGGACGGGCGCTTAGCCATCCAGTCCGTGTCCTTCCACTCGTAGTTATTGACATTCCAAACGATAGAAGCCGTGCGCGGGCGCATTTCGGACGCAAAGCCATAAGGATCGGCTTTTTCCAAAATAAAGTCTCCATTGCGCGGCTTCACGGCGAACTTGTACAGGCTTCCCTGAGCTATGCCGGGGATAAATCCTCCCCAAACTCCAGTTTCATAGCGCAAGTTCAAAGGATTGGCACCGGCTTTCCAGCCGTTGAAATCGCCAATAACCGAAACCATTTCCGCATTGGGTGCCCAGACCGCAAAATACGTGCCTTTAACTCCGTCGCACTCCGCCTCGTGCGCCCCCATGCGCAGATAAGCGCGGTGATGGTTGGCCTGAGCCCAGAGGTATTCGTCATAATCGGTCATAACCGGCATTTTTTCAGATTGACTGCTCACTGTAAGCTCCTTTTAGCTCAATGTCGTTAAATTAAGGCTCAACGACATTGGAAATGTTAACTCATATACAATTATACCTACGCTCATGCCCGCGTACAAGCAGGCATATCACATACGCTAGAACTCGATTCCCCAACAGTCTTGGGCACCCCCTCTGTCGCAGCCGCGACATCTCCCCCTCCCATCCTTTAGGGGGAGTCAGATAGTTTCGCACGTTAGCTAATCGCTAACTTAACGGCACTGAATTAAGGCTCAATGTCGTTAAACTAAGGCTTAACGACATTGGAAATGTTAACTCATATACAATTATACCTACGCTCATGCCCGCGT
>JAUNIO010000071.1 GCA_030535355.1 bacterium | reverse complement strand
GGTTTAGCTTGTGTTATGCTCTAGCTTATACGCAGGCATGAACGTGGCGATAATTATATATGAGTTAACATTTCCAATGTCGTTGAGCCTTAAGTTAACGACATTGAGTAAGACTCAATGACATTGCTAAATGCTGCTAAAATGGTCTGAGAAAAGCGTTAAAACCGCTTTAAAAGCAAAATAACGCACCCAACTGGGTCTGCGTTATTCCTGCTTAACAATCCGTGGCTAGCCGATTGTTATATGTGAATGTGATTTGTTCTCGTCTGCAGCACTGGCTAGGTGCTACGGTTCTTTTATACCTTATAGAGCTTAATTGAATAAGCGCTTTGTCTGAAGAAATATTGAAGCCTTACAAGCCGCTGAGCGAACCCTCTAGGAAATTAGTCTCCCGCACAGCGGTTATGAACCGTTAGATTTGACTTCCGGCAAACAAAATGCTGGCCAGCGGCTGTAACGCTGGCCAGCATTTTGTTTGCCGGCATTATTGCAGAGCTTTATAATGTTTCCGCAAATGGCGCGGCGCGGATGCGCGTGATTTTAGCGCATTCAGTGCCGTCCGTTCTCGGTTTTATTTTATTTCTCTATTATTCCCATGTCGGAGTTAAAGGCCGGTTTGTCGGCTGGAACATCCATAACCGCGTGGTTGTGACCGCTGCAGCAAATATCAAACTTTTTACCGTCAGCGCTTCGTTTGTAGGAGGCCGAATATGTATCCTTCTCCGCGGCGGGGCAGGTGGGGATTTGCTTTAAATATCCTCCGTTTTCTCCCCCAATCAAATCTGATAGCTGTTTAGGGTATTTGCCTTTATGGTCTGCGGCCCACATTTCCAGGGCAAGAGCGATGTTTTTCTGGTTGGATTTGCAGGCGGTTAAATGGCCCTGACCCCTGGCTTGGTTAATTTGGGGCCCTACAAGTAGGAAAAAGATGGCGACGCACGCTAGAGTGAGTACGGTACTTCCGATACCCGTTATTAGAGTGCCGAGTTTTAGGCTTTTAGCACCGTCTAAATCGTAGGAGTTTTTAAAACTTTTGTGCAGAAAATAGGCGATTATCCAGCCAAACGGACCAAGTAAGCCCAGGAAGAGACCTAAAATAAGCTTTCCCATTTTTATCCACAGCCCCCTTATAAAGAAATAATAAATATTATTTAAATATTTTATTCGGTTTTCCTTTGCTGACGCGATGTAATCGCAAGCGTATATTATAGGATACGCAGCAGCTAACTGGTATTAACTGTAGGTAGTGACACTTGGTTAAAAATTCGCTAATCTGCGAATGATTTTGCTGCTGGGCCTGCGGATAAAGCCAGCGGCCGATTTAGGCCTTGGGAGGCTGAGTTAAGGTTGGGGATAATAGCAGTTCAGCCCATATAAACACTCATTGCGCACCAGATTCCGGCATGTTCCTTCGCTGTCGATTAGTCGCCTGAGCAGCGCTATGTCCTGCACAACCTCATCTGTATTGTCGGCGCGGCCCACGATTTTCAGGGAGCAGATGCCCATCTCCCTGAAAGCATCCACTTGGCACAGGCCGCAGGCTGAGGCGTGAAAGGCGCGGTCGTAGAGAAAGTGGTTGCCGTAAATTTCCCGCTTTGTCTCCGGCTCTAAATCTGTCTGGGCGCTGCTGTGATACTGGGCGGGCAGTTTTTTGATATAGCAGCACACCGCGCCGAACTTCCGGCTATGAAAGCTTAGGCAGTTGGCGTCTGAAAAGCGGCAGCCGTTGCGCAGAATAAAACATTCAAACTCGATGCCAGGACAGGCCGTGACGATGGCGCAGAGGTCGTCCCAGCGCAAATCCCGGGGCAGAATCATGCGCTTAATTCCCAGGCTGCGGTAGAAGGAGAGAATTTCCGTATTATAGACGGCGCACATCGTGCTGGCAGTCAGAGGGAGGCTGCAGTACTTTTGCAGCAGAGCGCACATTTCAATGCTGCCGACTATTAAACCATCTGCTCCCATGTCTTCCAGCTCTTGGGCGATAACTTTAAGGAAGGCGAGCTGCCGTTCGGAGTAGGCCGGAGAGTTTAGAGTAACGAACGCCGCAGCTTTAGCCTCATGAATCCGCTTGATGGTCTCTGCCACCTCTGCGTAAGGCAGGTTGGCCTGGGAGCCAAACGAAGACATGCGGTTCAGCTCGGCAAAGCCGCCGAAATACCTGTTCCATTCGGGATGTTCAAAACCGAAATACAGCTCAGACGCTCCGGCCTGGCAGAAGCGTTCGATGTTGCGGGCTGACGCCAGCGGAACCATGATGTTCACTTTTGTAGATCCTCACTCAATTCCGGAGTAATGATTAAGTTCGTTCCGCGTGCCGCGTCCCGGGGCGCTAAATCGTAAAGGCCGCGCCCAAATTTGATATAGGCATTGGCAAAGGCTTTGTCCTCATAGCGTATGTGATAGCGCAGGCACTGCAGGCGGCAGGCGGCGTCGGGCCGGAACTTTTTCTCAATCGCTTTTTCCGCCGAGGCGTATTCGCAGATACGCATCCCCGAAATTAGGCGGTAGGGGAGATGGTAATACGGTACGGGAACGCCATCCTCGGGAGAGGGCAGAGTGCTGCCTATAGCCTCCCGCTCTACGGCGTAAAAATGATAGCCTAGCTCCCGCAAAGCTTTGACTAAAGCCCGCATACTCTCCTCGCCGCTTGCGCTCTCTTCGTACTGGGGATACCTGTGGTCGCGATAGGCGCGGAAAAACAGCCGCCCCAGCCGCACCTGGGCTCCACTGCCAAAACGGCGCAGCATTCCGGGATCGTTTACCACCAGAGCGCGCGCCCCGCTTATCAGGTCCTGAGCCTTGCTGTCCTCCAGCAGAGACAGATCGCGCTGAGCCAGCACGGGCAGCACCAAATCGTAAGATTCGGGAAGCTGCGCTGGGGTTACGGCAGAGCATAGCGCCCGAAAGTAGCTGCCGCAGAGATAGCTGCCGATCTGCAGGCGGCCTCCTCCCAGTTTTAACCTCTGCTTCTCATAGAGCGCGGCTATTTGCGAGAATCCCCGATCCGTTAAGCTGATGACGGTATCAGTTTTTGTATCCTTGGCTGGCGGCATGTTCTGTCATCTCCTTCAGCGCTTTAATCATTTTCGTTTTGTAAACCAGGCATCCGGCGGAACATTTGGCCGTCTTGTATTTGTAACAGTCAGCGCAGGATGTATCGTAATAGCAGTTGAGGGCGTAAGCATCTACGGTGCGCAGATAATAGTGGCGCAAATCGGAAATGGTGGCAAAATCGCGGATATTTACCTTGGTGCTTTCCGATAAGCCAAAACATCTGACTGCAGTGCCGTCGGGCATGATGTCGATGACTGGAGCGCAGCCTGTGGCCCGGCTTTTGAGGGTGAGCAGGGGGTTCTGCGCTCCCCAGCCGTCGAACTGCGCCGCTTCTTCGGCGGTGAACAGGCAGGGCGGGAAGAAATTGCAGTCAAAATGCGGCACAATATGGTGTTCCCGCAGCTGAGCGAACAGGGCCAGCATAGTGCTTTTCAATGCGCGGAAGCGCTGCAGCGGGTCCTTCAGATCGGTGGCGTGGGGGGGAATGGACAGGGAAAAGCGCAGGTGTGGGGCCTGAAATAATTCTAACAGCGGGAGCAGATACGAGGCCTCAAAGCCCTGGCGATAGACGTTGATGCCCAAAGTGAGATGCGCCCCTCCCGCAGCCAGAGTTTTCACATTGCGGGATAATCTGGCAAAGCTGGTCTCACCTATATCAGCGGGATTATTGCAGTTGATCAGCAGCCGCATTTTGGAGGACAATAGCGGTTCAATATACTTTTCCAGGGCGATGCCGTTGGTATAGACGGTCAGCGCCTCCACGCGCTCATCATCCTGTAAAATTTGCAGAAATTGGCCAAACAGAGGATGAACCGTCGGTTCTCCGCCGATCAGCCCCAGATGGCGTTCGCTGCCGTCCAAGAGAATGAAGCGCAGGATAGCGCGGAATTGCTCTAGGCTTATCTCCCGTTTGCGGGCCTTTTTGCCGGTAAACTCGCTGGCAAAACAGTAGGGGCAGCGCAGATTGCAGTTTTCAGTGAGCATTATATTGGCCATATCGGTTTCCTCGTCTGCTCGCTGCCCGGTGCTGCTGCGCTTTGCCGCTGCAGCGGCCCTGCGCTTATAGTTGGTACATTTATTTGTATGGTTAATGGCTGTTTGGGGTGAATATTTAACATTTAATGGTTCTGGCTAAGGCTGCGCTGAAAAATATAGCGGTTGCTCAGGGTCCACAGGCGCAGTTCGTAGAGCAGAAAAGTATAGAATTCGCGGGACATCCCTTGTTTCAGCGCTGCCAGTGCTTTATCCAGCTCCCGAAAGGCTTGCTCGAGGCTGTGCAGCAACTCTCTCTGGTTTTGGGCCCGAGCGGTAATGTAGTTGATCTGATCGCCAGCTGCGTCTTCTTCCATATCGCAGAGATCGTCGATTAGACGATAAACCCGGCCCACCATCCTGCACAGGCAGGCTTCCCGGCGGGAAAGGCTGCCCGAGGCCGCCAGAGCAAAGCCCAGCTGCGTATAGTGGACGGATTTGTGCATGACATAGTGGCTGGCCTGGCGGCTGTCGGCGGGATAAATTGGCTGTGATTCCGCTTCAGCGGCCTGCTGCAGCTGTCTGAGCAGGTCATTATACGCTTCGCGCTGTCTAAAGCGGATAATCTGCAGATAAGCGCTGATCTCTGTCAGAAGCTCTTCAGCATAATTGCCGCAGCGGGTAATCTTGCCCTGAAAATATCCACCGCAGCCTCGCTCCCAATGCAAAAGCCGCAGAGCGCTTTCCCTTTCTGGCGTCGTTCCCCGATCAATACGGTCGTCGAGCAGGCTGCCCAGCACAGAAAACAGCACCGCGCAGCTTAAAGCGCGGGCATTTAGTTTTTTCCCGAAGCTTTGCATAGCCAGCACATAGCTGCGCAGTCCTAGGGAGATGACGCTGCGATAAGGTTCGGACTCGCGGCGCTTAAGGAGCTGCACTGCCGTTACATTCTCGAGAAATTTAAGAAAGTAATTTTCCTGGCTGCTAAAGAGCGGAGCATCAGCCGGACTGTACAGAAGCTCCCGCTGGCACAGTCCCAAAAATAGGCATTCCCGCATGTCTGGCAGAACTCCGGGGCTTTCTGAGAGCAAATTTACCATCCGCCGCTGTAGTAGGAATAGTAGCCGCTGTAATAAGATGAGGCGCTATAGCTGCTTCTTTCGCTGGCTTCTTTGGCTTCCTTTTCCGCTTGAAGCGCAGCGAACAGCCTGTCGTAGTCCACCTTGGCTTGGGTGTGGCCGAGCTCCATGGCTTTCTCGTACTCCTTCAGCGCTGTGTCCCGATCTTGGGCCATTCCAGTGCCATTTTCGTACATTTTGCCCAGTAGGGCGTGAGCATCGGCAGTATCTGCTTTTTCCAAGTATTCCTTGGCTTCGGAGTATTGCTTCAGATGATAGGCAGCGGTCCCCATGCGTTCGTAACGTTTCTTTCCCGTTCTAGACATACTGGAGGCGTTGAGGAGACAGGCCCGGAAGGCGGCTTTCATGTTTTCGTCTTCTTCCCCGTTGGCTGCTAACAAACGCACTCCCTCTGAGTACCACAGATCACACAGGCAGGAATAAGCGGGAGCGCCTCCGGCAGCGGCGATGTTGAGAAACTTTAAAGTTTCGGCGAAAAGGGCGGTGTCTGACTGATGTTTCTCCCACAAATCCAATTTATTTTTGCCGATTAGCAGAGCAGCCTGAGCTACGCCGAATAAGGCCGCGTTTTGCTGAGTTTTTTCTTCTTGTCCAAAGTATTCTAAGAACGCTTCTCCGGCCTCTTGGTCGCCCTGGGTCAGGGCGGAATACAGCGCTTTCCGCGCTTGTTTATCTTTTCCATTTTGCTTCAGATGTATACCTAATATTCTCTCTTCTTCCGGTGTGCGCGGCTGAGGAAGGGCTTGGACTAGCGCTCCGCAGGCTGCGTCGTCCAAGGAGAGTTCTTGGCGGTGGCGCAGTTTCAGGCGGCTTATGAATGGCTCCTGAGAAATCGTGGTCTTCAGAGCGTTCAGCTCGTCAGAGCTGCTGGGCTTTTTGAAAAAGTCGTTGGCGATGATATTGGCCAGACGTCCGTCGGCGGCTTGGCTGCAGCTTTCCTGCAGCTTCCTGACGGTTTGCATGGTCTCTTTATGACTCTGCTGTTCGACTATTCCATAAAAAACGCACATGCGGAACATATGTCCTAGCAGGCCGTAGGAGCTGATGGCGTGATCGTTGTGGGCGGCTGCGGCTTCAGAGTTTTGCTGTGCTTCGGCAATCTGTTTCAGATGCTCATCCATCTCTGTCATCAGAGCGAGATATCTTTTGCAGAGAGAGTCGGAAGCATCCAATTGTTTGGCGACTTCTTCCTTGATCTCTTTGACGATCCCCGTGGCCTGCTCGTCGAGCGTATCAGGGTTGATGGTTGCCAGGCGTTCATTGAGAGAATGCCGCTGGATGCCGAGATACCACAGTACTTCGGAGATAATACTTTGCAGCACTAGGCCGTGGTTGGCGTTATGGCAGGCCTTTGTTTCCTTTTTTGTGTCTATTTGGGGAAAACTCTCAGTTATAGTGCAGTCCGGGGCGAAGTGCCTTAAATGAAGCCTTTTGCTTAGCAGTTCCACATCTTTTCCCCAGCTGATGATGTGTTTTACATTGCTGCCCTCTAGCCAGGATAGCTTGTCTAATTGGATTTTTTTATCGCATTGGACTAGCGTGTCGATTAACCCCAGCAGAGCGCTGAAATATTTAGAGTTGGCATTGCATCTGCTGGGCACGATCAGGACGCTCTGCTTATCGGAAATTTGATCACTGCTGACGATCAGCAGGTGGGCCAGGCTGCTTAAGTCCACGCGATCCTCTGCTTCAATGGCTTTTCTGTCCTGGCAGAGCATTTCCACGTAATCGTCCTGCGTCAGATCGATGCGCTTCTCGCCGATGGAGATGGCGCTGATGGTGTTGGGGACCTTCTGGCCTGCGGGCACGATTAGCGTGGGCACTCCGTAGAGAATCGAGTTATATCCCTGGGATTTCGGGGCTATTTTTACTAAGAGACGCTGCCAGAGCGGCTTTTCGCTTAGAGTGTCCGGCAGGGCATTGGTCAGCCACTTTTTCCAAATTTCGGTGAGCTGGGCATTGGTAGGATGATAAAAACCAAGAATGCGCTTATCGGTCAGCTCGGAAACCAGCATGTGCAGCCGGACGGTTTGCAGCAGCTCCTGGATGCGGTCATAGGTCTCGTATTTGCGCGGGTAGGGCGTTTCCTCGGTGAGACTGAGCAGTTCCTGATAGACCAGTTCCTGCAGTTTGTTGTATTTTTCGTACAGCTTGGTGTTCTGTTCGCTTTCGGGAATATCCTCATTGGTCAGGCTTTCCAGCAGCCTGAAGGTAACCTCTGAATCGTGTGTGCTCTGGGCCATTTCCTTACCTCAGCAGTCTTTAATTGCCCTTCTGGGCTGTTGCATTTTGAGCTTCCTGGAACGCGGCAGCAGTGCTGATCAATATGCGGAACCCTTTATTAAGCAAATTGAGCGTTTCTGTCAGTTTGAGCAGCGTGCCGCGGCTTTGGCTCATCTCCTGCACGATGGATTTGATGCGTTTCGGAGAGTGAGCCTTGGAGATCGCCTCTTCACAGACGGAGATTCTCTGCTCTAATTGGGCTATGTGCTTTTCTACATCTCGGTCGGCGGTCGCTTGGGCTTCCTGTAGCTCGGCATCTACGCTCTTTTTGCTCTTGGCCAGGGTGCCGGTGTCTTGGAGAAACTTTTGGAGGAGGCCTTCTCCCACTAGAGTCTCGTTGGTGCGGGAGCTATAGGCGATGACTCCGCAAGAGGTATTTTTAAATTCCGGCTTGCTTTCCAAGATTTTGCTGGTCTCTTCTACGATTTTGCGCACCGTTTCTGGAGGCCGCAGATCGGCTTTGTTGAAGACGAAGAGAATTTTCGCCTTGGTTTTCAGCGACTCGATAAACTTCAGATCGCTGTCGTTGATGACGCCGTTTTCGATGTCCATCAGCCAGATTAGAGCGTCAGCCGATCTGAGCTGGCGCAGGGCGATTTCGGCGTCTCCGGCGTCGGCGTTTTTGCCCTGATCGGCTTTGCTGTATCCCGGGGTGTCCAGGATGGCGATATCGGGGTAGCGGAAGGTGGTGGACTGCACGATCAGGTTGTCGATGATCCGCACAAAGCCAATATCTTTGTAAGTGCGGGAAAACTCGTGCGAGAGCGCTTCAATCGCGTCGTCGTCCAGGGCGACGGAACCGCCCCCGGAGGTCACCGCGTAGCTTTCAGATTGCTCCGCTTTGATGATGTAGGTAGCGATGGAGGTGGTAGGCTTTTGCCCTTCCGGCAATCCGGCATCGGTCAGCGAGTTGATAAAGCAGGATTTGCCGGCGCTGAATTTACCCCCTACGCCCAGCACAGCGCGGCGGCTCAGAATCCTGGCCTTATGCAGTTCGGCTACTTGGATTTTGGCTCGCGTCAGCGTATCCAGCACTTCGCGCTGGCTTTCCTGCAGCAGGTGCAGATGGGGAAGGATATTCGCATCTATTATTTTATCGACACGCTCTGCCGCGGCGGCGCTGTCGCTGCTGCGCTCCAAAAGCTTACCTATGAGAATTAGTCCCTTTTTCGGATCGGCGAGATAGGGATTGCTGCTCTCTTCGGCTTCTTTCTCGGCAATATCATTATCGTCTTCATTTTCCCAAGGTAAACTCATTATTGCTCCTGTATGCGTTTTTTGGCGGTAGTTAGGGTGGTAAGGAAGCTGTCCAGCTTTTTCAGGTTGTTTTCCTTGTCCTGGATCATGGCTTCGACTTTGCGGTTGTTGCTCTCCAGCTTCTCGGTTATCTGGTCGATAAAGACGCCGGCCTGCTCCTCCAGATTGTGGGCGATTTTTTCTCCCTGGTCGCCTATCTCCCGGCAGACCTCCTCGACCAGAGCGGTGATCACGCGTTCTTGGGCCCGTTTCAGCAGGGGGATGGCGTCGTTTTTAACAAAGCCGTTTTCGTAGGTAGGGTCTCCGGATAATTCCTGGTCCAGCATGGAGAGGAACTTTTCCAAATTTACTTCGATTTTGGCGATAGTGAGGCGCTCCAAGGCATTGTTGATGGGAATCAGAATGGCATTTTCATCGAAATTGCGGTCGCTGGCGTCAAAAGCTTTGAGGATTGTGTCCTTGACCTGCTCTCGGACTTCGTCCAATTTAATGGCATTGTCCATGGCTTCTTGAGTCAGCCTGAGAATGTTTGTATAGCTGGTGCGGATGTTGCGCTCCACGTCCGCCACATTAGCCGTATACGTGGTAATGTGTTCATCCCAGTGTTCGGTCTTTCCGCCGAATCCTAAAAAACCACCTGAATGGCTGCGGTGATGTTTAGTCTCCGTTTTGCTTGTAACTTCGATGAAGAGATGGTTGTTGACCTCAGTGCGCACATCCACCTGCAGGGCGGGGATGATCTTCTTTTCCACGCGGACCGAGGCGGTGTCGAAGATCGCGGAGACGGCGGCCCTAGCGCTGTCTAAGCTTTCGCGGGCAAAGCGCAGCTTGGCCTGGAGCTGATCTACGTCGCTGTTTCTGAGGTCCTTCTGCAGCTGCAGCGTTTCGCTGCGGATATCCTCCAGAATGCGCAGGAACTTGCCGCGCTGTCCCTGGCGGGTGTTCTGCATACTCTCGGCGATGATCCGCCCTTTGTCGCTGCGTATGGCGGGATAAACTTCTTTCTGGATGCGCTGTATTTGCGATAGGCCCAGCAGCGTCTCGGCGTTGGCCTGGAAATCTGCAAAGCGTCCGGTAAGGTTGTCGGCCATAAGCCGCTCGTCGCTGCTGAGGGGCTGACCTTTTTCGAGTTTTTTGCCGGCGTTAAAGGCCAGGGTGGAAGTCAGATAAACGTTGGGGTCACCATTGGGGCTGTCCTGACTGCGCAGCAGTTTCTGCACCTCGGAATTGCATTTTCCGATGTTTTCCTTCGCCTGTTCCCGGCAGTTAGTTCGGGTGCCTTTCCAGGCGGCGCTGAACGTCAGAGCGCCTTTGCGTGGCCTAGGATACTGCAGGATAGCGGAATCCATTTTGGTGCCGATCAGCACGCAGCGGGCTACGCCTTCCTCGGGCAGCATACGGGTAATGACCTGCATGTCTTCGTCGCTTAAAAACTGGCCGCAGTAGCTGAGCAGAAAGATGGCGTCACATTCTTTCAGGAAGTTTTTCGTAGTGCGCCCGCGGGAACTGATGGGGTCGTTCATGCCCGGGGTGTCGATGATCTCCACGCCTTCCAATTCCGGCAGGTCCAGTTCCAGCTCAGTGTATTTGACAATCGGCGTGTATTGGCCGTGAGCGCCCACGAAATCATTCAGCTGATCCATCAGGCTGGCGCTCATATCCGCCTGCAGGAGCTTCTCTTGGCCTAGGCATTGCTGCAGCTCCACTGCGGATAGGCGTCCCTGAGCCATCTGATAAATTTCCTGGCAGGAGCGCTCCTCTTCGGACATACGGCTGCGGTTGGCCGCCTCGAACTCCGCGAGGGTCATCTGAGAGGGTGTTGTCTCCTGTCTGTCATCATCTTGCAGATAGGACACTGCTCTTGATAAAAAACTCTCGCTTTTTTTCTGCTCAGCCCGGAGCTTGTCCAAATACTCTTGATAATACTTGTTTAGCTTTTCCGTGTAGCGCCTGGCGTAGCTTTCCACGCTGTTCCAGTCGGCTTCTTCATAAAATACTACTTTGGCCTGTGGGGTGCGGCTGTAGCGGATGCGCGTCAGCGCGGCGGTCATGGGTGTAGCCGCTTTGGGCAGGATTTCCTGTCCTTCAAAGAGCAGGGCGTTTAAGAACGAGGACTTTCCGGCTTTTACCTGTCCGGCTATGCCGAGCCGCATAACCCGGCCTTCTTCTTCCACGCGTTTTAACTGTTCGCGAATGCTGTTGGCGGCGGCCTGGAATTCGGTGATTTTATCGTTTTTGGTTTCCCCGCTGATTAGCTCCGCGCCAGTTTCCAGCTCTTGGCCTATCTCTTCCAGAATATCTTCTAATTTGTTTTTAATTTCGCTCATTCGGATGCCTCGCTGTTTTATAGAGCTAATTTTTCCAGCATGGTGCTGAGTTCGCGGATATCGTTCTCGATCTCGCCGAGCTGCCGCTCGTGCTCTTCCTGGCGGCTCTGTTTTTGCTCCTGCAGGTCTTGGAGGGCTTCGGATTCGGCGTCGAGTTTGTCGTTGGCGGCCTCCTGCAGCTCTTGCTGCATGCGCTCCAGAATATCTCGCAGGGAGCTGCCTATCTCAGGGCGCAGGCGGCTGACGATCTGGGGTATTATTTCGCCCCGCACCTTTTGCTCCAGCTCGGCCTGCTGGTCTTTTTTGGGAGTAAAGATTCTGAGAATTTCCGGGAGGAAAATGATCAAAGCTTCCAGCCAGGGGGCTAGGACGGTGGTCGTCAATCCCAGCATTACTGTGGTGGCCCGGTAGAGATTCACGGCTTTATCGTTTTCCAGCAGTTGGGCCAGTTTGTTCTCTCCCTCGCCTTCTCCGCTTTTAGTATCCAGCAGGGGGAGAAATTGCTCAAAGCTCTGCTCGGTGTAGTTTTGGAGAGCATTGGCTAAGACGGGGCGGAGAATGGAGTTGACTCGGGAGTTGAAGGCCTGGCTGCCGCTTTTCAGGCACGACGCCAGTTCGGGGGCGGCGCTGCTCAGGGCGCGTTCCACCTCGCCCATAATAGAGGATTCGGCTTGGTAGCCGTACTTCTCGCGCAGCTGAGCCAATTTGGCGCGCAGGTCTTGCTCTATCTTCTTTTTGGCCTTCTGCTTTTCCGCGATCTGCTCCTGCAGCTCGGAAACGTTCAGCTTTTCGCTGTTTTTGCGCAGCTGCATTATATCCAAAACCGCTGCGCCCTGGGCTTTGATCTTGGGGATAAAGCGCTGCCGCTGAATGTTTTCCCTATCAATTTTATGGATTAAGCTGTTCAGCTTAGCGGCGGTGTCGCTATCGTCTTTGGAGGCAGTGATAACCGGAATATTTTTTCCGAACATGGACTCGGCTATGGCAGCCACGCTGGCAGCTACTGCTGCCGCTTCGTCCGGACTTTTTAAGTCGCATTTGCTGACAATTATGGCCAGATTGTGTTGGTAATTGCGGATCTCGCGCAGAAAATCGGCCATGCTCTGCTTAATGCCGCCTTCTTCGACGTCGATAACCAGCAGATAAGCGGCGGCTTTGTCGATATAGCGCAGAATGGCTTTGTTGTGCGCCTGAATGCTGGAGTTAAAGCCGGGCATATCCACCAAGATGTAACCAGGAATACCGGCTAAGGCTTCATTGCGCAGATGCCAGCGCAGATAATCGTAGCGGTTTGCGTCTAATTCCAGCGCTTCGTCTGGGGTAAAGCGCGAGGCCTGCCCGTTCGCATAGGCTTCTACATAATCCTGGGCATCATATACCAGTTCACTGGCTATAGCGTTTTCCGGCCTCTGGCCTTCGCGCAGGACGTTATCGCCCATGAAAGTGTTGAGAAGAGCGCTTTTGCCAGCGCTGAAAGCTCCGACCATGATGACGCTGACTGCAAAATCCTTGATCTCTTGGCGGATGGCCGCGCATTTATCCGCAGGGGCTCCGTATTTGGCGGCTTTGCTCTCAATGAGCGTCAGCGCTGAATTGTAATCCATGTAGTTTCCTCGGTTATCTGCCTCTCCGCTTAGACAGCCATTTCAGCCATTTTAACAATCAAATAATTAACTGTATCGCCGTTTGCAGGCAGCTATTGTTGATAGCTGTCTCTGACAGTTCTGTCTAAGAATAATGGATAGCTATTTATAACTGGTTTTAGTTTATAGCATTGGTATTGATAAATCAATAAATCGTTTTTTTTTTTTTTGAAATTCTGTAACTTTTTAAGCATATTTTGTTACATAAATTGTTTTTGGGCTGTCATAGACAGGTTATGTCTAGCTAAAGGCTGTTTACATTGAACAAAATAAATAGCGCCAAACGGTGACAGATTATCAGCCGTTTGGCGCTATTTATGTTTATTGTGTTGGTAATGTCGGTCACTGCCCGAAGACTGGTGTGCCGGCAGGAAATGCGCAGGCGTTCCTTACGAATCCGGCGGCAGTGAGTTTAGCTGATCCGCGGTAAACACCGGGCCTTCTTTGCAGACATAGACCGGGCCCACGTTGCAGCGGCCGCACTTGCCCAGACCGCACTTCATGCGGTTCTCCAAAGTGGCGTAGATGCTGTCCTGAGAGAACCCCAGAGCTTCCAAAGCCTTAACCGCCAGATTGATCATGATGGGCGGCCCGCAGACCACGGCCACGGTGTTTTCGGGGCTGGGGTTGGCTGCGGTGATCAGTTCGGGCACGAAGCAGGTGGTCTTCTCTCCCAGGGCTTGGCCGGAAGCCAAGGGTACCCAGCCCTCTTCAGCCGCCCTGCTGCGGTCGGGGCCATTGGGGCCAAACTTCCAGTCCACGCACAGGTGCAGCTTGAGGTTGGGAGTATTGCGCCACTCGTCCATCTCTCGCTTGTAGCAGTGATCGGCCCAGGTGCGCGCTCCGAAGAGCACGGTCAGCTGGCCGTAATTGTCCCGCGTATCCAAGCAGTACTGCAAGACCGAACGCACGGGAGCTACGCCGATACCGCCGCCGATGAAGACGATATTTTTGCCCTTCCATTGCTCGGTGGGGAAGCTGTTGCCATACGGGCCGCGGAAGCCCAGCTCGTCGCCGGCTTCCAGCTGGCGCAGAGCGGTGGTCACGCGCCCGGCCTGACGGAAGGTACATTCAATGTAGCCTTTGCGCTCGGGAGAGGAAGCGATGCAGAACGTCGATTCGCCTTCGCCCAAAGCTCCGTAAAGACCGAACTGGCCCACCTTGTGGGTGAACTTATTCCCTTCTTCAGGGTCGGCGAATTCTAAGCGCAGAGTGCGCACGTCGTGGGTTTCGTCGATGACCTCTTTGACCTTCATCTTGAAGGAGCGGTAAATGTTGGCGGAACCCTCCGGCTCACCCGCATGGATTCCCGGAGAATTGAGGATCATCTCCGCTACGGGACGGCTGACTTGAGCTTCTTCCTTCTCGATCTGCTGCAGAGTGTCCAGCAGATCCAAACCGCCGGGACAGAGGCGGATGCAGCGCCCACAGCCAGTGCACAAGGTTTTGCCAAATTTTTCGGGATAGATATAGAATTTATGGTTAATGCGCTGCCGCCAGCGGGAAGCCTTATTGGGGCGGGGATTGTGTCCCGATGTGTGCAGGGTGAAGAGCGGCATAGTGCAGGCGTCCCAGTTTTTCTGGCGCACACCGTGATCGCCGCGCATTTCGTCCTGCAGGTCGAAGCAGTGGCAGACCGGGCAGGAGAAGGCGCAGGTGCCGCAGGCCTGGCAGCCGCGCGAGGTCTTGTCCCACAGAGCGTCGCCAAAGTTGCCTTTCAGCACTTCGTGCACCTTTTCAGGACTGAATTTGACGGGAACGGCCTTGTCACAGTTTTGCCAAACTTCGTCCAGCTGTTTGGGAGCTGCTTCTAAATTTGCTCCTAATTGGATTAACTCTTCGCCTTTGTCGTTGTTGGCAGTCAGGGCGAATTTGCCCTCGCCTAAGGGGGTGAGCAGGACTTCGCCGATGCCCTGGCCGGAAGGGCTTACACCTACCGAAGTGCAGAAGCAGGCCGCATCGACAGGCTTAGTGCAGCTCATGGTCACGAAAAATACTTTTTTGCTGCGCTCTTCGAAGAATTTGTCCTTAAAATCCCAGCCGAAAAGGACGGCCTGGATCTCTTTAGCTATGGCGTCGCAGGGGCGGGCACCGAAGATGACCACTTGAGGAAATTCCATGGGCGGATCTTCCATGATCCACTTCTGCCCCTCGCGTCTGAGCTTGAGCACAGTTTCTGCCCGGGGGAACCAAGCCGCCTTGGGGCTAAGCTTGGGCAGGCCTTGATCCAGAGCTATAGCTCCCTCTTTCCATTCCACATATTCTACGGCGCTGTCGGTGGCCACGGGAGCGATAACTTTGTAACCGGCGGCGAGCATTTTCTGGGCCCATTCCTGCAGGGCCTGAGAAGTAATAGTTCCGCTTGATAAACTCATAGTTCTCGTTATCCCCCTCTAAATAATAAACGTCTCTTGGTCTTTGTGGCTGAAATCGGCCTGAAGCGGGGGCACTTCGGGATTTACTCCGGCCTGATAGCCGAAATTGTCCAAGGCCGACTTGGCCAAAGCCGCGTTGAGCAAGTTGAGAGGAATGTCCGCTGGGCAGGCGGTCTGGCAGGCTCCGCAGCCGATGCAGCGTCCGGCTAAGTGGAAAGCGCGCACGACCAGCCAGGAGAAGTTGCCCATGCCGTCAGCGGCGGTGGGGAACCATTGGGGCTGGTTTTTATCCACATAGCACTTCTTGCAGTGGCAGATAGGGCAGGCCTGACGGCAGGCGTAACAGTGCAGGCAGTGCTGGCTGACCTCTTTCCAGAAAGCGAAGCGCTCGTCTCTGGGCTTCTCCATAAATGCGGCCAGCTTCTGCATGGTCTCGGGAGAATGGCCCACCACCTGGCCTTCGGGGAATTGGGCGGCCACTTCACCGCTCAGTTCTTTTAGTGTGCTGGTTTGGCTGTACTTTCCCTCGCGGTCTAGGGCAAAAACCGTGACCTGTTCGGGGTCTAAGGCATGCTCCTGAACGAGAACGTTCAGCGAAGCCAATTCGCGGGGACGGGCAATGACACCCAGCTTAGGCTCATTGGCCAGCACTGGCTCATCGCAGAGGCGCACTACGTTGATACCTACAGGCGGTGCAGCCAGGTCTTTGAGTTCTTCAGCGTTCTCAAACCAGTCGGGAGAGGTGCGATTCAGGGTGGGGCGGCGGCGCCAACCCAGTACCTTGGCTACTTTATCTTCGCCGAAAGCCTTTTCTACGGCTTTCCGCAGCGCCTCTTCAGCGGGCTTAGATTCGGTGAAGGCCATCTTTTCCGCGATAGCTTCTTCAGGGGCCAGAGGAGATTCCACGCTGCTGCAGAGTTCGTGCAGCTCGCTGTAAGGGCCGAGTTCTTTAATCTCTTGGGTGAACTCGGTGACCGTCTGCGCCCACTTGTTGCCTTCAGCCGCAGAAATCCAGGCCAGTTTGAGGCGGCGCAGATCGAAGCCCAAAGTGTCCAAAAGGTCGCGCAAAAGGGTCCAGCGGCGGCGGGCGCGGTAGTTGCCCTCGTTGTAATGGCAGTCGCCGGGATGGCAGCCGCTGACCAAAACGCCATCTGCGCCCTGCATAAAGGCGCGCAGCACGAAGTTAATGTCGATGCGCCCCGAGCAGGGCAGCATGATAACTTTGGTGTTGGGAGGATACTGCAGACGGCTCATGCCCGCCAAGTCGGCGCCGGTGTACGTACACCATCTGCACACAAAAGCTACAATTTTCGGTTGAAAGTTCTCTTCGGCCATATCTTTATACCAATCCATTCAAAGCAGCGAAAATTTGTTTGTCGGTGTACCCGTCTAGTTCTATGGACTTGGAAGGGCAGGTAGCTACGCAGGTACCGCAGCCTTGGCACAGACCAGCGTTGATTTTGGCTACCTGGCGCGTAGAGCCGTCGCGGGCGCGCAGGGTCTCGCGTTCGATAGCTTTGTAAGGGCAGACGGCTTCGCAGGTAAAGCAGCCCACGCAGCTGGAGAGCAGCGGAGGAGCGCAGCGGTTGACTTTGGCGATGGTGGGCTCGCGCTGCAGCTCGGGATGAGCGAACAGGCCCAGCACTTTGGCCGCTACGGCGGAGGCCTGCGAGACGGTGTCGGGAATATCCTTAGGCCCTGAGCAGGCACCGGCCAGGAATATACCGGCGGTAGCCGTTTCCACAGGGCGCAGTTTGGGGTGAACCTCGGTCAGCCAGCCGTCGCCGTCGTAGGCGATGCCCATGGTCTGAGCCATCTTCTGCACGTCTGGCTGGGGCACTGCCGCTGTGGCTAAAACTACCATGTCGGCTTTGATCTGCAGCTGTCTGCCGCCGTCCAAAGTGTCGGCAACCATGAGGATTAGATCGTCGCCGTCGGGAATGATGCGGGAAACGCGGGAGCGGATGTAGTGCACGCCGTCGTGCTCAATGGTGCGGCGGTAGAATTCATCGTAGCCTTTGCCGGGGGTGCGCACGTCCATGCACATGACCCAGGCGTTGCCGTCGTGGACTTTGTGCTTAAACAGGGTGGCGTGTTTGGCCGTGTACATGCAGCAGATTTTGCTGCAGTAAGCTACGTGGTTGGCCTTGTCGCGGGAACCGGCGCACTGCACGAAGGCGATGGTTTTAACCGGCTTGCTATCGGAGGGGCGTTTGATCTCGCCGCTGGTGGGGCCGGAAGCTGAAGCGATGCGCTCGAACTGCAGGCCGGTGATCAGGTTGGGATGGCTGCCGCCCGCGTAGTAGGGGAATTTATCGGTATCCATGACCTGGAAACCGGTGGCCATGACGATGGCCCCCACATCTACGGTGAAATGCTCGTCTTTCTGCTCGTAGTCGATAGCTCCGGCTTTGCAGATTTTAGCGCAGACTCCGCATTTGCCGGTGGTTAGCTTCATGCAGTAATCTTTGTCGATGGTGGGCTTGGAAGGAACGGCCTGGGGGAAGGGGATGCTGATGGCCGTGCGCTTGCTCATGCCTTCGTCGAAAGAGCTGGGAATTTTCTTCTGCGGGCATTTTTGGGTGCAGGCTCCGCAGCCTGTGCATTTGTTCCAATCGACATAACGCGCTTTGCGGTGCAGGGTGACCTGAAAATTGCCGATGTAGCCGTCGACTTTTTCTACTTCGGTGTACATTTCCAGCTTGATGCGCGGATTGGAAGCAGCGTCCACCATGCGCGGGGTCAGAATGCACTGTGAGCAGTCTAGGGTGGGGAAGGTCTCTGAGAGCTGGGACATGTGACCGCCCAGAGAGCTGGTGCGCTCCACCAAAACCACTTCGGCTCCGCCTTCAGCTAAGTCTAAAGCGCACTGGATACCGGCTATGCCGCCGCCCACGACCATGACCTTTTTGGTGATGGGGACGCGAATGGGTTCCAGAGGATTGTTGTTGCGCACGCGGGCCACCACGCTGCGCACGATCTCAATGGCTTTGGCCGTAGCCTCTTCGCGGTCGGAGTGCACCCAGGAGCACTGCTCGCGCAGGTTGGCGATTTCGCACATGTAGGGGTTTAAGCCCGCCTGGGAGCAGGTGCGCCGGAAGGTGCTCTCGTGCATACGCGGGGAGCAGGAACCGATAACTACGGCGGTCAGTTTGTGTTCTTTGATGGCCTCGCGGATGATGGCCTGGCCCGGTTCGGAACAGGTATAGGTGTTGTCGCGGGCAAAGACCACGCCGGGGAAGTTTTTAGCCTCTTCGGCGACGCGGGCGCAGTCTACGGTTTTGCCGATGTTTTCGCCGCAATGGCAGATAAAAACGCCTATTCTCGACATTGACGCTAACCCTCCTCGTCCTTAGCTTTGCCCTTGGCTTTGTTCTTAGACTTGTTCTTGCCTTTGCTCTTGGCCTTGCGCTCGGCCTTGTTTTCAGCTTTGTCCTCGGCTTTGCCTTCGGTCTTGCTTGCAGCGTTGTCTGCGGCCTTGTCCTCAGCTTTGCCTTCGG
>JAUNIO010000070.1 GCA_030535355.1 bacterium | reverse complement strand
TCAACAAAATTGCTTTCGCTATCAATAGCCTCTATAATTGTCAAAACGCCGTCTTAGAGGCGGGCATCCGAACGACTCGTTCCGAATGCCAAAAGATATTAGCACTTTACTGATTTTATGTCAAGAGATTTTACAAAATCTCTTGACATAAAATCCACTAATCCTCTGCTAGAAGAACAACACCATCAATTAAGGTAATTCCAGCGACTACAGCCCAAGGCCAAGTCAGATATATTGGCTGATCCGTTACATTAAGCAATACGTGGGCCAGCACAGGCAACAAAATGCTATCCTTTCTATACACAGCCGCTCCGGCCCAAACCCCAAAGCAAACGGCAAATATTATCTGCGGCAAAACCAAGTCAAACGATAAGATTCCCCGCCAATTAAGAATATGCGCAGCCCCAAAAATAACCGCTGACAATACCACAGCACAAACAGGTTTCAGGCGCGGCAAAAGCCAGCACTTTAGCACAAGCCCGCGAAAAAATAATTCTTCGCAGACGGCAGCCAGCCCAACGGTTAACAATAACGAACTATCCGCACTGGGAAAACTGCCGCTGCAAATACAGACTATAATATTGCTTATAGGAAGCAGAAAAACCGGAGCCCAAGACAGCAAGGTTAAACGCATGGACTAAAGCCACAGCCATCCGTCAATAACTGCCCAGAAATTCCCAGCTGTCACTGTCAAACACGTTATCGCCGTGCAAAGCATACCAATTGCCAGGCTTGAATTTTTTGCCCCTGTTGTTCTTGATCCGCCAATGGTTGGTGTAAAAAATGTGATGCACTTTTTCTTTTTTGGCATCGGTATTTATAGCTTTTCCCGTAAACGGATTAACAGGGCTGTCAATCACACCCTGAAAGGCTAAGGACGGAGTATCGGCGTTAGTCATAAAAGTATTGTCCGTAGTGAATTCTTTGTCACTATTAAAATCCTTAACCATAAGCAAAGCATTGTACCACATGGCGTCCTTTAAGTCTTTCTTGTTCTTGCCAAAAAAGCGCATATCGGCAAAGCTCTTAAGCGGGTAACCGTGGTCAGAAACCATGATGATTCTGGTATTATCGTAAACCCCTTGCTCCCGCAAATAATCCAGCCATTCACCTAGGGCCATAAAGGTAGCCATGTTGGCATGATAATGCCGCATTTGTACGTGATTGCTTATTCTGCATTTTCTGCCACGCAATTTAAAACGCTTACTATGCTTTTTATCATACTTGGTATTATTTACATGCAGAGAAACGCTATAACTCGGCTCCTGCAAAAGAACAGGCTGATGTGGAGTCTCATTGCACAGCAGCAAAAAGCCGCCCTTCTTATCATCCGTGCATTTAAGCATGTCCGGCATCGCGCAGAGCACTGAATATGAATTCAAATATTTTTGGTTTATGCCATAAGCCACGGACTTATTTTTGGTTATTTGAAAATTTGTCAGGGAACTATTCGAGTCAAAATATTTACCATCTTGATACAGAAGCATCTGAACTGCCACAGGTGACATTTTCATAACGCTATAACAGAAGAAATTGCGCTCCCATAAGCTGCTGCCGCTTTCGGAAATACCCTCCGGCATATCTTTTAAATATGCGCGCATCTGCCCCTGTTCGGTATTAAAAGCTTTAATACCGGGATAATCATTATATATGGACAAATCGGGGATATTGCTGTAACCAGCATAACTGGGATTGCAAACCGTAACATCAAAACCGTCTTTGTTAAAAAGTACCGGCATTAATTTCAGCGCTTCATCATGTTTCTCAGGTAAGGTCAATTCTGTGCGCTTATTCATCTCTTCCGGCCGGTACTCATAGCCGCCATATAACCCAGGCGAACCGTTATTAGTGCCATGACCATAAGAAATAGTATTAGGGTAAAACGTAAAGCCCGCAAACTGGCGCTTTAACTCCGGTTTCTCGTTAAACAGATAAGGAACATAACCGCTTATAGCTCTGTCAAGCATAAGCACAATCACATTTTTCCCTGTTCTGCTTAAAGCATAACTGGGCTGCGCGCTGTTTTCCTGTTTAACCATTTTTTCTATATGCGGCAAAGAATCGTAAATATCATAGAGATTTAGCACAGACATGCCGCCCAAGACAATTAATGCAATGGATAACGCAGACGCCATGACTTTCTTGCGTTTGAGCCACAGGAAAAAGACAAGGAAAAAAAGTACGGCCAGTACGGCTTCATTGGCTAGGATTATACCGTTAGAAAAAGACGGCTGTTTCTCAAAGCGCAGCTCGGGCGTAAGCAATCCCAGGCCA
Organism: bacterium; assembly: GCA_030535355.1. Classification (GTDB taxonomy): domain Bacteria; phylum Vulcanimicrobiota; class Xenobia; order Xenobiales; family Xenobiaceae; genus JAFSXO01. The sequence continues at coordinate 16,398 of JAUNIO010000070.1, read as the reverse complement.
GTTCCGAAAAACATATAATCTGCAACAGCGCAAATACTGAAACCGCAGCTGGCTAAGGTAAACAGCCTACGCCCTGTCCTATCCGCAATATAATAAAATATTCCCAGCCAAAAAATAAATAATCCAAACGCGATCAGCAGCGAGTTGAGCACATGATACAGCGGAGAGACATAAGCGTACACACTAATGAATTCCTCGGGTGAGGAACAGATAACCGCTGAGGGAATCAAAAGGCCGGCAGCAACCGACAATACCGCGCCGCCAAGAAAAAATAAACGGGTATCTCCAGGTGTATCTTCCGCTGATGCGGCAAAAGCAGACCAATGCTTCGCTATCAATTTATAAGCAATAAAAATAAATATAGCAGCCGGAATTACGACTAAAGCTAAAGCGCTTAAATTAGCATTGCCCCGGCGCAGCCCAAACCAAGCCAATAGAGATATAGATATTACTATAGAAGCAATAGTCATTATCTTCATGGTAAGGTTGCGATCTGCGAAGCGATTAATGATATTCTTAATCAGGGAAAAGACTTGATTTAAAGTCCAATAGAAAACCAATCCCGAAGCAGAATTGTAGAGAAGAAACAGAAATATAAGGGCAATGCCATAGAACTGAATTTTGCCCCACCATGACTCATCGTCAAAATATACTGAGCTGGCCCCCAGGTTAATTATAGTCATTATTATAGGAAGAACATTGATCGCGGTTCCTCCAATAACCAGCAGTCCGTCGGGCGCACCCAAATTGGCGATAGGCCCTAAAGATTGGCCCTGCAAATCCGTCATTCCCGATAAAAGCCGATAGGCGACAATAAAGAAAGGTATTTGCAGAAGCAGAGAAAAGAAATTTTTAAAGACAAATAATGGATTATAATGACAAATTCTATAATAAGCCTGCAGCATCAGAAAACGCTCATCGCCTTTGAACACACTTTTTATGTGTTTCACCCAAGGCTCCATGCGCTTTTCCTGCTCGCGGTTCTCTTTGCTGATGGCGTCTGCGCGCTGATAAAGCGGGAGGCATAGCAAATTAACGACCAAGCTCAGCCAAATAATTGCCACCGCGCTTTGTCCGGTCAATTCCCTAGCTAATCCATAAATAAATTCAAATAACAAGACCAAAGGCTCTAGCAGTATTTGAAATAGAATATGCTCGACAGACACTATCGCTTAAACCTTTCCATAGAACTGTAATTCTCAATTATTTCCCCCTCCCATCCTTTAGGGGGCTAAGGGGAGCCAGACAGTTCGTAAGTTAGCTGATCGCTAGCTAAACGGCATTGCATTTTTATGAAAGCATCCAAATTAAAAGTCCAGCTACATATTGACATTAAGCAAAAACGGTACTTTCACTTAATGTTGAATAGATATTTTCCCAGTATTTTGCTTCTACTTAGCAAATAGATTATTACAATTGCACCAAAAAATGAAACGCTTTCCAGCAAAGCAAATTTAGACAGATATTTAATATTCGGGCCAACTAAAGGCTTAATTCCCTCCATAACACAAATATGAACAAAATAAATACCAAACGAAATAACTGAAAGCTTAGTAACCATCTTTTCCAGCAGCTCAGCGGTGCCATCTTTATACCTTCGCGCCAATTCAAACAGAGCGACTGCAATAATCATAGGAAAAATACTGCGATATTCCTTGCCCACAACAAAATTATATTTCAGCGAATAAAACCAAATCTGGAATGCACAAAAGCCAAGAGAGCCAGCAGATAGCGCCAGCCATAACGCTTTTGAACTGATCTTTGCTAAAGCACCCTTGCTGATATAATATCCGAGCAGCAGATACACTACATACATAGAAAAAATATTCGCGGATTCCAGCTTAGTCTTCACAGAAAAATCTATGCCCAGGGCCTTAATCGTTCCGTTCAGGTCTGGAAGTATGTAGCTACAAAAAACCACAATAGCCGCCGGAATCAGGAAGTATTTACCATCTATTTGCTTTACGGCAATCGCGATGATCGGAATGAGCAAATACATACAGAGGATCATGTCCATGTACCACATACTGCCCATCGTTATCGGATTTATAAACAGCAGCGTCAGCACAAAGCGAAAAAGAGTATATTGTAGGCCCTTGGTATACAATATGGATTCCGGGTTACTGAACTGCAAAAACCAAAACATAATGGCCAGCCAAATTTCTGTGGTTATAAAAAGGCTCAGCCAGTTGTGTTTTATAAATCTTGAAATACTGCCTTCTTTCAGCCCACCGTCATACTTGCGGGTTAATAATAAAGCACCCGTTATCATCACAAAAAGAGGAACGCCAATTCTGCTGAACGCGTACAGCCCAGACTTTACCGCCGTCATATAGAACGGTAAGCTTTGGAATTCAGACAGCTGCCGCGAATAGACGGCAAAGCTTCGGTTAACCGCATGGTTAAAAGTAATGGATATGATAGCTATGGCGCGAAGAATGTCGAGATATATTATACGCTTAGCTGTCTGACTTACCGTCTGACTCCTAGACTGACTCTCTGACTTGTTGTCTGACTTGCTCGCTGGCCGGCTGTTTAACTGACTGTCAGTCTGGCTGACGGTTTTTCCGGCTGACAAACTGTCTGGCTCGCTATCTATCTGACTGACAGACTGATCGTCTGACTGACTGACTGTCTGACTATTTGACTGGCTGTCAGTCTTGCTTGCTGGCTGTGCGGCTTGCATTGTAAGTGTCAATCCTTTGTTTGTTAATTTTAGCCTGCTTATAACCAAGTTACCAGCAACATCGCGGCCTAAGAGGCTAAATAGCAGCAGGCAATTATTACAGGACTACCATAAACAAAAAAAATTCACACATCGTTTTTTAGATTCCTGTTTATGCTACCTGAAAAGTAAAACGGACATCATTCGCTGACAGCTAAAATACACCTATCACATAAGCTCTATCATATTGCGTTTGGCGTTGAAGCCTTCGACAACCCGCACAATAGCTTCGGAAACAGCCTGAGAGACATAGCTGATGTTCTTTCCGGCAGAAACCGACTTGGCAAAGGCCGCTATTTCATAGCGGATACCTTCCCCGTCCAGCTGATAAAAGAAACGCCTATTATTCTCGGGATTCTCAAACCGTACTTCGAAATAATCAGTTTTCCACCAGGGCGCCGGCACATAAATATACCCCTTAGTACCGGTTATAATCAGCTCCCCCTCTGCCTTGGCGCCTTTGGCGGCCGTGGCCGAAGCTACGCCCGACGCATACACAAAATTTATCTTTGTAAAAGCGTCCATATTGGCTGCTTTATCGAGAAACTTGGTATAATAAGTCAGCTGTTTGTAATCAGTCCCAAAAATATCGAAAATAGGCAGCATAGCTGACGGCCCCCAAGCGCACATACTATTCCAATGCCGGGAAAAATCCATGCCAGGGGCCAGATTGTCTTTAAGACTCGTACAGGCAGCCGTCACCGAAACGACCTGGCCAATTTTGCCACTCTTCGCCAGCAAAATCAGGCGCTCATAAGCTGTTGAATAAGCCGTTTTAATGGCATCCATCAAGATCAGGCCTTTTTCTTCTGCCATGGCATATAACTCGCTGACTTCATCTGCAGTATAAGCCAGCGGCGATTCACACAGAACATGCTTACCCTTCTCTAGAGCTTTCTTTATAGCCTTATAATGCTCTTCAGGCTTGGAGAAGATATATACCGCGTCGGTGTTGTCCAACAATTCATTGTAATCCTGAGTGTGATCAACATCCTCCAGCAACAGCTGGCCATCCGGCGAACACAGGCCTACAACATCAGCACCGTTGACAAACTTAGCTTCCTTGGCAAACTTTACACTAAGCATTCCGGAGCCAACCAGCCCAATGCGCAGTTTGCGCTGTTCCGCACGCACGAAAGAGCTGGAAACTCCTTCAGTTCTAGGAAGATAGACGACTTTGCAGTAATCGCTTAAATAATCGAAGTACCCAATCCAATCCGAACCTACGGTAAATATATCGACGTTATACTTTTTAATATCGTCAATTTTCTGGCCTTCGTACTCTTCGACGATTATTTCGTCGGCTAGACCGGTTTCTTTCACAGCTGCCACGCGCTGCATAAGAGAATCCTGATTATTGATTTTTCCTCTGGTTTTATCGTAATCGTCCGAAGTAATCCCCACAATCAGGTAATCACCTAAGGCCTTAGCGCGTTCCAACAGGCGTATATGGCCGTAATGAAGCATATCAAAAGTTCCATATGTAATCACCTTAGTCACAGCGCCAAACCTCCATAAATCTGACTATCTCTAGCTTAAATCAAACCTTTTTGCTGAACATCAGCAAAGGCAGCGAATAAAGCGTCATAATCCCGTTCACACAGCGCACCGGCATGGCCTACCCTGAACAGTTTATCTTTTAAATCGCCGCCGTTGGGACAGATCCAGATGCCGTGTTCATTTTTTAAGACCTCAAAAACATTATGCGCAGAATGTCCCGGTCTAACTAGCAGCGGAGTGATAGCGTTTGAAAGCGAATGTGAAGCGATCTCCAAAGGAAAGCGCCGAATCCCCTCTCTAAAGTATAGAGCCAAGCGCTTGACACGCTCTATCTCTGCCTCAACTCCTCCAGAAACATCGATCTGCTTCAGTCTGGCATTTATCTGCCGCAGAATACTGACCGCCGGCGTAAAAGGAGTCTGCCCCCGTTCACCGTTCTTCAAAGCCAGCTTAAGATCCAAATACATGGCCTTCGGCTTATTCCGATACGCTCTCTCAACAGCTTCAGCTGTCATGACTATTACAGACACTCCGGGCGGGCAGGCCAGCGCTTTCTGAGATGAAGTGATCATAGCCTGAACATGCAGCTCAGCCATAGCAAACGGATCGCACAGGAAAGAACTAATCGAATCCACTACTAAAAAGATATGATTCCTGGCGCAGAATTCGCTAATAACCTTTATATCGTACAAAACGCCGACGGAAGTTTCATGCACATTAACCAAAAAACCAGTATATCCTTGGCCGTCATATACCTGTAGCATCTCAGCCGTTATGTCATGCCCAAACTCCGGTTTAATGACCGTGTGAGGTATATCGTAAAGCTCCAGCAATTCCACAAAACGATGCCCGAAACTACCGCCGTCGATAACCAGAACCCTATCCTGTTCATTAAAAAAGTTAATCACAGAGGCTTCCATAGCTGCTGTCCCCGAGCCGGTAAGAAAAACAGCTCTGGCTCCCTGAGGAGCTTTGGCAAATTTATTAACCAGAGCTTCATTCTCCAACATTAGTTCTGAGAACTCAGCTGTGCGGAAATAAGGCACCTGTTCGGCACCTACCGCCAAAATATCATCATGGGACATAACTGGACCGATTGTAAAATTTAGCATATTGTTTCTCGATATATTCTATTCATAATAATTGTACATATTCACACAAGCCGCAAACAAAACGCAGCAATTAAAACTCATAATCAGACACTTGGCAATGAGGCAGCCGTTTATCTAAAGGCGGCAGTGTCATGTAATCATCATACATATAACGGAGGAAGGCGTCATAATCCTTAATACCCCACAGTTTACGTCCTTCAAATTCATATTCCGCACGTTCAAGAAACCATTTCTTGGGCATGCTGTATCGGGTATTGAGCGGATTAGTCTTCAGATAAACTTTGCCGAAGCTCGGAAACAGCAAAACCCTGACCCTATTGGGACTGCGGTTGCTGCTTTTTTGGGCATATGCTGCAAACCGTCTGTAAACAAATTCTTTAGGTATGAAATTCAAAATAGAATATACCAGCTTTTCCAGTCCGTAAGTATTTTTCACGGCTACTCTGGCATAGAGAATTTTTCTTAAAACAAAACACTCAAAATCCTGAAGCATCTGTCCAGCAGTGCTTAAAGGAACGTCATCTAAAGGAAAAACATCGAGAGAGACGCCAGTTTGACATTTTATATGCTCCTGCCCCAGCCTGACAAACTTGGTTCCGGTTCTCCGCAGTTTGCCGTATCCCCACAAATACTCAGGATCGGTGGTATGGTCCTGAAAAAAGCAAACGGACGAATCCATCTCGTGAGCATAACGTTTGAATTTCTCATAATCCTCACGCAGCATAGTGATATCGGCATCATCATCCCAAGGAATATAACCCTTATGCCTTACGGCCCCCAGCAAAGTCCCGCAGCTGATGGTATATAATATGTCATGCTTTCTGCACACTTTATCGAGCTCGGCTATCATATCCAACTGCAGCAGCTGCATTTGCCGGAATTTTTCAGCCTGAATTACTTTCTCATGCGACATATGTTTACCCCTGTTATTATGTAAAAACCTTATTGCCAGAAATAGTACGGCACCTCAAAACCGCAGCGATTTAGGTGTTTTAGCCGAAACCGTATTAAATATAGCCCAACAGCTCTATGCGGCAGACACACTGTTTTTTTTCAGCAATTCATTTTTACCTATTAAATACTCCGCAATAGTTTCGGACGCACAGCCAACGTGCTGCCAGCACTTGTCTCTAGCGGCTTTGATTGACTTTGAATATTTATCACTGCTGACAAGCTGTTTGATAATATCACCGATATTGTCAAAATCAGCTTCTTTTAATTCAACGCCCAATTGAGGCAGTAACGAATATATCCATAACGGCTCGTCTATCCAAGCGTGATCCGTGGCCGATAAATCAAGGGATACTCCAGTATACATTATCGGACGTTCAAAAATGAAGGAATAGTCATAAATGACACCTGAGAAATCCGAGATCAGAATATCCGCGTTGCTCAGCACCTGGAAATTATCCGGATCGGTATTCCAATGGAAATGCTCAGTTTCCGCGTATTTAGACTGAAGATGCTTTATCAGCTCGGTTTCACTGTAAAAAGACTGCGGGTGCGGGCGAATCGTAATATCTAAGCCGCTGTTAATCAAAGCGTCTACAATCTTATCGCCCCATTTATTTAAGAGACTGTTGCTGCCCCATGACGGTGCCAAAAGAACCCTAATATTCTTATGAGAAGAAGAAGAAGAAGAAGAAGACGGCAGCTCCTTTTTGCGTTCCAGCAGATAGTCCATATAGGTCTGGCCGACAGCTACGATTTCTTTAGGCTTTGATTCCCGTTTGGCTTCAAGTTCACGGTGAAGCGGTATAAAATCCTCGGAACAAAGAAGCAAAGCGTCAAAGAACTGGGTTCCGAACATTTTATAGGCAGTACCGGCACCGATAGAGTGAGTCATGTGAACATAAAAATCTACGTTCCTAGAACGCTTCCACTGATAGACCTCCAACCCGGGCGTCGTAGCCAGACAGACCCGGCAGTTCAAGAAGTTCAGCTGCGCAAAAGCTTTATTGCCCAGGCCTATAACTTTTTTTTCAATATACTGATATTTTTCCTTTAAGATCGGATCGTCTTCAGAACCTGCGAGATACAGTATTTTCGTCTTTCGTTTTTCCAGTTCGTCACAGATGCTTTTAAAACTGGTCCAATATCGCTTATCCTCACTGTAGATAACTATATCGCGCTTCGTACTGTCAGACTTCTCGCCGCCCAGAGTTAAATATTTAACTTTCATATAAGCTTTTTGCAAACCGAACCAAAGACAGGAAAGAAGGCCTATTGCTAAAGAAAAAAGCATACTTCCCGTGCCGGGATCGATATATAGTTTCATATTTATCCCCTCTGTCGCAGCCGCGACATCTCCCCCTCCCATCCTTTAAGGGGAGTTAGATAGTTCGCAAGTTAGCTAACACTAACTAAACGACATTAACCTTTTTACGAAGCTGTCAGTACATAAAACGAAGCTGCCAGTACATAAAAAAGCGCAAACAAATAGTATTCTTCAGGTGGCACACACCACCTGCTTTAGCAATAACGGCAGAGCTGGACAGAAAAAATGCAGTCAAGCTAAAAAAGTCAGTTCCGGCACAAAGCAGAACTGACAAAAGCAAAAAAAACGCCCGCGTCTCGCCTCTTTTATTTTGGCATCATCAAAAATTCTCGAGATAATCTCTCAGCTAGACATGCCGCTTTTATTCCCTTCCCTCAGCAGAATGTTTTTGCTTCATCAAAACATAGCCTTCAAACAGATCGAGGTCTTCTTTTCTAGTAATCTTTATATTGAGCTGGCTACCGTAAGAAAAATAAATCTTCTTGCCCATAGCATACATCAGCGTAGTGGTATGCGGCTCAACAGTCTCTATCACACCTGTTTCAATGGCTTCTTTATACATATCGGCGACGAAACCGTACTTAAATGCATGAGGAGAGTTCATTACGGCGATCGTATCTCTATTGATATATTCATCCGAATAATTCTCGGGATCGGATACCGATGCCGTATTTTTCTTCCCGCCGGACAGCAGGAAAAAGTCGGTTGAGGATATGGCGTTACCCTTTTCTTTGCTCACGCGGACCGCATCGGCGATAATATCAGCCGTAACGAACGGAGAAGCACCGAAATGAACGAGGACTATATCTTCTCTAGCGATTTTATCTTCCAAATACCGAATTCCGTTCAATACAGACATCTGAAAAGTATCTCCGCCTTCAGCGACCCACTTCAGCTTGCTGAAGCCATACTTTTCTTTCAGCTGCCACACGTAGTTCATATAAGGTTTCACACAGGCGACAATAATGGCGTCAATCTCGCGATGTTTCTCAAAGGTTTCTATTGTGTATGCCAATACAGGTTTTCCAAGGACTTCCACAAACTGCTTCGGTATTTTAGCTCCCAGTCTGCTCCCAACGCCGCCTGCCAAGATTAGCGCTATATTCACTTAAAATGCCTCTCTCTAGTTTTCCCTGTGAATTTCCTGAGCTGTCAGAAGGTCATTAACCGTATCGACCTCTGACCATTTCTTTCCGGCTATATCTTCATAGAACAGCTGGAAGTCGTGAAACATGATCATCTGCACGAGTCCATCCTCAAAAAACTGATCATACATATTGCTGTTGATCATAGAATCAATTTCTTCTTTAAGGAGACGGGATGATACCGGGTCGAGCTTTGTCATACAGCAGTATTTAGCAGAGTATTTCTCCAGTTTTTTGCTCATCACCAGAACTTGGCTGTCTTTAACCACCGTGTTGTAAGCTCCAGGGCATGAATAGCTACTGTCAACCAGCACATAAGGACGATCAGTAGGAACAGTGAGATAAGAACGTACGATTTCATCAGAAAACACCACATCACCATGAACAATCGCCACGTTCTCACGCTCCAGGTAGTCCCTAGCAAACCATACAGAAGAGATCGAATTTGTCACTTCATAGAACGGATTCATGACAAATTTAACATTCTCTCCGTCTAGTTCAGCTCGCACATCATCAGCTTTATAGCCTACGACCACGACAATTTCCGCATTTTTATCAGTCTTGCGAATGCTGCGCACCATCCTCTGAAGAACCGTGGTATCTTCATCCAGCTTATAGCTGGTCTTAGCGTACTTCAAAGTGAGCGGCTGCAGATTACTGCCTTTCCCGGCGGCAAGAATAATATATGTAATTATCACAGAACCTCCTCAAAGACGCCTATCTCGTGATTCAAAAACGTGAGGTCTTCCAGCCTGCACTCCTTCAAAGCAGCCATCGCTGCGTCATACTGTTCTTGATTAACCTCTATTCCGTACATGGGAAGAGCGGCAAGGCTCATATTCTTGGCAAAATGATACCACCGTTCTTTAAGCGGCCCTACTCCCTGCCCTTTGCTCAATTTTAACATAGACCAATGCATAAAGAACCAGCCAGTGATGGCAATATAAGCATAGAAGTGGCGCTTCTGCTTCTCTGTCGGCTGCCTGCGGAAATATGTGAATAGAATGCGGTCTATCTCAGCAAGCGTATGTTCACCTCCGCATACATAGGAACCGATATCAAATCCAGGATCTCCGTACCCGCCGTATTCCCAGTCAATCAGATGAATCTCATCTTTATTGATCAAAAAATTGACGTCACGGGCATCGCCGTGAATATTACATTTCCTAACGCCATCATATCTTGCCAGCTCAGCCAACCGATAGACCCTGTTTTTGACATTTTCAAAATCCGGAAAATGACCATATTTCTCCGGTTCTATCTGTGCCTTTATCCCCTCTGCTTTCTTAATCACGTCAAAATTCCAACGGACATGACAAGGTGCAGTATGAAGCCGGCGTAAGAGCATAACGGCACGGACCATATCGTTGAGGTTCTTGTAATCAAAATTCCAATGCTCGATATACCTGCCGATACGCCAGCCTTCTTCCACTTCCATCGCCACCAAGGTCGTATCAATGCCAGCATCTTCGACTATTTTCTGCATAATAGTTTCACGGCCGCGTTCTACCAATATTTCCGAGCCTAGTCCAGGATGACGGTAAACATACTTACCTCCATTAAGCCGAAAAGATAATACGACATTTGTAAGTCCAGCCTGAACGGGTACCAGTTCTTCGATATCAGACTCGTCACAGCCAAACACTTGGCAAATATTGGCAATTACTATTTCTCGGCTATCTTTAGTGAACAGACCGCCTGTCGTTTGAATATCGTTCATTTTTTCCTTAATTCTAACACATTATAATCAAGTCAATGCTCAATGTCATTTGGCTAAGACTCGATGACATTGGAGATAATTACTCATATACAATTATCATCATGCCATATCCCATCCACTTAAAACCTTACAGCTACTGCCATCAATAGTCTAAGAAGCCAACACTTCTCGGCACTGAGCTATATTGCGTTCCAGCGTTTCCATCGCCCGCGTATATCCCTCAGGTGTCTGGAACGCGGTGCGGCAGTGGCTGCGCTCATGAGCGTCCATCAGCGGCGGCATCAATTCCACGACCGGCTCGGCATGGCCGATCTTCTCAGTCAGGTTCAGCAAGGCCATACCGAAAGAAAGCCCGCGCATAGCGGCCTCGGTAACCTGCGCCCGCGCCCAAAGTATCTTGTGATCGCGCTTGCGCTCCTTCATCTCTTTGGTCAGTTCCTCTTTCAGCTGCAGATTGCTACTGAGAATCTGCTGGGCCTCCTGACGATTCATGGCAGGGTTAGGAGCTAGTCCCTTAACAGCAGCGCGCTGCTCGTAATAAGTCTGCCCGGTATCGTCGCGCTTAAATGTTATATCGTAATGTGGATTAGCTGTCCAGTCCAAGCCGCGCGGAGAATTGGTGTTAAACCAGCGGCTGGTCATTTTTACACTGCCAGAATCGGCAATAAGCATCAGCTGATTTTCTTCGCGATCAAACTGGCTCAGATACTTACTGACAAACTCGCGAATTTCGGGATCGCTCGATTCTTTAATCTCGCGCGGGAGTACCAGGGAACCGGTCAGCACCTTGCCCACGCCGACCCCCTTGGCCACCTTGCCGCTGTCTTCAGGGCGGATGTTATAGAAAGTATAACCATCCGATGTGTGCAGCTTAATATCAATCTGCCTGCCAGAATCCAAAGTAAAACGCACCGTGCTGGGGGTATCGGGAGTTTGGAATTCGTGGAAGTTCAGCAGTTCAATATTCTTCAGAGGGGCATCTTTTAAGCCCTTGCCCCACTCCGCCTCGGGATAATCGCGGGTAATAGGACCGGAGCTCACGCGCTCGGGGATGACCTTGCCCACTTCAATGGGCTCTCCGCTCAGCTTATCCTGAGTGGGATGGAACTGCCATTCGCTGTCATTTAAGCCCTTGCTGTAGTAGCCGTCCACGCCCTCGGCATTGCGCCCCTCAAGGCGCAGCTCGCGGGCCTCATTGCCCTGGCCCGTCGTCACAATATCTATATGATTGGTAACGCAGGCCTGACCGCTGAGCTTAGGAAACTCCTGCTTTTGCCAAGTCGGCAGCGGCATATACGGCTCATTGGTCGAGAAGGGATACTTTTTGCCCGGCTCAAACGGCACGTCGTCCTGATAGGTGTAATGCTGGCCTGGGCAAGCGCCGTTGATCTCGTAGTCGAACATGCGGGTGTACATGGCCGGCTTGCCGTCGGGATCGGTGCCGCAGACGAACCAGGTGGAGCCGGCGCCCGCCAGCTTATCGGCTTCGAATTCCCCATTGTGCGGAGTGAGGAAACCGCGGCTGAAATCCGCCGCCAAACCGGTATCGCGATAGCGAATCTCCCGGCCGTCAGCGCTGAGAATAGCGCTAGTCGCCACAAAATTGAAATCCTGCTCCCGTCCCCGGCCATCCTGCCAATGGCCTACAATATCGGTAAAAGGATTCATCGACTTAAAGCAGTTGCGTTTAGGCTTAGCGGTTACCGCTTCTCCCAAGGTCCAATCGCGGGCATCTTTAGGCAAAAAGACCTTACCGTGCATGGGACATCCCTTTTCCGCTCTCCAGAAACCGTCAGGCTTAGTAGGATCGTAACTATAAACCCGCCCATCGCTGGCCACAGCCTCTATAAAATCACCGGCGACTTGAATTTTAGTGATTTCCACGCCCTCGGGAAGCTTGGGACCGCCGTTGCCGTCGTGCAGATGCCAGGCCGAGGCCTGTTCTTTGGGAACTTCAACCAAACGCCCACTGCGCATCATATAGCCTAAATCGGCTGCGTTGGCTTTGGGACTGCAGGTAAAGCTGTTCTTCTCGGGATTAAAGGCATAATCGTAAGGGCCGCTGGCCTCAGAGATCATCTTTTGCGCCTGGGCCTTAGAGATAGGCTCGCCCACTGCGAACTCAAAAGGTTTATCAGCGATAATCGGATCGTAGCGCGTCCAAATCTGGCCGTCTTTCAAGGCGTAATGGAAATAGCCGCTGCGCCCGGTTTGAGGGGTGCGCAGACTGACGGTATCAAAATCCGGCGGATCGCCTACGGGCTTTTGCGGCGTGATCTTATCGGTTCCGGTTAAGCGCTCAACTCCGGCAACAGCCGTCCACATGGCCGCGTCAGCGGTATCCTTAGCCACAGATACTGGCAAGCGCACCAAGCGCAAAGCGTCTAAGGCAATGCCTTCAAAAAAATTGGTACAGATGCTTAAAGGATGTCCAGTCTTGATGGCGCCCTTTATACCTTCTAAGGCGCAGCTTTTGGGATGTACCGTCTTTACCAAACTTTCGCGTATGGAGCGCAGATTAGCCTTAGCCGATTCCCAGGCATTGGTTTTGCGCCCTCCCACCTCAAGAGAATCACCGCTAGTCTCTCTGACAGCATCTTTATCCAAACGCGATTTGAGAGAATCGTAAGCGTTGATTGGCTTAAAGATATTGTCAAAATCTATTCTGTTACCCAAGGGCGAACCGATCGGTGAAGACATCGCGTTACCTCAACTACTGATACGTTAAAAGCTTTTAGACAAAACCTTGCAAATCTATAGTCTTCTAGTTTTAAGATTTCCTAAAACTAAAGTATTTTATCATTACTTAATGAATTAATCGATTGCAAAGATGTTAATACTTAATTAGCGTTTAACCCTTGCCTTGACAAAGACAACAATGATATACTAGTTTCGGTGCTACCATATACGGTTGACGGTTAAGCCCTCTATTGAGGGTGACATATAACCCTCTAACTAGCTGCCCCTACAAGGGAATATATTGCGAAAGGAGGGATATACGTATGCTGAATATTGATCAGCTTCTTACAGTGCTCAGTTTTGGACTAGCCTGTTTGAGTATCGGCTTCGCCATCGGTTTTGCCATGGGACGCATAGATCGCCAGAAACAGCAGTAACCGCCCCCCCTGCCAGGTCGCGGTTACCGTTGTAATCGTTGCTAAGGGCTGACCGTCTATCGGTAGCACTTTCTCTAGAAATATAACACAGGCATATTTTCCTGTCAAATTTTGTATTTTACAAAAGCATACTTTATCAGGACGCCGAGTTTGATTATTATAGGCGTGCGGAGGCGTAAACAACATGCAGCAGGTTAACAACAGCATTTGGCACAGCATCAGTTCAGCGCGAGTCACCCCCGAAGAATTTATCGTGGTCATCGAAATAGCCAAAGGCAGCAAGACCAAGTATGAACTGGATAAGGAAACCGGCCTGCTCATTTTGGACCGCATCCTGCACACTTCCACTCACTATCCGGCCAACTACGGTTTTATTCCCCGTACCTACGGCGATGACGGCGACCCTCTGGACGTGCTGATGCTCTGCTCTGAGCCCATCCAGCCCCTCACCCTGTGCCGGGCCCGGCCTATCGGGGTAATCTTCATGCTGGACAACGGCAAGAACGACGAAAAGATCATCGCTGTGCCCATCGACGATCCCAACTACAACATTTATCAGGACATTACCGACCTGCCCCCTCATTTAATTGATGAGATCAGCCACTTTTTCAGCGTCTATAAATCCTTAGAACACAAAAATACCGCTATAAAAGAGCAAGGCGATCGCGCCGAAGCCATTCAGGTTATCAAAAACTGCCTGGAAAACTACATTAATACCTTCATCAAGAGCTGGTAAAAATATTCTTTCGCTCCTAACAAAAAAGCCCTTTCGCTAAGGAAAGAGCTTTTTTCATGTCATCCAGAGTAAACTAAGTTACAGTTTAGGCTCCAGGGTTCAGCGTAAAGTTTATATCGCAGCTCAGCGTAGTCTCGTCATCAACGGTATAATCGCCGACGAGATAAACAGTACCAGCGCTGCATTTATCTTCAGCAGAGATGGTCACAAAAGCGTGCCCATCAGAACCGACGCTCATATCGACAGAGCCGTCCTCAGAAGGAGTGCCCTGGATTAAGAAGACAAACTTGTCATCGCCGCTTAGATCAGTGCAGGTTTTGTTGCCGTCCCCATCTTCCGAAATGCCCACGGGAATGAACTCATAAACCTGCCCAAAGTCCACGTCAATAGCCATGCTGTTGGCAATTGTGTCGATGGAAACTTCGGTATCCGTCTCATCGTAAACGAGACCGTCTTTTACATAATAGCCGGGAGGCAGAATTCTGATATCGCTGTAAGAAGCAGTCTCTTCTATAGACAAAGAAATCTGAATGTTCGCTGTAAGAGAGGTAGCGCCGTAAGTAACGTCAACCTGAGCGTTTTCGCCGTCCTGAGCATTCTCAGCCACGGTCAGCACATTGTTTTCCAAGCTCACGGTACCTTCGGTAAATTCGCCGGACAGTTCCCAAGCGAGCTGCTCGTCGCTGGTTATATCGGTATAAGTTTTGCTGCCTTCATCATCGACATTGTAGCCGATAACTACGAAGGTGTACTCGTCAGGTTCGGTTACCGTATAGACGGGATCGATCATATCGATATCGGCTTCGTCGCCGTTTTCATCGTAAAGAACGCCATTGTCCACGCTGTAACCGGGAGGCAGAATGCGAATATACTGATAATCAGCGGGTTCCTCGCCTACGGTAATATTAATCTCAGCAGTCAGCTGTTCCTCGCCATAAGTACCCTTGACGGTAGCTGTATCACCATCCTGCACATCTTCGCTGACGACTAATTTGGCTCCGTCCTCGATGGTAAAAGCTTCTTCGTGATTGGTCTCTAATTCGAGAGCGAGTTCAGCATCGTTGGTAACATCCGTATAGGTCTTTGTGCCGTCGTCATTTTCATTCACACCAACGACGACAAACCGATAATCACCAGGCGCGGTAATATTAAAATTAGGATCGACGTCATCAACATCTACAGCTTCACCGTTTTCGTCTTTGAGTTCACCGTCTTCAACGACATAACCCGGGGGCAGAATGCTGATGGCATCGTAACCTGAAGCAGCGACAACGTTGATATTGACTTCTGTATCGGCCAAAATATCGTCGCCGTCGTAATAAATGGCAGTCAAAACCGCAGCGCCAGCTTCAGGCACGGCATCAGCGGATACAGTAACTGTAAGACCATCGTTGGTGATAAGATCAGTCTGATTATTGACGCGGAAATCGACTGCGGCGTCATTCATCAGCGAATAGGTCTCTTCGGTATTGGTAATTTTTTCACAGATGACTACGAAACTGCGGGTTTTGCCATTAGCGATATCGTAACTGCTGGGAATATCAGAGGCGATGATGTCGTGGCCCTCGGCATCGACAATGACATTGCCATCCCCATTGACCGTGTAACCTTCGGGGCAAATGTAAAGATTATAAGTAGCTTCTTCAATGGGATTGCCATTGCTATCGCGGTCTTTATCGGTACAGCCAACAGCTGTTAAACCGAGCAGCACGCCTAAAGACAGCAGCAAGGAAGCGATTGTACTCCATTTCCTGTTGCAAGTGATCATTAAACGAAACATCCTTTAACATAGAATTAAGCCCAATCGTGACGGCAAAGGGTATAACCAGCGATTAGACTGCAAATACAAAGACATGAAATTAATTATTTGTTAATGATATATTTATTCCTTTATAAACATTTCATCTTTTTCAGGTATGTAGCAAAAATGCAAAAAAAACTTAAAATCAAAAAGACCATTCTTACTCATTAGTAAGAATAGCCTTTTTTACATCAGCTCAGCGACTTTATTTACACAGCACATTATCTGTGCCGGAACTCGTCTAAGTGATTGACCTGGGATCCAT